>CAIKZH010000107.1 GCA_903831865.1 uncultured Coriobacteriia bacterium
ACGCGCTCGGCGGCGGGGTCGGCCACGTAGACGTTTCCCGCGACGTCGAAGCCGAGATGCCACGGGCGCCCCAGGCCATTGGTGGCGCCGGTGGTCCAGGTCGAGAGCAACGCCGGAGCTTGTGCCCGCGCGGCTGCGGGCAGGAGCACGCCGAGGAGCGCGGCGATGGCGAAGACGTGCTTCATAGCGGGCCTCAGGTCGGGTCGAATATCGGATTCCGCCGGGGGAAGCTGTATCAATGCTCGTCGTGACGGCCCTGAGCGTCAAGGAGCGCTCGACGGACGAGAGAACGGCGCTGATGGGTCGCGGCACGGGCCGCTCGTTGAGGCCTGGCGGCCCAAACGACTGAGAGTTCGAACCGCTCGATTGGGTGGTCGCGGGGATGGAGGAGCCATGCGATAGGCAGCGCGAGTGCCCGAGCCGGCGTTCCGTCCCGCACTGCCGCGGGTCGTGTGCGCCGGCGGGCGCAGCGCCCCCTGGTCAGCGTGGGGGTCGGTGTGGAATCGATTGGAGTGCATTTCGTAACATGTTGTGGCACAGTGCGTAGAGGCATGTTCGGGTTGCTGCATGTGGCTAATGGTTGACAGTTACTCATAAATGACTACCATTCGCCACATGCTACCCACCACGGACCAAGCCAGGGCGCTGAAGCTGGCGCGTCGCAGCCAGGGCGTCACCACGCGCGAGCTCGTCGCAGCGGGCATTCACCGCCAGGTGCTGAGCCGCCTGGTCAGCACCGGGCAGCTCGAGCGAATCGCCCGCGGGCTCTATCGCCTCGCCGAGCACCCGGTGACGGAGAGCCACGGCCTCGTGATCGCCTGCACGGCGGTGCCGCAGGGTGTCGTCTGCCTGCTCTCCGCGCTTCAGTTCCACGACGTCGGCACGCAGCTGCCCTCGCAGGTCTGGATCGCGATCGACCGCCGCGCGCACCAACCCTCGCTCAAGTACCCGCCGCTACGGGTGGTGCGCTACACGGGTGCGGCGCTCTCGGAAGGCGTCGGATCGCATCGGCGCGAGGGGCGGACGGTTCGAGTCTACGGCGTCGCGAAGACGCTGGCGGACTGCTTCAAGTACCGGAACAAGATCGGCCTCGACGTCGTGTTGGAAGCGCTGCGCGAGGCGTGGAGGGCGCGCAAGTTCACGATGGACGAGCTCGACCACTACGCCGGCATCTGCCGCGTGCGACGCGTCATGCGGCCGTACCTCGAGGCACTGACCGGATGAGCAACCCGAACGAGGGGTTGGCGCGCTCGATTCAGGTACGGCTGGCCGCGCACGCGAGGGAGATCGGGGTCGACCCGAACCTCGTGCTCACTCGGTACGGTGTTGAGAGGTTCCTCTACCGGCTCTCGCGTTCGAGGCACGCAGAGCGGTTCGTGCTGAAGGGCGCGCTGCTGCTCATGGCGTGGCTGGGGGAGACGCTGCGCCCGACAAGCGATGCCGACCTGCTCGGCTTCGGGGATCTCTCGGACGATGAGCTGGTCGGGATTTTTCGGAACGTGTGCGCTGTGGAAGTCGAGCCGGACGCCGTGACCTTTCTGCCGGGATCGGTGCGAGTCGAACCCATCCGCGTCGAGGACGCCTACGGCGGCCGGCGCGCCACGCTCGAGGCGCACGTCGGCAAGGCAAGGCTGACTGTCCAGGTGGACATCGGAATCGGCGACGCCGTGACTCCAGCACCCGAGTGGATGGACTATCCGGGGTTGCTTGATCTGCCGCGTGCTCGTCTGCGCGTCTACTCGCGCGGCAGCGTGGTCGCGGAGAAGCTGCACGCGATGGTGCTGCTCGGAGTGAGGAACAGCCGGATGAAGGACTACTTCGACCTGCGCGCCCTCGCCCGCGAGGGGGCCCTGGATCCGGAAGGGCTGGCCGAGGCAATCGCGGCTACCTTCGCCCGGCGCAAGACCGAGGTGCCGGACGGTGTTCCGATTGGGCTCAGCGATGAGTTCGGGAGAGACACAGAGTGTCAGGCGCGGTGGATGGCGTTCCTGACGCGTAGCCGACTGGAGGGCCCATCCTTCGAGGAGGTCGTGCGGGATGTGCGCGCGTTAACGGAGGAGCCGCTCCGCAGGGCGAGGGCTGCGACAGCGTAGTTGGCGTCTCCAACCAGCGAGAACTCGAACCGGCTCGCCCTGTGGCTGCGGTCGATGGATGCGCTGTGTCGTGCGGTCGGGCACGCCGCCTGAGGTGCAACCGGGACTCGTCCAGACGTACGGCACGGGCGGCCTCCCGAAAAGGGACGCCGCCCGCACGCCGGGTTACTCCGCTGCTCGCCGGATCGCGTGATGGATCCGGACAGGTGGCCCTCGCCGCTCTTGTGGCGCGGCTACTTGCCCTGCAGGCGGCCCAGGACCTCCAGCATGGCGGGCGCGATGTCGGAGTGGTGGTGAACGATCTTCCACCCCCCGGCCTCGCGGCGATAGATGTTCGTGCAGCGATGCTCGATGGCGACCTGATGCCCGGCCATCGTGACATTCCCCTTCTCTGTGCCGACTTCATAGCCTATTTCACCCGCGACCTGGACGACCTTGTCGACCATCTCTGCCTTGCCATTCGAGACGATCTTGGCCAGTTCGATCCACGGGCGCTCCACCTGGGCCCAACCTACTTCCCGGCCACCGACCGGATGCATGGTCGTCACGCCGTCGCCGTGCGACCAG
>CAIKZH010000108.1 GCA_903831865.1 uncultured Coriobacteriia bacterium
CAAACAGCGTCCCGCGATTGTCCTTGATCTCGCGCAGCGCCGCGTCGAGGCCGAGCGACGGACGGTACGGCCGGTCCGAGGCCATCGCCTCGACGACGTCGGCGACGCACAGGATCCGCGCGGCCGGCAGGATGTCGTCGCCGCGCAACCCCAGCGGGTAGCCGGAGCCGTCCAGCTTCTCGTGGTGCTGGCGCACGATGGTGGCCACCGGCCACGGGAAGGCGATGCCCTTCAAGATCTCGTAGCCGGCCTCCGCATGCTGGCGCACGAGCGCGAACTCGTTGTCCGTCAACACGCCGGGCCGCGAGAGGATCTCGATGGGCACCTTGATCTTGCCGACGTCGTGGACCTCCCCCGCCATGTACAGCCCGCGGATCTCGTCGTCCTCGAGACCCATCTCCTCGGCGATAGCCCGCGCCAGCGCCGCCACCCGCTGCTGATGACCCATGGTGTACGGGTCACGACTTTCCACCGCCAGGGAGAGCGCGTGGACCGTGGATTCCAGCGCCTGTTCGAGTCTCTCCCCGCTCTCGCGCAGCTCGCTCTCGGCACGCAACTGCTTGCTCACGTCCCGAGCCACCACGACGTGGGCCACCGCCTGGCCCTGCGAGTCGCGCACTGGGGACAGGCGCAGGTCGAACGTCGTCTCGGCACTGTGCAGACGCTGCTCGGCGACCTGGCTGGACCCGGCCGACATCGCTTCCGGGAGCGGCTGGACGTCCTGTGGCCATGTGCGCAGGCGACCGCTGTCTTGCTGCCCGGGCAAGAGCCGGTCGAGAAGCTCGGTGCCCGATGGATTCGAGTAGAGGATGCGGCCGCCCCCGTCCATCACCAGGATGCCGTCAAGCAGGCTGTCGAGGATGGTCGTCCGCGACACGGCCAAGACGTCGCCGACGCGCAGGCGGGTGAGGCTGATGGCGAGCAACAGTGCTCCGACGCAGAACCCCAGCGGGCCGAACGCGACCGAAGGGTGGACTGGCGGCGCGAGCAGATCGAAGACATCAGTCGCCCAAGGCAACAGGACGGCGATCAGGAGCGCGATCGCCTGGCCGCGATAGAGGCGCCATGACCGCCGGAACAAGCCGAGCAGCAGAACGGTGCCGATCGCGAGAAGCCCGTACGAGTACACCGCGTGCACTGCGAACGCCGGTCCGAAGTCGGGCTGCAGCGACAGGTACGCGTCGCTGCTCGGCACCGAGAAGCCCTCCCAGAAGAGGTGGTGAGCGCCGTTGGTGAGCGCGAGTGCAAGGCTGACGGTGGGTACAACGCAGAGCAACGCGATCACGCGAGGCGTAAGCCAGCGGCCGCGTCCCGTGTAGAGGATGGCAAAGGCGAGCCACAGCGTCGGCACCGCCACTATGCCGACCGTCAGCAGCTTCTCCCAGGCGATCTTGGAACCCACGGCAATCGTCGTGAACTCGAGGCCGTAGGCGGCCGAGTTGAGGGCGAGGGCGAACAGCATGAGCGCCATGACGCGCGCGCCCGGGACGTGGACACGCAGCCAGACGACGACGCCGGCAACGCACATCACGAGCGCCGTCGCAAGAAGTAGCGCGAGATTGAGGGTGGCCTCTGAGGACATCTCACTTCGGAGTATCGACCCGCGGCCGGCAGAACTCCACTGCGGGACACCATCGCGAAGCTCCAGGTCGCGACGGGTCCCGTCCTCCTCCACCTTGGCCACTCGACGGGGCGGAACGTTCCATGCGCCCCGCCGTTGACATGGTCGATACTTATGACCAGATAGGCAACGAAAGCGCGGGGGAGCAGGGACGATGACGAAGCGACGCGATCCGAGTGCGGCGCCCGAGGGTACGCCGGCGACCGGCGCGCCTCGAAGCGGGCACGAGGACTTGCGCCGCCGCGCCGAGGAGGCGCTGCGGACGATGGGTCGCGCCGACGAGCACGGACGGACCGACCTCGAGCAGGTTGCCGAGCTTCTGCACGAGCTGGAGGTCCATCAGATAGAGCTCGAGCTGCAGAACGAGGAGCTGCGCGAGACCACCCATCGCCTCGAGACGTCGCGGACTCGCTACCTCGATCTCTACGATCTGGCCCCGGTCGGCTATCTGACCCTCACCGGGCGGAATATCATCCGCCGGGCCAACCTCACGGCCGCCGAGAAGCTCGGCGTCCCGCGAGCCGACCTGATCGGCAAGCCGCTGACGAAGTTCATCGTCGCAGACGACCAGGACGCCTTCTACCTGCAGCGCAGGGCGCTCTTCGAGACGGGTCGTCCGCAGAGCTGCGAGCTGCGCCTGCTGGGCGGCGCCCAGGGCGCCTCGCTCTGGATGCACGTCGACGCCGTACTC
>CAIKZH010000109.1 GCA_903831865.1 uncultured Coriobacteriia bacterium
AGGGCTTCTACAACCCTCACCGGCGTCACTCTTCGATCGGCGACTTGTCTCCTGCAGAGTTCGAGCGGAGACTGGAGGAGCGGCGGCTTCAGGCCGTCGCGTCATAGACAGCAGGTGTCAACAAGAGCGGGGCAACTCCCTTGCCCATGTCGAAGAGGAATGGCCGACCGTACCCTCCGTAGCGCAGGTAGGCCAGATCGTAGTTCCGGTCGGATGCAGTCCCATCGCCATCCGACAGAAGCGTGTCGTCGGCCTGGGCAGTGGCGGGATCGATGTAAGCGAAGACCTCAAGCGTCTTCGCGGTCCTTACGCTGCTCACGCCCAGCGGCCCCATGGAGCCCTTGCCGCCGTTCAGCGCCAATCCGTCGCCGGCCCATGAGAAGGTGCCGCTCAGAGCAATCGGGTGGTTCCCGGACGTCGAATCGGGGACCGAGATCCCTGAGCTGTAGCGGAAGTGCCACACTCCCTTGAAGTTGGCATCCCACACAGATGTCATCGCGTCCTGGTCCGAGCCGTTCGGGTCGCTGCCGTACCCCAGGACGATCTTGTCGCTGCTGCTGTTGCCGTCCACCTGTGGCACCTTGACCCAGTAGATCGCGTCCTGGTTGGCGGCGTCGTACTTCTCGACCTCGTACGATAGCTTCGTACTCCCGTCAGAGTCGAAGAACTCGACCCGCTTGCCGCCCGCGTTGGACGCCGAGAAGAAGTGCGACCGCTCACTGGAGCTGGGCCACGACGCTGCATCTACCTCCACGCAGATCGGGAAGTCCGTCAAAGCGCCTGAGATGTTCGCACCGCTGCTCGTGGTGTTGAAGGTAAGCGAGCGCGTGTTTGCGAAACTGGTAGCCACCGCGGCGGCTCGAACGCTCGCACTCGATCGCGAACCTGCAGCAGCCATCGCGGGGCCCAGCGCCACCAGCGCAACCAGCGACAGGAGACCGACGTGCCACGCCGATCGCCTGATACCTCTGCTGGCCTGACCAATCATCGATTCTAGGAGTCGGACCAACGCCTCTATCGACTGTTCGGCGGACTCGACACGGCGCGACAAGAACATGGGACCCCCCACTATGTTGGAACGGCGACGTGACGCAATTGGACTACTTCGAATCCTGAGAGGCAAGGAAGCGCCGCTCGTCGGATTAGAACACCGCCCCTACCCCAGCCCGCTCACGAACCTCGCCAACGCATCGCTCCAGGCCGGCATCGCGACGCCGAGCGCCGCCGCCTTCGAGCAATCCAGCACCGAGTTCGCCGGCCTGGCTGCCTTGCTCGGGAACGTGGACGACGGTACGGGCACGACCTCGACGTCGTCGCGCCCTGCGAGCCGCAGGACCTCGCGCGCGAGCTCATCACGCGTACACGAGCCCGACCCCGCCAGATGGAACAGCCCGCGCGCACCGGCGTCAAGCAGCGCGAGTATGCCCGCGGCGAGGTCGCGCGTGTAGGTGGGAGACCCCTTCTCGTCGCACACGACGTCGATGCTCCGCAGGGTCCGCGCACGCTCCAGGATCTTCTTCGGGAAGTTGGCCCCGCCCTCGCCGAAGGCCCAGGCGGTGCGGACGATCAGCGCTCTCGGGTCCGCTTCCGCCACCGACCGCTCGCCCAGAAGCTTGGAGCGGCCGTACACGGAGAGCGGGTTCGGCTCGTCGTCCTCGGTGTACGCGCCGGCCTTCGTGCCGTCGAAGACGAAGTCGGTCGAGACGTGCACGAACCGCAGCCCGGACCGGACCGCTTCCGCGGCCAGCAGCCGGGCACCTGCGTCGTTGACGGCATGGGCGCGCTCGGGCTCGTCTTCGGCGCGCTCGACGTTCGTGTAGGCCGCGGCGTTCACCAGCACGCCATCCGGATGCTCGCGCGCGAAGGCACGGACGCTGCCTGCCACGCCCGCCGGCTCGGTGATGTCGAAGTCGCTCTCGCCTGGCGCCGCGACAGCCACCCCGCGCTCGAGGCACACCTTGCGCAGGGAGGTCCCCAGCATGCCGCCCGCCCCGGCGATGAGCACCGCCCCAGTCACTTCGCGGTGCGCTCCTCGTACCAGCGGCGGTGCCAGTCGGCGAACTCGCCGGTGTGATGCTTGATCTTGCTCCACCACGGCTCGTTGGACGCGTACCAGCGGATGGTGTCGCGCAGCCCCTGCTCGAAGTCGACCGCCGGGCTCCAGTCCAGCTCTTCGCGGGCCTTGTCACAGATGATCGAGTAGCGGAAGTCGTGACCGGGGCGGTCCGCGACCCGCTCGATCATGCTCGCCTCGCATCCCAACTCATCCAGGATGATCGTCGCGATCTCCCGGTTGGTCCGCTCGTTGCCCCCGCCGAGGTTGTAGACCTCGCCGTCACGGCCGCGCAGCAGCGCCGCCTCGATGCCGTCGCAGTGGTCGTCCACATGCAGCCAGTCGCGCACGTTGCGTCCGTCGCCGTAGAGCGGCATCGTCGCGCCCTCCAGCGCGTTTGTCACGAAGAGCGGCACGAGCTTCTCGGGATACTGATACGGCCCGTACGTGTTGCTTCCGCGCGTGATGACGACGGGCAGTCCGTACGTGCGATGGTAGGCCAGAACCTGCAGGTCGCCACCCGCCTTCGACGCCGAGTAAGGACTCGATGGTGCGAGGCGGTCGGTCTCGCAGAACGAGCCTTCGGCGATGGAGCCGTACACCTCGTCGGTGGAGACCTGGACCATCTTCGCGATGCCCATCTCGCGCACGACCTCCAGCAGCGCATGCGTGCCGAGGATGTCGGTGACGAGGAAGGAGGTCGGCTCGTCGATCGAGCGGTCCACGTGCGTCTCCGCGGCGAAGTTCACGATCGCGTCGGCGCCCTTCGCGGCGGCCGCGACCGTCTCGGCGTCCCGGATGTCGCCCTTGACGAAGGAGTAGCGCGCGTCGTCGGCCACGCTCGCAAGGTTGTCCGGATTGCCCGCGTAGGTGAGCTTGTCGAAGCACACGATCTCCCAGTCGGGATGCTTCGCCAGCATCCTGCGAACGAAGTCGGAGCCGATGAACCCCGCCCCGCCGCACACGAGGAGCCTCATCCGTTGCTCACGCCCCAGTCGTAGCCGATCTCCGGATCGTCGAAGGGCCGGCGGAACTCGTCGGGCTCATCGCGGTCGTAGAGCTCGGTCGGCACGTTGATGATCGACGCGGGCTCGGGTCCCGCCGGTGTGAAGCCGTGATAGACCCCGGGAGGGATGATCAGCAGGCGCTGGTGCTGCCAGCCGATCACGAACGTGTTCGTCTCACCCTGGGTGGGAGAGCCCTCGCGCGCGTCGTGGAGCGCCACCTTCGCCATGCCGGCCACGCACACGAAATGGTCGGTCTGCTTCTTGTGGTAGTGCCATGCCTTCACGACGCCCGGGTAGACGACCGTCATGTACACCTGCCCGAAGCGCTGGAACTCCGGGTCGTCGCTGCGCAGCATCTCCATCAGGTAGCCCCGGTCGTCGGGGATGACCGAGAGGTCTTTGACCTTCACGCCGTCGATCACTTCGCGCCTCCTAGACGAGGTCGACTTCCGAGTTGTCGCCGATCATCAGCCGGCACGCCGACTGCACGGACGGGACGCGCCTCACCGCTGCGTCCACGCCGAGGAGCGAGTCTGCGACGCGACAGCCAGCGCCTTCGATGCGCGAGCCCCGAAGCAGGATCGAGTGCTCGACCTCGGCGCCGATGACCCGGCATCCGTCGCCCACTGCGGTGTAGGGACCGATGTAGGCCTCGCGGATCTCGCACCCGTCGCCGATCACGACAGGGCCGCGGATCGTGGAGCCGACCGTCACGGTATCTCGGCCGGTCGAGACGCGGCCGTGGAATACCGTGCCCTCGCCCGCTTCGCTTGAGATGACCGGCTGCATCGCGTCGAGCATGATGCGGTTGGCCTCCAGCATGTCGTCGAGCTTGCCCGTATCCTTCCACCAGCCGTCGATCACATAGGGGCGCACCGTGTGACCGCTGTCCACGAGCCACTGGATGGCGTCCGTGATCTCCAGCTCGCCGCGAGCGGACGGCTGAATGGCGTTGACCGCCTCGAAGACCGAGGCGTCGAAGAGGTAGACGCCCACGAGCGCGAGATCGGACGCCGGGTCCAGCGGCTTCTCCACCAGGCGCATCACCGAGCCGTCCGCACCGAGTTCCGCGACGCCGAACTGGTTTGCATTGGGCACGTGCGCGAGCAGGATCTGCGCGTTCGAGTCGCCCGCCTCGAAGTCGGCCACGAAACGGGAGATCCCGTTGGCGATGAGGTTGTCGCCAAGGTACATCACGAACGGTTCGCCGGCGATGAACGGCTCGGCGATCTTCACCGCGTGCGCCAGCCCGAGCGGCGCCTCCTGCGGGATGTAGGTGAAGGTCACTCCCCAGCGCGAGCCGTCACCCAGCGCGGCCATGACCTCGTCGGCGGTTTCGCCCACGATCACGCCGATGTCGGTCACACCGGCATCCCGTATCGCCTCGATGCCGTAGAACAGGATCGGCTTGTTGGCGACGGGGACGAGCTGCTTCGCTCGAGTGAACGTGATGGGGCGCAGGCGCGTGCCCTTGCCGCCTGCGAGGACGAGAGCTTTCATCGCACTCCTTGCGTCCGATGGGCTCCGGGGCTTTGCGCATCGTACCGCATGCGTCTGCCGTGGTCTGGCGGGCACATCGCAGCCGCCCACGCCCGGGTCACGGCCTACCGACCGCTCTGCGGACCATCTCGCGCACGCCCTCTTCCAACGTGATGCGCGGCGTCCATCCGAGGAGCTCCCGCGCCAGCGAGACGTCGAAGTAGAAGTCGCCCGTCTCCACCGCCGCCGCAGCCTCCGGCCAGGGCTCCCCCGTGCGGACACTCCCTCTCCCGGCCGCGTGCACGATCATCTCGGCGGCGCGCCTCAGGCTCACGCCTTCGCCGGAGCCGATGTTGATCGCCCTTCCTCGCGACGTGGCGACCGTGGACGACGCGGAGGCGGCGATCACGGCCCGCACGCAGTCCTCCACCGCGATGAAGTCACGAAGCTGCTCGCCGTCTCCGTACAGGGGGATCGCCTCGCCCGCGAGCGCATGGTCGACGAAGGCGTTCAGCACGCCGTAGCCGAGCCGCGCGGGGTCGCCGGCGGTGTGGGGTCCGTACGGGTTGGAGAAGCGCAGGACGATGGTGCGCAGTCCGTAGTCCTCGGCGTACAGATGGTAGTAGGAGTCGCACGCTATCTTGTGGATCGCATACGGGCTCGTGCCACTCAGCGGCTGGTCCTCGCCCACCGGAAGCGAGGAAGGCCTTCCGTATTCGAGCCGGGAGCCCGGGAACACGATGCTCGCCGCGGACGCGATCTCACGGACCGCCTCCAGCAGGACGAGTTGCGCCTCGCAGCTCGTCCTCAGGTCCGACAGCGGGTCAGCCATGCTGCGCACGGCCCCGCTTCCGCCGGCGAAGGCGTAGATGTGGTCGGCGCCCTCGATGGCGCTCCGAACCGCGGCCGCGTCGAGGATGTCGCCGGTCACCGCAGTCACGCCGGCCCTCTTCTCGCGGGGCGGCCGCAGGTCGAACGCGACGACGTCCGCTCCCAGGCCGGCGAGCGACCCGGCAAGGTTGGACCCGAGAAAGCCGCCGGCGCCGAAGACGACGCAGCGCGAGCTGGCGAAGGACCGTTCAAGGTCACTCATGCGCGAGCCTCCTGCCGGAAGCTGAACCGCTTGTTCACGATGTAGGTGCAGATGACGAGCGCCACAGTGAAGATCGCCTGGCTCAGATACGGGTTCAGTCCCAGAGAGCGCGTGAGCCACGGGAAGGCCACCAGGTTCACCGCGAGCGCGCCGATGTAGACCAGCGCGAAGCGCGGGATCTCCTTCCTCAGAGCGCCGGAGGTGCGGAACACCACGTACTTGTAGCCGACATATGCGTTCGCCATCGAGACAGCGTACGCCGCCACGAAGACAATCGCGTAGTTCACCTTCGCGTGGAGCAAGAGGTAGAGAACGGAGAACGCGATCCACCCGAACAGCGTGTTCCACCCACCGATGAGCAGGTAGCGCAGCTGCTGATGGAGCTCCCGGTCGAACAGGACGCGGTAGAGGAGCCGGCGCTGCCTCGCAAGACCTCGCGCGCGCCGCGCGCCCCGCTCGACGTCGGCGTCGGTAACGTCGAAGGCGCGTCGCTCCCGGGTCTTGCGCAGCAGGCGCACCACGTCCTCGGCCTGACTCGCTGAGACCTGGGTGCTCCACGCCGACGACACGATGCGATACATGGCCACCGGCTCGTCCAGGACGTAGACGCTTCCCTGCTCCAACAGCCGCAGCCACAGCTCCAGATCGATGCTGTAGGGGGCGTCGGCGGCAAAGCCCCCGACGCTCTTCGCTGCCGACGCGCGCATCAGCACCGCACACGGCTCGCCGATGAGGTTGGCGCCGCTCCGGACGATCTCGCGGGTGGCGAAGCGGCCCCACACCTTCCCGCGCAGACGACCATTGCCCCGGAGCATGATCCGCCGACCCCGCTCGGTCCCGATCACGCGAGGGCCCGTGACCAGCACGACCTCCGGGTCGGCCTCCAGGCTCGCCACCTCCGCCGCGAGCGAGCCGGGCAGAAGCACGTCGTCGTGCCCCATCACCTTCACGTAGCGGCCCCTCGCCTCGTCCAGCACGCGGTTCCAGTTGCGCGAAGCACCCAGGTTCGTCTCGCCGGTGAGCACCCGCAGCCGCGGGTCGTCGAAGCCGCGCGCGATCTCCACGGTGCGGTCGTCGGAGGCGTCGTCGGCGACGATGACCTCCAGCCCGTCGACCTCCTGCGCCAGCGCAGAAGCTATCGCCTCGGCGATGAAGCGCTCCCCCTGGAAGCTGGGGATGCCGACGGTGACCAGACACGCGGCCTCGCTCATCGGCCCTCTTCGTCCGCTCCGAAGCCCAGCCGCTCGGCCACGAGGTAGAGCGGACGGTGCTTGCTCTCCGTGAACACGCGACCGAGATAGGCGCCGAGCACCCCGATCGACACGAGTTGCACGCCGCCCATGAACAGCACGGCGACCATGATCGCCGTCCAGCCAGGCACGATCATCCCCAGGTCGAAGAGACGGCTGATGACCACCCACAGGCCGGTGAGCGCCGCCAGCACCGTCACGAGCAGACCGAACTGCGTCATGAGCTGCAACGGTCGCACGGAGAAGCTGAGCGCGCCGTCGAGAGCCAGGTGCATCAGCCGCCGAAGGTTGTAGTTGCCGGTCCCGGAGAACCGCGCGTCCCGCACGTACGACACCTCGCAGTGCCGGAATCCCGCCCACGCCACCATCCCGCGCACGTAGCGTGTCTCCTCACGCATCTGCACGAGGGCGTCCACGACCGCGCGGTCGATGAGCCGGAAGTCGCCGGAGTCCACCGGCAGCGGCGTATCTGAGAGCCACTGCATCAGCCGATAGAACGCCGCGGCGGACCAGCGCTTGAACGCGCCCTCGCCCTTGCGTTCGCTGCGCACGCCGTGGACGACCTGGTAGCCCTCGCGCCACTTCGCGACCATGTCGGCGATGGCCTCGGGCGGGTCCTGAAGGTCGTCGTCGATGATGACGACCGCGTCGCCGCGAGCCGCATCGAGGCCTGCGGTGATCGCCACTTGGTGGCCGAAGTTGCGTGACAGCCCGATCACGCGAACGCGCGGGTCCGCGGCCGCTATCCTGCGCAGCGCACCGAGCGCGTCGTCCGGGCTGCCGTCGTTCACGAACACGATCTCGTGTTCCAGCTCCGGACCGAGTCCGGTCAGCGCGGCGGAGAGCCGCCGGTGCGTCTCCGGAAGGATCTCCTCGCTGCCGTAGACCGGCACCACCACGGTGAGAAGGCGCGGGCCGCTCATCGCTCGCCCAGCATCCGCTCCAGCGACACGCGCAGGGCCGGCCCCAGGTCCTTCGAGCGCAGAGCCAGAGCGACGTTCGCCTCCAGCCAGGCAAGGACGTTGCCGGTGTCGAACCCGGGGTCCTGTTCGACGACGGCGTGGATCGTCTCGGTGTGCAGGAGCTCACGCAGCGCGTCGGTGAGCTGGATCTCTCCGCCCGTGCCGGGACTCACCGCGGGGAGCAGCTCCATGACCTTGGGTGTGAGCAGATAGCGGCCGAAGATCGCCAGGTCAGTCGGCGCTTCGTCCGGCGACGGCTTCTCCACCAGATCCGTGACGCGCCAGACGCCCGGTTCCACCTCGTGACCCTGGATCACCCCGTAGCGGCTCACCATGTCTCGAGGCACCGGTGTCACCGCGAGCACCGAGCCCCCGTGCTTCTCGTGAACGGCGGCGAGCCGCGGCAGGCAGTCGTTGCCCGGCACGATCACGTCGCCGAGCAGGACGAAGAACGGCTCGTTGCAGACGTGGGATGCACCGCACAACACGGCGTGTCCGAGGCCCAAGGGCTGCCCCTGCCTCACGTAGAAGACCTGCGCGATATCGGAGACGGCGCACACGGCACGAAGACGCTCCATCGCGCCGTTGCGCTCGAGCATCTCCTCAAGCTCCATGGAGCGGTCGAAGTGGTCCTCGATGGCGCGCTTGCCGCGGCCCGTCACGATGAGCACATCGTCCACTCCGGCCGCCGCGGCCTCCTCGATCACGTACTGGATGACCGGCTTGTCGACGACCGGCAGCATCTCCTTGGGCTGTGCCTTGGTGACCGGCAGGAACCGCGTGCCGAGTCCCGCTGCCGGGATGATCGCCTTCATGACAGCTCCTCCAGGGTCTCGGCGGCCGCGGCGATCGCGATGTCGATGTCCTCGTCGGTGTGTGCGAGGGACGTGAAGGTGGCCTCGTACTGGCTGGGCGCGAGCGTGACTCCCCGCTCCAGCATCCCGCGGAAGAACGCGGCGTATCGCTGCGTGTCGCTGGTGGCGGCGGTGGCCCAGTCGACGACATCCTCGGCCGTGAAGAAAGTGCAGCTCATGGAGCCGACGCGGGTGCAGCAGGTCTCGATGCCGGCCGTCTCGGCGGCCTTGCAGATCCCGCTCGCGAGCCGCGCGCCCTTGCGCTCCAGCTCGGCGTAGACGCCGGGCTTCGACAGCTCGCCGATCAGGGCCAGCCCCGCGACCATCGCGATCGGGTTGCCCGACAGCGTGCCTGCCTGGTAGACGGGACCCAGCGGTGCGAGCCGCTCCATGATCTCCGCGCGGCCTCCGAAGGCCCCCACCGGGAACCCGCCGCCGATGATCTTGCCCAGCGTGGTGAGGTCCGGCGTGACGGCGTAGCGCTCCTGAGCGCCGCCCAGCGCAACCCGGAAGCCCGTGATGACTTCGTCGAAGATGAGCACTGAGCCGAAGCTGTCGCAGACGGCGCGCAGCCCCTCGAGGAAGCCGGGGCGCGGCGGCACGACGCCCATGTTGCCGGCCACGGGCTCGACGATCACTGCCGCGATCCGGTCGCCGCGCGCCTCGAAGGCCTGCACGACGGCCGCGATGTCGTTGTAGGGCAGGACGATCGTGTCGCCTGCGGCGCCCGCCGTGACACCCGGTGTCGAAGGGATGCCGAGCGTGACGAGACCGGAGCCCGCCGACGTCAGGAGCGCGTCCGAGTGCCCGTGGTAGTTGCCGTCGAACTTCACGAACAGGTCGCGGCCCGTGAAGCCCCGCGCGAGGCGCAGGGCGCTCATCGTGGCCTCGGTGCCCGACGAGACCATGCGCACCATCTCGATCGACGGCACCGCGGCGACGACGGCCTGCGCCATCCTCACTTCGAGCTCGGTCGGGGCGCCGAAACTGGTTCCGCGACCGAGCTGCGCCCTCACCGCTTCGAGGACGACCTCCGGGGCGTGGCCCAGGATCATCGGCCCCCATGACCCCACGAAGTCCACGTAGACGTTCCGGTCCACGTCCCACACGCGGCTGCCCTTGGCGTGGTCGTAGAAGATCGGCGCGCCGCCGACGGAGCGGAACGCGCGGACCGGCGAGTTCACGCCGCCGGGGATGACCTTGGACGCCTCGGCCATGAGTTGCTGGGAGCGGGTGGTGTCCATGCGGCGGGACTCCTTCGCTGGGTGTGAGACCGGACGCGGCGCCAGGCCGC
>CAIKZH010000110.1 GCA_903831865.1 uncultured Coriobacteriia bacterium
GCGGTGCCGTTCCACAACTGGGCGCCGGACGTCTACGAGGGCGCCCCCACGCCGGTCACCGCCTTCATGTCGGTGGGCGTCAAGGCCGCCGCCTTCATCGCCTTCGCCAAGTTCTTCGTCGTCGCCGCCCACCTGCAGGCGCAGACGTGGACCAACGCGATGATCATCCTCGCCGTCGTCACGATGATCGTCGGCAACGTGCTCGCCCTGCCGCAGCGCAACCTCAAGCGCATGCTCGCCTACTCGAGCATCGCGCACGCGGGCTACCTGACGCTAGGCCTCATCGCCGCGGGGAAGGCCGCCAACACCCTCGGCATCGGCGCCATCCTGTTCTACCTCGCGACCTACGCGCTCATGAACCTCGGGGCCTTCGGCGTGCTCATCTGGATCCGCGCGCGCCGCAAGTACGGCTACACGCTGGGCGAGATGGCGGGGCTCGGGCGCACGATGCCGTGGGCCGCCGGGCTGATGGCGCTCTTCATGGTCTCGCTCACCGGCATCCCGCCGACCGCCGGCTTCTGGGGCAAGTTCTACCTGTTCACGACCGTCGTGCAGGCCAGGCTCACGTGGCTGGCGATCGTCGCCGTCATCATGAGCGCCGTGTCGGCGTACTACTACCTGCGCATCGTCTGGTACATGTACTTCCGCGAGGCTCCGGAGGAGCAGGTCGTGGAGGCCGAGCCGGAGTCATCGCAGCTCGGCGTCCAGGCCGCGGTCGTCGTGCTCGGCCTCGGCGTGATCGTCGTGGGCCTCTTCCCGGACCTGCTGCTGCGGGCCGCCGAGGGCGCCGTACGGCTGCTCGGCGGCTGACCCCGAGCGCTGGAGCGTACTCAGGCTGCCCTCCGCGAAGGGGATCCACAGAGGCCCGAGGCGCAGGGGCCGGCTCCGTCGCAGGCAAGCGAGCGATCGAGCGAAGGCTCCACCGGCAGCCCGAAACGTGGCTGGAGGTCTGAGGTGCTGAGGAGCGTTGCCATGGCGGTGTCTCGCCGGAACAGAGACCGCAAGCTGAGTGCGTTCATGCAGGCCTTCCTCCCGACGAGCGACACGCGAGTGCTGGACGTCGGCTTCTCCGATCACGAGTATGTGGACGGCGAGAACTACATCGAGCAGCACTACCCTTGGCCGAAGCGCCTGACGGCCCTTGGCATCGAAGAGCCCAAGGAGTGCCCTGCCAAGTACCCCGACGTGTCCTTCGTGCAGTATGACGGCGAGGTCTTCCCCTTCGAAAGCGGCAGCTTCGACGTGGCCCATTCCAACGCCGTCCTCGAGCACGTGGGCGATCGCGAGCGTCAGGTCCTGTTCGTGCGCGAGATGGCCCGCGTCGCCGGCTCCGTATGGATCACGACTCCCAGCCGCGCGTTCCCGGTGGACACGCACACGCTGATCCCGCTCGCGCATTGGTTCCCTGCCCGCATGAGAGATTGGGCGTACGTGAAGATGGGCAAACGATGGGCCACAGGCGACTCCCTGAACCTCCTCTACAAGAGGGACGTCGAGGGGATCATGCGTGCGGCCGGAGTCGAGACCTACACGCTCGTCACGAACAGGATCGGCGTCCTGCCGCTGGACTACATCATCGTGATCCGGGGGCGAGCGAAGGTGCCGGTCGCGCGCCGGAACGTGGGGCTCTGAGCCCGATCCCGCCCCCGAGGATCAGTGCGCTCCTCGCAGCGAGGCGACGCGGTAAGGGGATTCTTGCCGTCCGCGCGACGAGTCCGGTGCCTGCGACCGGGAGGACGCACGAGGTTTCCGGGAACTTGGAAGGCGATCATGGGTGATATTGAGCAGCGCTCGGGCAGACGCTTCGGCTCGCGCGGCAACGACCACTGGTGGTGATGTCCACGTGAACATCCTGTTCGTCGGCGACGTGTTCGGCAAGCCGGGCCGCGACGCGCTCCTGGAGTGGCTGCCCGGCTTTCGGGAGGAGCGCGCCGTCGACTTCGTCATCGCCAACGGCGAGAACGCCGCCAACGGCGCCGGCATCACCTCGAAGCTCGCCCTCCGCCTCCTGGGCGGCGGCGTCGACGTGCTCACCACCGGCAACCACGTGTGGCGGCAGCGGGAAGTGTATTCATTCCTGGCAACGGACGACCGCATCGTGCGCCCGGCCAACTACCCGGAGGGAGCTCCCGGCCGCGGCCTGACGGTGCGGCCGGCTGCGGACGGCTCCGAAGTCGCCGTCATCAATCTCGCCGGCCAGCTGTACCTGGGCACGGGGCTCTCGCCCTTCCGCATGGTCGACCGGCTCGTCGAAGAGGCCGCCGGTCTGGCGGAGACGATCGTCGTCGACCTTCACGCCGAGGCGACGAGCGAGAAGGTGGCCATGGGCCACTACCTCGACGGCCGCGTCACCGCCGTGCTGGGCACGCACACGCACGTGCAGACGTCGGACGCGCGCGTCCTGCCCGGCGGCACCGCGTACATGACCGACGTCGGCATGACCGGGCCGCTGGACTCCGTCATCGGCGTGCGCAAGGACATCATCCTGCAGCGCTTCCTCACGGAGCTCCCGCAGCAGTTCGAGGTCGGTGACGGCCCCGTCAGGCTGAATGCCGCTCTCATCGCCTCGAGTGGCGGACGAGCCACGACGATCGAGGCGCTCGTGGTCGTGCTGTAGCGGGGATCGACGGCCGCGTCGCGTTAGGACTCGTCTAGCTCGGGTAGTAGGGGGGACAGTAGGTCGGGCAGCCGTGGCAGCGAAGCAGACGGGACTCTCTTGGCGGGCACCAGGAAAGACGAATATACGCTTACGTCGAAGGCATGTGTTGTCGATACTGCAGACGTGAGTACTGGCACGTTCAAAGACGATGGCGTCAGGTACGGCGGACTCGGTCACCTGGAGACCGCCGGCGAGCAGGTGCGCGAGAGGCACCCGGGCTACCTGCGTGTGGTGACGACGCTCACCGCGGACGCGATCGCTCTCGTCGCTTCCGCGATGCTTGCGGGCTGGGTCGGCGATGCGCTGTCGAACGTGCCGATCGTCCACCGTCTGTTCACCGCCTTCGACGCCGACCCGCGCGGCGGCATCATGCTGTTCCTCCTGTTCACGCCCTACTGGCTGGCGGCGTTGTGGTCGTTCGGTCTCTACCGCGAAGCGGGTCGTAGCATCGGGGGCATGAACCTCACCGACACGCTGAGCGGGCTCACCGCCCTCACTTCGGCGAGCTGGCTGCTGCTGATCGTCTCGGTGTTCGCGGACGGAGCGCGGGCACCCGTGGCGGTCCTCATCGCGTTCTGGGCCTTCGCCATCGTGCTCGTCCCGCTTGCGCGCTGGGTGACCCGCGTCACCGTCTGGTCGCGCGCGACCTTCGATGAGCGCGTGCTCATCATCGGCGCGGGACAGGTGGGGCACAGCGTGGCCGCCAAGATCGCCAAGCACCCGGAGTACAGGGTGAAGCTCGTCGGGTACCTCGATGACGGCGAGCCGCTGGCGAACGGCGACGACGGCCCGCCGGCGCGCATCCTCGGCGCGCTCGACGACCTCAAGGATATCGTCGCGCGCCAGCAGATCGATCGCGTCATCGTCGCCTTTTCGCGGGCGCGGCACAACGACTTCCTGCGCGTCGTGCGCGCCTGCGCCGACACCGACGTGCGTGTCAACATCGTGCCGCGCCTCTTCGAGGTCGTGAGTTCCCGCGCGCTCGTCGACGACGTGGAAGGCATCCCGCTCCTCGACATCGGGCACGCGGAACTCAACCGTGTCGACATGACGGTCAAGCGCGTCTTCGACCTCGTCGTCGGCTGCGCCCTCTTCCTGGTGATGCTGCCGGCCATGCTCTTGCTGGGCCTTGCCGTCAAGATCGACTCGCGTGGGCCCGTGTTCTACCGCCAGGAGCGCATGGGTCGCGGCGGCCGCACGTTCCGGATCTACAAGTTCCGCTCGATGCATCAGGGCGCCGACGAGTATCGCGAGGAGCTCGCCGACCAGAACGAGTACTCGGGGCCGATGTTCAAGATCAAGAAGGATCCGCGCATGACGCGCATCGGCGGCTGGATGCGCCGCTGGAGCCTCGACGAGCTGCCGCAGATCCTCAACGTCCTGGGCGGCGACATGAGCCTCGTGGGGCCGCGGCCGCTCTGGGTGGAAGAGGCCAAGCAATGCCGCGGCTGGACCCAGAAGCGCCTCGACATCACGCCCGGCATCACGGGGTTGTGGCAGGTGCTCGGGCGCAGCGACATCCCGTTCGACGAGATGGTCAAGCTCGACTACATGTACGTCACGAGCTGGAGCCTGAGCTGGGACATCAAGCTGATGCTCCAGACGGTCCCCGCCGTCCTGAACAAGCGCGGGGCGTACTGACGCGAGCGCTCGTTCGGCGCGTGCCGGCCGCTCGCCCGGCGTTCGGGTGAGGCTACTCCTGGGGCTCCTGGACGGCGAAGCCGCCGGCGCGCAACACGTCGATCCGCCGGGCCTGGCTGAGGTCCTCGCGCACCATCTCGCTGACGAGCTCGCGGAAGCTGCGGGCCGGGGACCAGCCGAGGCGCTCGCGCGCCTTGGTGGCGTCGCCGAGCAGCGTGGAGACTTCCGTGGGCCGGTAGTAGCGCGGGTCGACTCTGACGATGATCGCACCCGGCTTGACCTCGGCTTCGCCTCCACCGGAGCTGTCGCCGGGGCCGCTGCGGGCCGCGGAGAGGAGGCCGGCGTCGACGGAGTCGACCACGCCGACCTCGTCCGCCGCGGCCCCCTCGAAGCGCAGGTTCACGCCCGCCTCTGCGAACGCGAGCTGCGTGAACTCGCGTACCGAGTGCTGCTCGCCGGTAGCGACGACGTAGTCGTCGGCTGCGTCCTGCTGCAGCATCAAGTACATGGCGCGCACGAAGTCCCTTGCGTGGCCCCAGTCGCGCAGTGAGTCGAGGTTGCCGAGGTACAGCTCCGACTGCAGGCCGAGCGCGATGCGCGCCGCGGCGCGCGTGATCTTGCGCGTCACGAAGGTCTCGCCGCGTATGGGGCTCTCATGGTTGAAGAGGATGCCGTTGGAGGCGTGCAGACCGTAGGCTTCGCGGTAGTTGACCGTGATCCAGTAGCCGTACACCTTGGCCGCGCCGTAGGGACTGCGCGGGTAGAACGGCGTGGTCTCACGCTGTGGAGTCTCCTGCACCTTGCCGAACATCTCGCTGGTGGAGGCCTGGTAGAAGCGGCAGCTGTCCTTGAGCCCCAGGATGCGCATCGCCTCGAGGAGGCGCAACGTGCCGAGGGCGTCGGAGTTGGCGGTGTACTCGGGCGTCTCGAACGAGACCTGGACGTGGCTCTGCGCCGCGAGATTGTAGATCTCCTGCGGCTGCGTCTCCTGGATGATGCGGATGAGGTTGGTAGCGTCGGTCATGTCGCCGTAGTGCATGAAGAAGCGCACACCGGCCTCGTGCTGGTCGGCGTAGAGGTGGTCGACGCGGTCGGTGTTGAAGAGGCTGGCACGGCGCTTGATGCCGTGTACGACGTACCCTTTCTCCAGCAGGAGTTCCGCCAGGTAGGCGCCGTCCTGGCCGGTGATGCCGGTGATCAAAGCTGTCTTGGTCATGTGACCGCCCCGTCGTCGTTTGCGCGAAGGCCGCTGGATGCTCCTCGTGCCTGCGCCTCCGCCTGGACCGTCTCGTCCCGCATCCGTTTGAGGAACGAGACGTTGCCCCAGCTGCTCGTGGCCATGTCTTCGGCCCACGAGGACAGGCGCTGTCTCAGCCGCCGGCCCTCGCCTAGGTGAGCCGACAGCAGTCGCCCGATGCCATCCGCCTCCGCAGCCAGGCTCAGAGAGTCGAACGTGACTGCCGGCAGGCCGGCCATGCTGTTCAGCGCCTCCATCTTGAACGACTTTGCCTACAGGGCGACTATGGGCGTCCCGCCGCGCAAGGCGAACACGCTGGGATGGAAGCGCCCCCCGATGTAGGCGTCGGCGTTGCCCAGGATGTCGGCCGCCTGTTGCACCGGAGTGGCGACGCCCACGAGGGGCAGGTCGAGCCGCCGTGCGACGTCGTGGAGGATCGGCTGGTCGACGGCGCACGATGCGGTCAGCACCAGCTGGCCGGAGTACACGGACCTGAGATGCCGGATCAACCGGGCGTACTCGCCGGCGATCGCCCGCCCGTCCGCCGTGTCGAAAAGTGACGAGCCCCCCAGGCACAGGTAGGGCTCGGACGGGTCGAACGATGCTTTGTCCGGCCAGACGTCGAAGTAGGTCGGCCGGCCCGCGACCGGGAGCCAGGTCTCGCGCGCCGCGGGTGCGAACCAGAACGCGGTGTCGGCCGCGAACCTGCCCCGGCAGAACGCGCGGCAGCGCTCCTCGGAGATCTCATCCCGGAAGACGACGTCGTCGAGAAGTGGATACACGTGCTCGGCGACCTCCAGCAGCCCGGGATGGCTGAAGTCGGCTGAGTGGGCGACCACGATCACGGGTTTCTGGAAGCGGGTCTTGATCAGGAAGCTGAGGAACAGCAGGGTCCGGGGCAGGGCGTGATCACCGTAGATGTCCCCGTCTCCGAAGACGACCGCGACGTCGATGTCCGCGAAGACCGGGAGCAGCTCGGCCCATGGGTTCTCCGGGCCGAGCACGACGGACACCGATCTGGGGTAGTCGCTCCAGCACCCTGGCACGGGATCGACTGCCGCGGACGCGCGGCCGCGGGCCGCGAGGCTTCTGCGTGCGTCCAGGAGCGCCGGCGGCACGAAGGGCCTGACGCGGTCCTTCAGCGTCCCTTGGCCCTGGCGAGGCGGCGCGGGCGGCGAAGGCGTCGCCGCCTGTCCGAGCGGCCGGTCGATCAGGTCGTCGATGAAGAGGGTCTTCACGATCGAGCCGCCGCACTCCGCGATCATCGCCCTCAGGGCGATGGTGGCGCCGCGCCCGCCCCAGTTGGCGTAGGTCGTCGAATCGTTGATGAAGAGGACCTTCACATCAGGTCCAGAGCTTCACGAGGCCTGTGCGCTCCCACGCGCGGAGGTACTCGAGCACGACGGCGTCTGGCAACGCGAACCGCGCGGCGAGGCTGCGCACCGTGACTGCGCCGCGCAGCGACGGGAGGTAGTCCTGCAGCATCCGCAAGTGGCGCTGTTCCTCGCCGATAGCCTCGCCGAACGAGACCTGACCGGGATCGACGTAGAGACCGTAGCGGGGGTTGGACAGGCAGACGGTGCCCTGGAAGCGCTTCTCGACCAGGGGCGTCTGCTCCAGTTCGTCGATAGCGCCGAGGATGACCGACACCGCTTCCTCGAGACTGTCGTCGCTCATGATCGAGAGGTTGTCGCGCGACGAGTGGTATTCGGGGTAGGGGAAGCGGGACAGGGAGCACGTGGGGATCCCGTAGGCCTCCCACAGATACTCGTCGTTGATCATGATCGTCTCAAACTCGCCGCGCCGGTGGGAGACGCCGCGCGCGGTCATGACGCGCTCCAGGGCGTGCTCGCTGTTGGAGCGCGTTTCTCGCGACTCCTGCAAGGCGAGCTCAGTGGCCGAGCCCAGCATCCAGAGGCACACACACTCGAGGATGTGTTGTCGTCGCGCTTCCGGGAGAGCGCTGAGGTAGTACTCCGTCCCGATGATGCCCGGGGCGAGCACGAGGTCGTAGGTGAAGGTCGTCCGCCGGCCGGCGAGGCGTCTGAGGACCTCGACGCCGACGACCGCACCGGCCAGCCCGTCGTTCGAGACGCCCGGGTGGTCCAGATTGGCGCACAGGGCGATGGTGTACGGGGATGAGCCGGCGTGAGAGGCGGCTACCGCTTTGAGGACGCCGGTCCCTTCGCGCGTGACGATGCGCACGCCGTACTCCCCGGGCTCGAGAGCGTCGTACAGGTCCCTCGTCACGCAGAAGCCCCAGTCCCTGTCCCAGCTGCGGAAGAGCTGCCGGAAGTGGAAGGTGAGCGAATCGCTGTACCTGTGATCGTAGTGGAGATGAGCCTTGAGCTCATCCAGCGACACCCTTCCTTCGAACGGCGCCGACAGCGCGATGACCGCGAGCGGGTTCCACGTGCCGTCGTAGATGAGCTCACCGTTGCGGGTGATATTCGCGTCTACGACGTCCCAGCAGGGCGGGATCACCCAGCCGTTGTGCTCGGGGCCGCTCGCCGGGAACTCGAAGACCCGGCTGCCTGGGAGAGCCTGCTGCATCCGCCGGACCGTGCGATCGAAGTCGCTGGAGCAGACGACGCGGTTCAGCGGCGTGAGCTCCTCGAGGAGCTGCATCATGAGGCTCATGCCGAGCCGCCCTCCCGCGCCGCCTGAAGCGCCCAGTCGTCCGGCGCGGCGTCACCGCGCTTCGGCAGGTCGTTCGTGTCCAGCCGCGGGAGCGCCAGGGGGTCGTCGTGATCGAGGTCGGCCGCGCGGACCTCGACGGTGAATCCGGCCTGGCATCCCTTTGCGCGCAGGATCTCCAACAGTGAGTCGCAGTAGGCGCCGTAGGGATACCCGATGACCCAGTCCTCAAGATCGCACCCCAGGTCGCGCAGGAACTCCATGGACCGCTCGACCTCTCGCTCCTGGCCGGTCTCGTCCAGGGAGTCCAGCCAGAAGTGGTCGTAGCCGTGGCTGCCGATCCACATGCCCGCCTCCCTCATCTCCCGCAGGTCGGCGACGCTCATGTACAGCTCCTCGGAGAACGCGGCTTCGTCGTCGGTGACCCACTCGCGGAAGAGCGCATCGGTGATGCGCGCGCGAAGGGTCAGCGGGAGTTCGCGCTGGAGGAGGCGTTTGATGAGGATCACGTCCGCAGGGTCGTAGCGGCCGGCGTGCGCGAGCTGCTGCTCGTACTCCTCGCGCGTGCGCAGATCGAACTCGCCACGCGCGTCGTCGAGCTCGGAGAACAGGGAGGCGAGGATGCGCGCCTTGTCGGGCTGTGCGGCGAGGATGAAGTGGATCTTGTTGACGTCGAGAACCTCGTGCTCGGTCACCGCCTTCGCGGGCGCGAAGAAGCAGCCCGACAGGTCGTTCTCGGCGAGGATCGGAAGGACGGTGTCGAAGTGGTCGCGGTAGCCGTCGTCGAACGTGAGCAGGATGGCCCGGGGCGGCAGGGCCCCGTCGGGCGTGCGCAGCGCCGAGAGAAGGTCCGCGACGCCGATCGGAGTGAAGTGGCGGCGTACGTACTCGACCTGGCCTCTGAACTCCTCCGTGGAGAGGCCCTTGATCTCGGGGTACTTCGAGTGCGCGAGGTCGCGGACGAAGTGGTACATGACCACCGTGAGGCGCCGGCCGCTCACCACGCGCTCAGCCCGCCGTCGACGACGATGTTCTGGCCGGTCACGTAGCTGGAGGCGTCGGAGGCGAGGTAGAC
>CAIKZH010000111.1 GCA_903831865.1 uncultured Coriobacteriia bacterium
GAAGCCCGCAAAGGCAAGATCCGCAAGACGGACGCGCCGGGGTCGATCCTCCTCGAGCGCACGGTCGACATACTCGCGACGCTCGGTGAGCGTAAGGGAGGTCGCGTGCTCGTGGGGTTCGCCGCGGAGGCGGGGGAGGCCGTGGCAGCCGCCGCCGAGAAGCTCGCGGCCAAGCACCTGGATCTCGTCGTCGCCAACGATGTGACGGAGCCGGGCGCTGGGTTCGATACGACGACCAACCGGGTGACGCTGGTGAGTGCGCTGGGCGCGGAACCGCTGTCGCTGCAGAGCAAACGGGGCGTCGCGAGGGCGATCCTGGATCGGGTGGAGGCACTTGTGGAGGGGGCGCGATGAATCCGGCTATCGAGGGACCTGCGAAGAGGCTTTCGGCCTATATCGGAGAGACGGACGAGTACGAGGGCAAGCCGCTCTACCAGGCGCTCGTGGAGAGTGCGAGGAGGGCCGGGTGCGCCGGCGCGACGATCCTGCGCGGCGTCGAGGGGTTCGGCGCGACGAGCCGCATCCATGCGGCGCATCAGCTGCGGATGAGTTCGGACCTGCCGGTCGTGGTGGTCGTCATCGACACCGACGTCCATATCGCCGCTTTGGCGGAGGTCTTCCGGGCGATGATGGGCAACGGGATACTCACGATCGAGGACACCGAAGTGGTCTACTACCAGGGCGGTGTCGACGCCGACGCGAGGTAGCGCCGAGACGCTTTCTCTTGGGCGGCCGCGACGGCCGGCGGCGATGGACAGCCGGATGCCACCGCCCCTATACTGCCCAATGCGGCAGGCGCGGCGAGCGGGTATCCGAGGCTGTGTTTGTGCAGGTCGAAGGCATCATCGGGCTGTGGCGCAGTTTGGTAGCGCACTTGACTGGGGGTCAAGGGGTCGCAGGTTCAAATCCTGTCAGCCCGACCAGCACTTTTCGAGGCGCCCTTCGGGGCGCCTCGTTTCGTTCGGCTGCCGGAATGTGCCCGCGCGAGCAGCGGCCAGATGAACGCGATAGCCGAGAGCAGAAACACCACGCCCAGCGCGTAGGGGACACCGGCGCCGAGCCGCGAGTACAGGTAGCCGCCAAGAAGCGGCACGATCACCTCGGTCGCCGAGTGGATCGAGCCCAGTCCACCGGCGAGCGCCCCCTGCTCGTCGTCGGGCACGGAGCGCGAGATGAGCCCCTGCACGGCTGCGCTGGTCCCACCTTCAGCCGCGCCGAACAGCAGCAGGCCCACGATGAAGACCTGCGGGAGTGGCAGGAACGACCCGACCAGAGCGAGCAACGCACAGCCGACCGCTTGGCCCACGAGCCCACCGAGAGCCACGCGGTGTTCGCCGATCCTCGGGACGAGGAACCGGACGAGTCCACCCTGGATGACGATGTCGAGCACACCGATGACCGAGACCAGCAGGCCGATCTGTGTGGGGCCCCACGCGATCGCATCTTTCGCCAGCACTGAGACGTTCATCGCGAAGAAGCTGAACGGGATGGCCGCCAGCGTCAGCGCGATGAGCAGAGGTCGCAGGTCCGGGTGGCCGAACGCGTCACGCATCGTCTGGATCGGATGTGGCGTCTCGACGCTGAGCCTCTTGGCGCGCTTCTCCCGTGTGACGGTCTCGGGCAGGACGGACGCCGAGATGAACGCGGTGAGCACCGTGATGGCCGCCGCCACGAACACCGGTGCTGCGAGGCCGAAGTGCGCGAGCAGGCCACCAACCGCCGGGCCGATCATGAAGCCCAGCCCGCCTACGGCTCCGAGGAGCCCGAACTGCGCCGCGCGCTTCTCTGGCGGAGTGATGTCGGCCAGGTAGGCCATGACGACGGGCCGGTCACCGGCCGTGACTCCGTCGATGACGCGCGACAGCACGAGGACCCCGAGGCTGCCCGCGATGCCGAACAGCACGTAGCCCGCTGCGGATCCGAGCAGGCTGAGCACGAGCACCGGCTTGCGACCGATGCGGTCCGAGAGAGCGCCGAGC
>CAIKZH010000112.1 GCA_903831865.1 uncultured Coriobacteriia bacterium
CATCCACTCCACCGAGCAGTGGCGGCCTATGTCGGACGCGCGCACCTCCTCGTGGTACCAGTAGTCGCGGCCGGGCTCCATGTCGACCCGAGCGCGAGCGCGCGACACCACGATGACCGACTCGACCGTCGGGCACTCATACAGCGCGGTGTCGGCCTCGGCCTTCAGCGGCACGACACGTCCGCCTCGGACTCCCTGGTCGGCCGTGATGACCATCTTCGCGCCACAGTCCTGGATGCGGTCCCGCAGCGCCGTGGCTGAGAACCCGCCGAACACCACCGAATGGATCGCGCCGATCCTGGCGCACGCCAGCAGCGCGATCGGCAGTTCCGGGATCATGGGGAGGTAGATCGCGACCCGGTCGCCCTTCGAGATCCCGTGCTTCTTGAGTACGTTCGCCAGCTTGCACACCTTGTAGTAGAGCGACTGGTAGGTGTAGATCTTGGCGCGGCCCTCGTCCGACTCCCAGATGAGCGCCGCCTTGTTGCGGCGCCATGTGGTGAGGTGCCGGTCCAGGCAGTTGTAGGAGACGTTCGTCTTCCCCCCGGCGAACCAGGAGACCCTCGGCGTCTCGAAGTCCCAGTCCAGCACCTTGTCCCACTTCTTGTGCCAGTACAGGTACTCCTCCGCCTGCTCGGCCCAGAAGCCCTCGGGGTCTTCCACCGAGCGCTTGTACATCGCTTCGTACTCCTCGCGCGTCTTGAGGTACGCCCGCTCACGCACGGAGTCCGAGGGCTCGAACACCAGCCCTTCCTGCTGCATCGATTCGATAGAGTCGCTCATGGACGTTCGCCTCCTTCGACGGGAACGCTCGCCGGGCGAATGAGGACCCCCGATGCGCGACCGGGGGCCTGTGCCGACGAGGACCATCATGTCGTGCCGAAGTGGAAGGCGCCGCACATCCTGTGGCGGACGGCGGCAGCGGGTCGGTCAGCGGCGCGAGAAGACGCGCGACCGGGTCAGTCCAACTCGACCATCCCGTGGGACATCGGGGCACCGCCCACGACGTGCACGTGGAGGTGCGGGACGCTCTGACGCGCGTCCGGACCGTTGTTCACGATGACACGGTAGCCGCTTCCGTCGATGCCCTTGATCCGCGCGATCCGCGCCGCCGCGGAAAGAAGCGCCGAGGCCACGGCCGCCGGCACGTCGTCGCCGAGATGCTCGAAATGCTCCCTCGGGATCACGAGAGTGTGCACCGGGGCCTGCGGACTGATGTCGTCGAACGCGATGACGGTCTCGTCCGAGTAGACGATCGCCGCCGGTATCTCGCCACGTGAGATGCGGCAGAAGAGACAGTCGGGTTCGAGTCTCGCGGCGGAGGGCGTCGGCACGAACGACTCAGCGTCACTCATCAGCCGCCTCCTCCTCAAGCTCGCCCATCAGAGTGGTCACGCGCTGCTCCGCCTCCGCCAGCCGGGCCTGGCACGCGCGAAGGAGAGCGACCCCCCGCTCGTAGCGCGCGAGGGAGTCCTCGAGCTCGAGTTCCCCGCTCTCCAGCGCACCCACGATCGACTCGAGTTCGGCGAGCGCCTCCGAGAAGCGCAGCTTCTCCGGCGGCAACAGATCATCGGTCACGGCGTGTCTCCTTCGAGTCGGACGGCCTCGACCCTGCAGTCTGCCTCCCCGCGGTGGACGCGCACGCACACCCGGTCTGCGACGCCCATCGCCTGCGCATCACGGACGACCGTCCCGTCCGCCGCGTAGCATACGGCGTAGCCGCGAGCGAGGATACCGAGTGGCGAGAGGTCGTCGAGGCGGGCGGCCCTTGACGCGACAGTCTCCCCTGCGCGCTCGAGCGCGCGGCGCCCCCCGAGGCGCAGCCCCTGCGCGGCGAGACGGACGCGCTCGTCGCCTTCGCGCGAGGTCCGCCTCAGGCCACGGGGCAGGGCCGCGGCCGCTGCGTCGACGCGCTGCGCCGCCGTCGCGGTGATGGCGCGCGGGTCCCGGAAGACGGCGTGCGACCGCAGCACCGCGACGCGGCGAGCCGCCGTGCGGGCGGCGTGGAGGAGTCCTCTCCCGAGCAGACGCTGCAGGGTCACCAGGCGCGCCTCGACCTCGTCGCATGCGGGACTCACCGCCTCGGCGGCCGCGGTCGGCGTCGACGCTCTCAGGTCGGCCACCATGTCCGCGATCGTCGTGTCCGGTTCGTGGCCGACGCCGGTCACGACGGGGACCGGGCTCCCCGCGATCGCGCGAGCGACGCTCTCGTCGTTGAAGGGCATGAGGTCCTCGTACGACCCGCCGCCGCGAGCCAGGACGATGACGTCGACCCCGGACGCGGCCGCCGCCCGCAGCCCCTCGACGATCGCAGCCGGCGCTCCGGCCCCCTCGACCTGGACGCTCGCGAGAGCCACCTCCGCTGCAGGGAAACGGCGCGACAGCGTGCGCAGGACGTCGTGCACCGCCTTGCCGCGGGGCGATGTGACCAGACCGATCCGATCGGGGAACTCCGGGAGCCGCCGGCGGCGCTCCGGCCTCATGAGGCCCTCGCCCTCAAGGCGCCGGGCGAGCGCTGCGACTTTCAGGCGCAGCACGCCCTCCCCGGCCGCCTGGAGACCGCGGACCTGGAACTGCATCCGTCCCTTGGGCGGGTACACCGTCAGCGTCCCCGTGACCTCGACCATGAGGCCTTCGCGCAGGGGCACACCGGCGTCCGTGTAGGCGTCGCGCCACATCAGACACGACATGACGGCCGAAGGGTCGCACAGGGTGAAGTAAACGGCCTTGTAGCCGGAGCGATCCGTCAGCTCCGAGACCTCGCCCATGACCCGAAGAGAGAACCCCTCGAGCGTGCGCTTCGCGAGTGCCATCGCCTCTGTCACGGTCAGCGCGCGTGGCGCATCCGTCATGCGACTGCTCCTTCTCAAAGGCGGGAGACCATGCTACCACCCCCCTGAGACGAGGAGCCGCGCCGCGCTCGTGGCTCCGCACTCGTCGCATGCTCCGCACGGAGGGGCGACCTTCTCGCCGAAGTGCGCTGCCAGTCGCCTGTGACGGCATCCTCCACCGGCGGCGAACCGAAAGGTCTCACGGGCCGCGCTCCGGACCACCTGTCGTCGCTCGGGGGCGAGGCCGGCGGACAGGGCGTCGTGGCGCTTCACGTCGGTCCACGCGTAGAGGAGCACGCAGTCCGACGGCAGGCCGTCCCGCCCGGCACGTCCTATCTCCTGCGCGTACGCCTCGAGCGAGCCGGGCAGATCGGCGTGGACCACCAGACGGACGTCCGCCTTGTCGACGCCCATCCCGAACGCGACGGTGGCCACCACCACGTCGCACCCGCCGCGGGCGAACTCGTCCTGCACCTCCGCGCGCAGGGGCGTCTCCAGGCCCGCATGGTAGGGGCGCGCGGCGACTCCGCGCCCGCGCAGCCATGCCGCCAGCGAGACCGTGCCCGCCCGCGTGGCCCGATAGACGATCGTGGCCGCGCCCGGATGCGCCCTCACGAGGGCGAGAACCTCCTCGCGGGTGGCTCCGGCTCTCTCCTTCCGCCTCGCGCAGATCCGCAGGTTGTCGCGGAAGAAGGGTGTCCGCACGAGCAACGGGTCTCGAAGGCGCAGACTCTCCACGATGTCCTCGGCCACCCTCAAGGTGGCCGTGGCGGTCACGGCAAGCAGCGGGGCGCGCAGGCCGGACGTCTCGCGAAGACTCCCGAGCATCCTGTAGGCGGGGCGGAACTCATGCCCCCACTGCGATATGCAATGGGCCTCGTCGATCGCGAGCAGGCCGATCCTTCCGCGGGCGTCCCCGAGCTCCTCGAGCACTCGCTCGACGCCTTCTGCAGAGGCGTACAACAGATCGAGCTCACCCGCACGGGCGGAACGCAGGGTCGCGCTCCGAGCACCGGCGTCCAGGGTCGAATCGATCACCGCCGCGCGCACCCCCGAGGCCGTCGCGTTCTCGACCTGGTCCCGCATCAGGGCGATGAGCGGAGAGACGATCAGGGTCGTCCGGCCGCTCACCAGGGCCGGAAGCTGGTAGGTCACCGACTTGCCGCCGCCGGTCGGCAGGATCGTGAGGCAGTCGCGGCCGGCCAGCGCGGCTTCGATAGTCTCGCGCTGCCCCGGCCGGAACGAGGCGTGGCCGAATCGCGCGCTCATCGTGCGCGAGAGGTCCTGATCGTGTCGCTCCGAAGCCATCCGACAAGCATGACGCGGGCACCTGACGGGCTTCGTCCGCGAACCTGACCCGCGGCCTACTCCGCGTCGGTGGCCTGTACGACGATCTTGCCGTCGGCCACCCGCAGCGTGAGCGCACCTTCCACCAGGCGCACCAGGTCGTCCCCCACGATCGACCTCCGCCAGCCGGCCAGCAGCGGGCTCTCGGTCCGTTCGCCGGACGCGAGCCGCTCCAGATCGCTCCTCGTGGCCAGGAGCGGCACCGCTATCGAGTGCTCGGACGCGCGCACTCGCACGAGCGCGCCCATCAGCTCGACCACGCCCTCGATGTCCACGATGGTCCGCGGCTTCCGGTCGACCCGCGGAAGATCGGCCTCGGCGACCGCGCAGCCGGTCGACACCGCCTCCAGCAGTCCCGACCCGCCATCACCGAGCGAGCGCGGATTCAAGCCGCGGATATCGGCGAGCGCGGCGAGCGTCTCCGGTCGCCGGCGTGCCACCTCGACAAGCGTCTCGTCGCCCACGACCCACCGGCGCGGAAGGTCGCGGCGCATCGCCTCGCGCTCACGCCAGGCCGCCACCGTCTGGAGCACGCCCAGTTGCCTGCGTGTGAGCGTCGAGATCCGCTTGAGCCGCCGGAACTGCTGCTCCGGAACCACCTCATAGAGCGCGGGGTCGGACATCCTGGCGAAGTCGGCGGTGAGCCACGACAGCCGATCCTCACGCTCCAGTCGCTGCGTCAGCTCAAGGTACGCGGGTTCGAGGTAGCGCACGTCCATGAGCGCGTACTCGATCTGCGCGGGCGTCAGCGGGCGTCGCGCCCAGTCGGTGAACGTGTCGGACTTGTCGATGGCGACCCCGAACAGGTCCTGCACCAGTCGCGCATAGCCCACCTGCGAGGGGAACCCCGCGAGCGTCGCCGCGACCTGCGTGTCGAAGACCGGGGACGCGGCTTTGCCCGACAGGCGGAAGATGATCTCAAGGTCCTGCGAGCCGGCATGCAGGACCTTGAGGACGTCCTCGTCGGAGAACACATCCAGAAGAGGCTGCAGGTCGTCGATCTCGAACGGGTCGATGATCGCCGCTTCCTCACCCGCCGCCACCTGGATCAGGCAGAGGCGGGCCCAGTATGTCTTCTCCCGCATGAACTCGGTGTCGAGGGCGATCCGCCCGCTGGCGCGCGCGATGTCGCAGAACGCGCTGAGCGCGTCGGTGTCATGGATGTACACGTGCGTTCCCGTCCTACAAGGGTCAGCCACCGCCGTGTCGGCGGGGCTGTCGTTTGCCGTCAAGTATCGCCGCCCGCTCGGCATTCCACAAACGCCGCACGCTGCGGGGACCGGAGCGAGCGGGGCCGCACGCGAGGCTATCTGTGAGGCATGCGGCTGATGGTGCCCCACACGAAGACGACCATCCACAACGCCCAGGGCGCGAGGATCCATCTCGCCGCCACCGTCGTCATCGAGCCTCGGCCTGTCGAGCGGGCCCAGGTCGCGACGGCCGTGAACACGAGCATCCCGAAGAAGGCGACCAGCGCGAGCACCGTGTGCAGCGTGTTGGCCGGCGTGCTCAGGTCAAGACCCCCGCTCGTGAGCCCCATCATCACCGTGGCGAGCGCATCGAAGACCAAGGCGGTCCACAGGAGCGTCAGATCTCGCGGCCGGGCGCCCTTCGCCCGGAACGCGCCCCAGGCCCCCAGCGTGTAAAGAACCAGCGCAACGAGCAGCGCGACGATCCCCACCAGCGTGTTCCAGTGCACCCTTGCGTCCCCCTCGGCGTCGAGAGATGCCCCCGCCCGGTCCCCCGGCCGCTCAGCGGCGATACAGGAAGTAGAGTACGACGAATCCTGCCACCATCACGACCGATCCGAACACCTTCTTGCCGAGCGACAGCCGCTTGTCGCGCCACAGCATCCACGCGGCGACCGGCGACGTGATGATGAGAACGTAGAGAAGGGCGACCGTGAGCCCTCGGGTCTCCGGGGTCGCTTCCTGGATGATTCCCGCGCTGAGTGACGGCGTGAAGGACTCGGGCTTGCGGAGGTCGGGATCGGCCTCGCCCAGCCACCCGAGCGGGACGCTGGGAGGCAGCTCGTCCAGCTCGCCCTTGTCCAACGCCTCGTCCAATGCGCTGCGATCCGGCACGGACACTCTCCCTCTCCATCGTCGGGGCCGAGTCGACGGCCCGCGCAAGAAGCTCACAGCATCGAACGTGCCCAGAGCCCGCCGCGGCGCTCCGTGGTCGCCGCCGGACCCGTCGGATGCGAGACAGCAGGCGACGGCCTCACTCTGAGGCGTCGAATCCGATCTCCACGTGCCTGGCGTCGCAGAACGGCTTGTTGTGGGATTCGCCGCAGCGGCACAGCGTGACCCTGTTGCGCACCTCGTACTCTGTGCCGTCAGCGGCGAGGACCGGGATGCCGCCCCTCAACCAGATGGGTCCACTCACACCCTGCGACGGGTCTTCGACGAGCCCGATCGAGACGGGAAGAGCGGGCTCGATGACATCGCCGGTCGTCTTGTCCACCGCGGTGTAGCGCCCCGAAGGACACAGGCACGCCTCGTCGACGACGATACGCCCTGCCTCGGGGTCATCGCGCCCGACGAGTCGCCAGGCGGCACCGCGCGCGGCACAGAACCGGGCCTCGGCGCAGAGCGTGAGGTCGTCGAGCAGATCGACGACTGGTCCCTCGATGCGCGTTGCGGTCTCCTCGTAGGAACGGTGGGTCGCCGTCTCGGTCCCGTCGAAGCCGACCGTTCGATGGGACCCGTCACAGTACGGCTTCGCGTGAGATTCTCCGCAGCGGCAGAGCGCGCAACTCGCGCGCGCGGGCAGAGGCTCGCCCTCCCGCCACGCGACACACTCCCCCGCGGCGTCGGCCTCGATCACCTGCGGCGACACCGGGACCGCGCCCTCGAGCAGATACGGTCCGTCCTTCGTCACTTTGACCTTGGGTCCGTCGGTCGGGGCCACGATGCTCCTTCTCGGGTCGGTCTGATCCGGCGCCTCGCAGGCGCGCCCGGCCGCGCGACTCGCGCGTCCTCCGGACGCCCTGCGTCCTTCCCTCCCTCTACGGCGCGGTCGTGCCGGAAGCGTCGGAGGGGCCGAGGTCCTCGTACACGGGGATGGGCTCGGTCGTCTCGACGACCACCTTCACGACTCTCGGGTCGGGCCCGACCAGTCGGCCGAAGTCCAGATTCTCCTTCAGCGCGGCGTGCGCCCTGTCGCGGTAGCACTCTATGACGATCCAGTCCCCAGGCGGCAGGCCCTTGAAGTTGTCCGACTTCTGCACGACGTAGTAGAGCTCGGTGTCTCCGAACTTCGGGATCGCAGCGTCCAGGCGCGCACGCGCCGCTGCCTCGGTCTTCTCGGTGGCGGCGAGTATCACGTACAGCGTCTGCCCCATGTGCGAGACACCGCCGATGCGGCGCGCGTAGGCGATCCTGTCGGCCGTCGGCGGGTACCAGGTGTCGGTCGACTGCTGCGACCCCGGGGCCGGCGTCGACGTGGTCGGGGCTGACGGAGAGGAGGCGATGGGGGTCCCGCGGGACGCGCGCAGCAGCAGCCCCGCGACGACAGCGACACAGACCAGGGCGACGGCAACCAAGATGAGCAATGTGGAACGCCTCATGGGACAGGGCCTCCGGGTCCGGTTCCTCTTCCGCTCGCGTGCCAGCAGGCCCGCGGCAGGGAGCAGCATAGCGCGCGGCACGCGACGGGTCAGCCCACCGTCCGTCGGACGTCGGCCGACCTCTGGCGCGGGACTTGCCGCGTGATGTGTGCAAACATCGTTCCGGTCCTTCAGATGGCGGAGCGCCGATCCTGCGCGACACCGACGACCGGCCCGAACGCCGATGTGACAAGGGAGCCTCATGGTCGAGCAGCGCGCACGCTGGTTGTGGTACGAGCGGACATGGTTCGTGATCGCGGCCCTGATCGTCTTCTGGCCGATCGGGCTGGCACTCATGTGGGCGCAGCACAAGTTCTCACCTTCCGTGAGACTGGCGCTGAGCGTCGCGGCGCCCGCGCTGAGCGCGGCCGCCCTGGCGGCCGTCATCCTGCTCCCGCGCCACACGACCCCAGCTGTCACGCCGCCCTCACCTGTCGCGAACGTCACGACCTCCACGCTGCCCGCGAGCTCGACCGTCACCACGGGCTCATCGGCCGCGTCCTCCACGACATCGACGAAGACGCCGACCTCGGGAAAGAAGACGGTCGGCACCGGCAAGAATACGACCGGCGCGGTCGTCTTCACGCTGACGGGGACGTACTCCGGCACGCGCGTGGCCTACAGCCTCTCGGCCTCAGGGATCTCAGGCGCGTCCGAATACGACTGGTTCGTGACCGCGAACGGCGACTCCCACAACCCTTCGGACGGGCAGAGCGTCTCCTTCAGCTACGAGGGTCAGCCGCCGACGAGTGTGCGGCTCGAGGTCCTCGCGAGTGATGGACACTCCATCCGCCAGTCCTTCGCCGCCGTCACGGCGAGCAAGGGCAAGCTCACAGCCACGGGGTACTAGGCCGTCGCGCAGGATGGCGAGTGACTAGCCGGCGGCCGGGACCTGCCCGGCGGCGGACGCGCACTCCATCCGCGCCTCGATGTCCTCGGGCGGCAGGGCGCGACTGAAGAGGTGCCCCTGCACGACGTAGCACTTCCGCCGCGTGAGGAAGTCGAGCTGGTTGGGCGTTTCGACGCCCTCAGCCACGATGTCGAGCTTCAACTCCCGGCACAGATCGATCAGCATCGAGGCGATGGCCGCACTCGGAGCGTGCACGTCCACGTCGCGCATGAAGTCCTGGGCGATCTTGAGCGTTGTGAACGGGAACCGCTTCAGCGAGCTCAGTGACGAATGGCCGGTCCCGAAGTCGTCGATCGCCACACGGACGCCGAGCCCCCTCAGCAGCTCCAGCACCCCGAGCACGTGCTCGACGTTGTGCATCGCCGTGCTCTCCGTGATCTCGATCTCCAGCTTGCCGGGGTCGAGTCCGGTGCGCCCCAGCACGGCGGTCACGTTGGCCGCCACGTCACCCTGCGCGAACTCCCTCGCCGAGATGTTGACCGCCATCCGACCGCAGTCCAGCCCCGCAGAGAGCCACACCTGTGCCTGCGCGCACGCGGTCTCGAGCACCCAGAGCCCGATCTCACCCATCAGTCCGGCCTGCTCCGCCACGTCAAGGAACGCGCCAGGCAGAAGGAGTCCCCGTTGCGGGTGGTTCCAACGCACCAGCGCCTCGACGCCGACCAGAGCCTGCGTGCGCGTGTCCACCTGGGGCTGGTAGTGAAGCACGAGCTCGCCGCGGTCCACCGCCTGCCGCAGACTCGATTCCAGACCGAGCCGCTCGATGGACGACACGCTCATATCCGGACTGAAGACGCGGTACAGGTTGTGACCGTATTCCTTGGCCCGGTACATCGCGGCGTCGGCGTTCCGCAGAAGGACCGCGTCGGCGTCCCCGTCGTAGGGATATACGGCGATCCCGATGCAGGCGCTCAGGTGAAGCTCGCGCCCCTCGACACGGAACGGCGCGGCCAGCGACCGGAGGATCCGCTGCGCGAGGACGTCCGCGTCCTCCCGCGCGCTCAGCCGGGCGATGATGGTGAACTCGTCGCCGCTCTGCCGGGCGATGGTGTCCTCCTCGCGCAGGAGACCAGACAGCCGGTCCGCGACCGCCTTGAGGACCTGGTCGCCGACCAGATGGCCGAGCGTGTCGTTGATGGCCTTGAAATCGTCGAGGTCCGCGTACACGACCGCGAGTATCTCGTGGTAGCGCCTGGCGCGGGCCAGGCCGGTCCGCAGGCGGTCCAGGAACAGGGCGCGATTGGGCAGTTCGGTGAGCGAATCGTAGTACGCCATGTGCTCGATCATCTGCTGGGCGAGCTCGCGCTCCGTGGTGTCGCGAGTCGTCTCCACGAGCGACTCCACGAGGCCCCGATCGTCGAGAACGGGGTAGACCACCTGTTCGAAGTAGCGCGGCTTGCCCGAGCTCGAGTCACAGATCGTCCGGTCCTGCGCCTGACGGGTCGCCAGCACCTCGGGAACCAGGCATTCGTCACACGGCTCTTCGCGACCCCACAGCGCGCGGTAGCAGGGCTCGCCCAGGAACTCCCGCGACAGCGCCTGCGCTCCCGCCATCGTGCGCGAGGCGGGGTTGGCATAGGCCACGGTGTGGTCGCGCTGGATGCAAAGGACACTCTCCGGACTGTTCTCGTACATCTCGATGATCCGAGCCTCGGCGAACCGGAGACGCTCCTCGACCTGTATCCGCCGCGCATACAGGACCTGGATGAGCAGCGTGCCCACCAGGATCAGTACGACGGTGGCGAGTCTCGCGAGGGTCTGGTCGGGCATCGGCGAGATGATCTCGTCCTGGAGCGTGCCCTGAAGGAGGACCATCGAGTCGACGTAGGCGAAGGCCACCCACGTGACGAGCGAGATGAGGACGCCGCCGAGCGCGACGAGCGCGACCCGATCGGCGAGTGCGAGGCCATGCTTGACGATGCGCGCTTCCAAGCCCCGGTCTCCCCCTCCCGCGAACAATCGACCGCTTCAGGTATCGGCCGATGCGGAGCGAGACTTGAGGGAAGCGTCCAGCAGACGATGCGAGGCTCAGCCGACCGGCTTGCTCTCCACCCAGCTGTTCACGTGCAGCGCGCCGGTGGAGCCGGTGTTCGGGAACATGGGCGGCGCATACAGTTGAAGGTTCCTGTCGTAGTTGTAGTAGCGAGCCGAGAAGCCATGGCTGGTGCCGGAGACGTAGTTGGGCTGTCCCTCGGAAGCGATCGCGCCGTTGATGGTCAGACTGCTCTTCAAGGTCCCATTCGCGAGGTCCGCGGTGCACGCGCCCGACTGCGCCAGCATCGCGGCGTCGATCGTCATGTCCGTGGGAAGATAGGTGGTGCTCCACCCCGTCGGGACCAGGACGTTCACCTGGCCGATGAGCCCGGACGAGTAGGTGCCGGCCATGTCGGCCTTCAGATAGTTGCCTGCGACGTAGATGCTACTGCTGCTCGCTATCGTCACCGCTTTGCTATAGGTGCCCTTCACGTACGCGCCGCCCGGATCATCGAAGAAGAGGACGCCGCTGGATGGGATGGTCACTGTCGTCGCGCCCGTGGTCGTGAAGTTGCCGGTCACCGTGCCCGTCGTGATCTTCGCCACCGTGACCTGAGTGTTGTTCAGAGTGACCAGGTACCCTTGGTAGGTGCCGCCGAGCGCGGGGTAGTAGGTGCCCGACGCTGTGGCAGACGTCTCGATCTGGCTCATGTCCGCCAGCACCTGCGAGAAGTCCACGGTGACCGTGCGAGTGGTCCCCAGGTCTACGGTGCCGCCCGAGTTCACGAACGAGTTGGCGTACATCACCTGGCCGGCCACGTGCCCCGCGTTGGTGACCGTGCCATTGGAGCGCACGTTCCCGGTGATCGTGGCAGCCGAGCCGATCGAGATGTCGGTGTCGACCAGGAACATGTAGTCGGCGAATGTCGGGAACCCTACCGTCGTCACAATCGTCATGCTCGCGTTGTGCGAGTTCCCGATGGACCGCAGGGTCAGGGGAGCACTCGACGTGGGCGCGGACGCAGTCACCCGGTAGGACCCGTCGACACCCATGCTGACCCACCCGGTGTCGGCGTTCGTGAGGAAGTAGTTGTTGTTCTGACGCAGCTGGTACAGATACGCGTTGATGCCGGCATCGGCGACGTTCATGGCCTGTGTGGTCCGCGTGCGGGTGCTCGCGCTGTTCTGCTGCCACACCGCGAGTGCGATGAGACTCGTCACCAGGAAGAACATCACGGCGCCCATCACGGTGACCATGAACAGCGCGTCACCGCGATCGTCGCCGCCGAGCTGTCGCAGTCGTCCGAACCATGAAGCACCCATGATCGACCTCAGTTCAACGGGTTCGAGAGCGAGCGGACCTGCACCCACGACTCCAAACGGATGTTCACGGGGCCGGTCATCGACGGTTGCTGGCCCGTGAGCACGATGTCGACCGCCGAGATGGCGCTCGTGTCCGTCGTAGACACGGGAGGAGACGTGTTGGTGTAGTACGTGAAGGTGTTGCCCGTGTAGGAGGGGTTCACCTGCGCGATCACGACCGTTGGCGTCCCGGCCACGAATGGGGCGTAGGGAGGCACTGAGGTCGAGGGCTGATCCACTCGTTTGTACAGCGCCCCGTTGCTCACGTAGTAGTTGATCAGTTCGGGAGCAATGTCCTGGTCGACGTTGGAGTAGAAGGAGATCGTCTGCGTCTGAGCGGTGGAGAACGCCCCGTAGCCCACCTGGGTCTCCTGCGCCTGGCGGATCTCCCGGGTCATCTGGTTGAGCGCCGCGCCCACCTTGTCAGCCTGCGTGGAGCGCACCTCCAGGGAGGAGTCCGTGGTCTGGACGGCGGTGAACGCCGTGTACGCCGCCGCGAGGATGAACGCGATAGGCCCACCACGATGAGGAACTCCGCGAGTGTGAAGCCGCTGTCGTCGCCTGTGGGCATCATCGATACCACGGCGCTAGTTGCTCGTCTTGACGGTCACGCTGACCGTCGGAGTGAGGTAGCTCACCGTGGCCGGCACGGCAGAGCCCGGGTTCGTGTGCGTGATGAGTGAGTAGGTTCCGGCGGGCAGCAGCGTGAAGGAGCCGGTCGCTGGGCTCCCGCTGCTCGTCGTGAGGTTGCGGGAGATCGCATTGCCGTCGATGTCGGTGCCCGTGAGGTCGACACGGATACTCGGGTTGTTCGTCCCGGCCTTCTTCTGGGTCGTGACGTTGATCGTCCAGTTGGCCCACAGGGTCATGGGCATCGTCACCGTGCTCGTGACACCGACGCTGACGACCGGGCTCGCCGTGGCTGTGGTGTAGTTCGGCTTGGTCGCGGTGATCGCGTAGGTCCCGGCAGAGATGACGCTGAACGACGAGACCCCCGAGGAGTTCGAGACCTGAGGGCTGCCCGAGATGGTCACGCCACCGAACGTGACGCCGACGTTCACCGACGCGAGGCCGGGAGAGCCGCTCTTGGACGCGTCGGTGGTCGTCACGACGAGGGCGGTGCTCCTCGACAGGCCCACGTTGGTCGTCTGGGTACTGCCTCCGGTGGTGACCGTGAACGACGTCGCGGCCGAGAAGTAGCCGGGCATGGTCACGCCCACGGCGAACGTGCTGACCTGAGAGGGCGCGTGGAAGACGTTGCTGAACACCGCGTTGCCGCTGCTGTCCGTGGCCAGCGAGCCAGGGTTCCCGTACCCCGTGCAGGTGACCGTGGCGCCTATGAGCGGCAGGCCCGTCCCCGAATCGGTCACGTGGATCGTCTGCGTGGAAGCATGCTCCAGGTAGACGGTCTTGTGGACGTACTGGGCCGACACGATCGTGGCAGAAGTCGGGGCGGAAGGATCGACGATGTAGCTGCTCGGGGGCGTGACGGCGATCACGGCATTGCCGACCGCGATGTAGCCGAACAGGATCGCTCCGTTCGGATCGGTATTGCCGTACTGCGCCGCCTGGCCGTTCGGTGTCACCGCGATGCTGCAGCCAGGGACGCCCACCATGGTGTCCGCGTCGTACACGGTTATCCCCACGTCGCCGGCGTTCGAGATCGACGTGTGGCCGTAGATGAAGGTGGAGGCGCGGACCTGCCCGCCGCCGAACTGCGTCCACGAGACGATGACGGTCACCTGCTTGTAGGCGGCTCGATTCGTGTACGCGTCGTAGACCCAGGACACGCTGGTGTTCACGGTGAGGGCGCCCGTCGTGACCACTGCGGGGATGACCCCTGGCGGGCTCCCCATGGTCCCGTCGACGTTCGTGACTCCGACGCTGTCGTAGGGAAGGTTGCGGGCCTGCTCGATGGACTGGCTCGCGAGGTTCGTTGCCGCGTCGCTCAGGGCGCCCCTGGGACCCGCCTGCGCCGCGAAGATGACGCCGGTCATCACGCCCGTGAGCACGACGAGCATGATCATCGCGGCGAAGGCCGTCTCGACGATCGTGAAGCCCGACTCATCTCTGGACCAGCGATGCATCCCGTACGCCCTCACACTCGCGCCTCGGTAACATGTCTGACTATCGAGATAGATATCGGCCGGAACCCGCTGGGACTTCAGTATGAATCTCGGGCGCCCACGCACCGGGCGCCGAACGGCTGCTCCGACGCTTGCGGGGTCGGCGGCGCGATCACCAGCGCCTCTGTCTGCTGAAAGAACCGCGCCATCGGGCGCATGTCGGTCCCGGGGC
>CAIKZH010000113.1 GCA_903831865.1 uncultured Coriobacteriia bacterium
CCTACGACAGCAACAGGGAGCGCCTCGCGGCGCTCCCTCGCTGGGTGTTCAACTACAATCACCGCCGTCCGCACGGCGGCATCGGCGGTCTACCACCGATCTCACGGGTGCCCGGTGTCAACAACGTGTCTGGGCAGTACATCTAGCCAGGGCACGAGAGGCCGAGTCGCGCGCTTCGGGCGGCCGGATCGGGACATGTGGCGCCGTGAACGCACTCGTACTACCCTGAGTGACGCCGAAGCGGGCGTCGAGCCCGGACCCATCTTTAGCGAGGAGGGACTGCCCGATGCCCAGCATCACCCGTGACCAGGTTCGTGTTCCCGCCGATGTGCCGGCCCCCGTGCGGGAGACGTACGTCGACAACTTCCTGAAGGCGACGCGCGGCACAGGCCGCCTCATGCTCTTCGCCTGCGACCAGAAGCTCGAGCACCTGAACGACGACTTCCACGGAGAAGGTATCGCCAAGGAGGATGGCAGCCCGGTCCATCTGTTCGAGATCGGCTCGAGGGGCACGATCGGGATCCTCGCCGGACAGCGCGGTCTGATCTCCCAGTACGCGCTCGACTATCCCGGCATCAACTACCTGGTGAAGATGAACAGCAAGACCCACCTTGTGAAGACGTCCCAGGAGGACCCGTACTCGCCGCAGCTCTACGACCTCCAGACCGTGCTGGACATGATCGACAACGGCGTCAACGTCGTCGGCATCGGCTACACGATCTACCTCGGCAGCGAGTACGAGGCGCAGATGATGACCGAGGCCGCGCAGCTCATCGCCGACGCCCATTCCGTTGGTCTGCTCGTCGTGCTGTGGATCTATCCTCGCGGCAAGGCCGTTGGAGACGAGAAGGACCCGCACCTGATCGCCGGTGCCGCGGGCGCAGCCTGCTGCCTGGGCTCGGACTTCGTGAAGGTGAACCCGCCCAAGAAGACCGAGGCCGCGAGCTCCGCCAACCTGCTGCTGGAGGCGACGAGCGCCGCCGGTCGCACGGGGCTGGTGTGCGCCGGAGGATCCACGGTGGACGCCGAGGTGTTCCTGAACCAGCTGTGGGAGCAGATCCACGTGGGCGGGGCCACCGGCAACGCGACCGGCCGCAACATCCATCAGCGGCCTCTTGAAGAGGCGGTAAGGCTCACGAAGGCGATCAGTGCGATCACGCTCGGGGACGCCGGGCTTCCTGAGGCCGTCGCCGTGTTCAAGGGCGACAAGGACTTCACCGTCTGATACGCGGCGACGTGTCGAGCGCTGTTCGGACAGGGACCCCGCCACCTCTCGTGCCGGGGTCCCTGTCCGCGCGCCCCAGACCCGGCGGCCGGTGAGACCCGGCGGCCGGTGGTATCATCTCCCGATGTGCGCCGCGGGTCGGCGGCGCGCCAGGTATCGCCCGGCGACCCCACAGGGGCACGATGCCGATCTCCGATTGGTTCAGGGCGCGGGAACAGCGCCGCTATACGGCACCGTCCGAACCGCCACGCGGCTCGGAGTCGCTCGCCGATGGCGTATGGGTACGCTGCGAGGGGTGCAAACGCACCCTGTACGCGGGCGACCTGGAGCGCGGTCTCGGCGTGTGCCCCTCCTGCGGGCGCCACCACCAGCTGACGGCGGACCAGCGCATCGACATGCTCTGTGACCCCGGCTCCTTCGACGAGATCGACGGCGATCTCCGCTCCGGCGACCCCCTCGAGTTCCGCTCGGGAAAGCCGTACGCGGAGGCCATCGAGGCCGCGCAGGACAACACCGGCCTCCCCGAGGCTGTGCTCACCGGGCGCGCGCTCATGGGCGGCCTCCCGGTCGTGGTCGGCGTCATGGACTTCAGGTTCATCGGCGCGTCCATGGGCTCCGTGGTGGGAGAGCGCATCGCCCGGGCTTTCGAGTCCGCGTGCGACCGGCGCGTCCCGCTCGTGCTCGCGATCGCCTCGGGTGGGGCACGCATGCAGGAGGGGATGCTCTCACTCATGCAGATGGCGAAGACGGCAGCCGCCGCCGCGAGGCTGGCTGACGCCGGCGTGCCCTATGTGGCGATACTCACCGACCCGACGATGGGCGGCGTGACGGCGTCGTTCGCGACGCTTGCCGACGTGATCGTGGCCGAGCCCGGCGCGCGCATCGGCTTCGCCGGGCCGAGGCTCGTCGAGCGGACCATCCGCAGAGCGCTGCCGAAAGGGTTCCAGACGGCCGAGTCTCTTCTCGGGCACGGGATGATCGACCTGGTGGTCGAGCGGGGCTCGCTTCGCGAGACCGTCATCGGGCTGCTCGTCTGCCTGGCGGCGGGCGGTGAGTGACGTGGCCCGCAGGTTCGTGATGGAGTTCGAGCGGCCGCTCGTCGACCTGGAGGAGAAGCTCGAGTCTCTGAAGCATCTCTCCGTCGTGGAGGGGGCCGAGCTCGCGGTGGAGATCGCCGCGCTCGAGGCCGAGGTCGACGAACTGCGCACGACGCTCTACACGTCGCTGACGCCCTGGGAGCGCGTGCAGATCTCCAGGCACCCTGAGCGCCCCCACACCGACGACTACCTCGCTGACGTCTTCCGCGATGTGATCGAGCTGCACGGTGACCGGCTCTACGGCGACGACGCCGCCATGTTCGCGGGGCTCGCCAGTCTCGGGACGCGGAAGGTCGCAGTGCTCGGTCACCGCAAGGGCCGCAACACGACCGAGAACGTCCGCTACAACTTCGGCTCGCCGCATCCCGAGGGCTTCCGGAAAGCCGAGCGCGTCATGCTCCTCGCCGACCGCTTCGGCCTCCCGATCGTGACCTTCCTCGACACCGCCGGCGCCTATCCCGGTCTCGAGGACGAGGACAGGGGGCAGGCGTGGGCCATCGCCTCGTGTCTCGCGACGCTCTCCAGAGTGCGGGTCCCCGTGGTGACGGTCGGGATCGGCGAGGGAGGCAGCGGCGGAGCCCTGGCGATCGGGTTCGGCGATCGCCTGATCATGCTCGAGAACGCCTACTACTCGGTGATCAGTCCCGAGATGTGCGCGACCATCCTGCACAAGGAGCCCGCCCGGGCCGCCGAGGCCTCGGGATGCCTGCAGCTCACCGCGCAGGACCTCGAGCGCATGGGCCTTGCGGACGAGGTCGTTCCCGAACCGCTCGGGGGTGCCCAGCGTGACCCCGTGACGGTGATGGGCGCGGTGGGGACAGCCGTCGCCCGGGCGCTTGATGATCTTGGCGCGCTGCCGGCTGACGCACTGATCGCCTCGCGCTACGAACGCCTGCGAGCGATCGGCGAGTACTCGAGCGAGTGACCGCGCGGCGCTGCGCCGCTCAAGGCCTCGCTGGGGTAACATCCGAAGTCGCACGTCGTCCGCCCTCCCTGTTGCGATGGAGCCCGTCGTGAGCCCAGCTCCGATCCGACGCGTCGGGATCGTCTTCTCGGGCGGCCCGGCGCCAGCCGCGAACGCGGTGATCTCGGCGGCCGCCCTGCGTTTCATCGACGACGGCGTCGAGGTCATCGGCCTCCTGGATGGCTACAGACATCTGCAGGATTTCCGGCCCGACGCGCCGCTTCGTGAGGGTGAGCACTTCCTGCGGCTGACGGCCGAGCTTGTCTCGGGGATCCGCACGCTGAAGCCGATCCTTCTGCGGACGTCGCACGCCGACCCGAGCGCCGGGATCGGGTGTCACGACGACCTGGCCGATCCCGATCGCAACCGACGGATCCTCGCGGTGCACCGCGGTCTCGAGGCGCTCGGCCTCGACGCTCTTGTGTCAGTCGGGGGGGACGAGACCCTGCGGACCGCCAACCACCTTCTGCACATCGCCGACGCTGTGCCGGGCATTCCCCGCATCCGCGTCGTCCACCTGCCCAAGACGATCGACAACGACTACTTCGGGATCGACTGGACGTTCGGGTTCACCTCCGCGGTCGACTTCGCGGCGCGGGAGATCCGCAACATCGGCGCGGACGCCCAGTCGACCAGCTCCTGGTTCGTGCTGGAGCTGATGGGCCGGCAGACGGGCTGGCTGACCTACGCCGCCGGCATCGCCGGCGAGGCCACGAAGATGATCTCTGTCGAGGACATCGACGGAGAGTTCGACGTCGATGCCTGCGGCGAGGAGCTGGCCCTGCTCATGGAGGCGCGGGCGCGGGCCGGCAAGCCCTACGGGGTCGTGTGCGTGGCCGAGGGGCTCGCCAGCCGACTTCCGCGTGCGGGAGGCTCGGAGGTGGACGCGCTCGGCTACTCGACGTTCGGCGCCGTCAACGTCGGCGCGCAGCTCGCGGCTGCCATGGAGAGGGCGCGGGAGCGCCACGGCGAGCCACGCGTGCGAGTGCGCTCCAAGCAGATCGGCTACGAGGCGCGGTGCGCCGAGCCGGTCGCCTTCGACGTCATGCTCGGAAGCCAGCTGGGCGTGGGCGCTCATCGTGCGCTGGTGACCGAGGGGCTCGACGGGGTCATGATCTCGGTCCGCGCGCAGCTCGAGCTCGTGTTCGTGCCCTTCTCGGATCTCATCGACCCCGCCACCATGCGGACCCGGGTGCGATTCATCGATCGGGACTCGGACTTCTACCGTCTCGCGCGCTCGCTCGAGTACCAGACCAAAGAGGGGCGTTAGCTGGTCAGCTCTCCGAACTCGGCGATCCAGCGACCAAGAGCATCATCAGCAGGCGTTCGCGGGGGAAACGCCGAATGCCGCGGCCGCCCCCGTCGCACACGTTCTCGAGCGGCGCCCCCATTGCATGCCATCGCGGCGGTGTAGCTGGCGCCGCAGGTCGAGGCTTCACCAGCGGCCTCCGCTGTCGATCGCACGCGAGCGGGGACGACTGGCGTGCCACTTCACAGCTCAGGATTGGACTCGAGTGGCGGGCCTCTGAGGCGATCCTGGGCACGGCGGCAGCATCCGGGCGTGCGTCCCATTCGGTGACCGCAGCGAGAGCGCGACGCCGATTGCGCTGTCGTCCCCGAGCGAGTCGCGCACCCTGCAGGTGCGCTAATCACACTAACCACAGATCAATAGTGCGTTGAGTCCTATTGCAGGTGGAGTTCGTGCGGATTACGGTGCTTGCACCAAAGCGCATGGCCTCGACGCCCCATGTGTCGCGTCGAAGAAGGGAGCACGACATGCCACGTCATGCACCGAGCGTCGTCGACACCATCGGAGGAACACCCGTCGTCCGCCTGGACAGGCTCACCGAGGGGCTTCCCGGCCAGGTGTGGCTCAAGTTGGAGTCACGTAATCCGGGCTCTTCGGTGAAGGACCGTATCGGCAAGGCGATGATCGACGACGCCGAGAAGCGCGGGGTCATCGCCCCCGGCCGTTCGGTCATCGTCGAGCCCACGAGCGGCAACACCGGCATCGCACTCGCGTTGGTGGGCGCCGCTCGCGGCTATCGGGTCATCTTGGCCATGCCGGAGTCGTTCTCCGTCGAGCGTCGCAAGCTGCTTGCCGCTCTCGGCGCGGAACTGGTCCTGACCGAGAAGGCGGGCGGCATGAAGGGCGCTGTGGACAAGGCCGAGGAAGTCGCCGCGTCGACCGAAGGCGCCTTCCTCCCTCGGCAGTTCGACAATCCCGCCAACCCTCGGGTCCACTATCAGACGACCGGCCCCGAGGTGCTCGCATCCCTGGGTGACGCGAAGCTGTTCGCGTTCATAGCGGGCGTGGGCACGGGCGGCACCATCAGCGGGGCGGGCAGCTTCCTCAAGGAGAAGATCCCGGGCGCGCTCGCGATCGCGGTGGAACCTGAAGAGTCGCCGATCATCTCGCAGCGTCTGGCGGGGGAGGATCTGAAGCCCGGACCACATCTGATCCAGGGGATCGGTGCGAATTTCATCCCCAACACCCTGGATCTCGACGTGCTCGACGGTGTCGAGCACGTGAGCGGCCCGGAGGCCATCGCCCTCGCGCGCAAGCTGGCGGCCGAGGAAGGAATCTTCGTCGGGATCTCGTCGGGCGCCAACGTGGTGGC
>CAIKZH010000114.1 GCA_903831865.1 uncultured Coriobacteriia bacterium
GACGTGCAGAAGGACTTCCCGGCGAACCCGGTGCACGACGTGAACGCGAAGCCGAACGCCTCAGGCGGCGACGAGGGCGGCGAAGGCGGCAAGTCTCGCGCTCTCGACGTAGCGGAGGTGTCGCGGTTCGTGGAGCTCGCGCGCGCCGAAGAGTCGCTCGAAGTGTTCATGGCGATTCTGCTCTCTGCCCGCCTGGGCCTACGCCGGGGCGAAGCGCTCGCCCTGCAATGGCGGGACGTGGACTTTGAGACGAGACGGGCGACTATCAGGCGCGCGGTCTCTCAGGCGCCGGCAGGGGAGCGTCTCCCCGGATCGAAGCGCGAGACGACGGTCGCCGCCAAGTCTACGAAGACCAACAAGGCTCGGTACATCCCGATAGGCGACCACCTGATAGCAGAGCTCCGCGCTGCGCAGAAGAGGCAGACCGCTCTCAGGCTTGCGGCCGACCACGACCCGAAGTCACCGCGTCGCTGGCAGGGGGGGAAGACGCCGGCCGAGGACTACATCACGGCGGCGCCGAATGGGGCGGTCCTAGAGCCCGAGCGCTACACCAGCCGCTTCCGGGCGCTCGCCAAGCGACACAGCATCGCGGTCATGCCACACGTTCTGCGCCACTCCTGGTGTTCGCAGATGATCGCCCTCGGGTACGACGCCGTGAACATCGCCTCCATGAGCGGGCACTCGCCGGACGTGCTGCTGAAGATCTACGGGCACGCCTTCGACGCTCGCAAGCGCGAGGCTATCGACGCGTACGACGCGGCGTGGGAAGCGGTCGCTGCGAAGGGATAAGCGCACGAATACAGCGCATGGCGACTGGAAGGCGGCCCAGGCAGCAAACGGCCCACCTGCATCCGCCTAGGGAATCCGCAGGTGGGACCGTATGAAGTGGCTGGTAGCCCGTACGGGATTCGAACCCGTGATCTCCGCCTTGAGAGGGCGGTGTCCTAACCGCTAGACGAACGGGCCAAGAAGACGACGCGTCTGGCTGGGGTGGAAGGAGTCGAACCCTCACATACGGCACCAGAAGCCGCTGTCCTACCATTAGACGACACCCCACCGAGCGCACGCGCGCGCACCGACAGCGTCGGGGCGCGGAGTGAGATTCTACGTTCGGCCCTCTGCAGCGTCAACCCTGGCGCGGGCCTCCAGGAAGGTCAACGCCGCCGATATGCGAGCGACGGTCCGGTCCCTGCCGAGGAGTTCAAGAGACTCGAACAGTGGAAGGCTCACCGTCGTTCCCGTGACCGCGACGCGGACCGCTTGGAAGACTGTCTTCGGCTTCTGTTCGAGGGCCGCGGGAAGGTCGCGCAAGGCTGCCTCGATCTCCGAGTCGCGAAAGCCGGGCGGCGTCTGGAGCGCGTCGCGGGCCGCCGTGAGGGTGGCGGCGGCGTCGGGGAACGAGAGCGCCTTGGCCGCCGCGTCCGGCGCTATGGCGATGTCCTGGCTGAAGAGAAAGCTGATGATCGGGACGATCTCATCCATCCTCTTTGCTCTCTCGGAGACCAGAGGGGCCAGCTTCCGGAGCCAGTCGTCGAGACCTCTCAGCTCCTCCGCGCTCGCCAGGCCCGCTCCGAGGATCCACGGCTTCATCCGATCCACGAACTCGTCGACGTCGAGAGCGCGGATGTAGACGCCGTTGAGCCACTCCAGCTTGTCTGTGTCGAAGATCGCGGGGTTGCTCGAGACACGGTCGAAGGAGAAGGTCTCGACGAGCGTGCGGGAGTCGATCAGCGTCGTCTCCGCGTCCAGGGACCAGCCGAGCAGCGCGAGGTAGTTGAGCACGGCTTCCGGCAGGTACCCTGAGTCCCTGTAGGCCTCGACGGACGTCGCTCCATGGCGCTTGGAGAGACGCTTTCCGTCCGCGCCCCAGATCATGGGGAGATGGGCGAAAGTCGGGACGGGATGTCGAAGCGTCTCGAACAGCAGGATCTGCTTGGGCGTGTTGGAAAGGTGGTCGTCGCCACGTATGACATGCGTGATATCCATGAGCGCGTCGTCCACCACCGAGGCGAAGTTGTAGGTGGGAGTCCCGTCGCTGCGCACGAGCACGAGGTCATCGAGCGAGCTCGCCGGGAACGTCACGTTCCCCCTGATGGCGTCCTCAAACGACACCTCGTTGAGGTCGTCCGGCACGGCGAAACGCCAGACGTGCGGTTCTCCGGCTTCGACGCGTGACGCTGCACTGTCAGCATCGAGACAGCGACACGTGCGGTCGTACCCCGAGAGGCCCCTGGCATCGCGCGCGCTGTCGCGCTTGAGCGCAAGCTCCGCTGGCGAGCAGAAGCAGGGATAGGCTCGACCGGCGGCCCTGATGGTCTCGAGGGCCGCCGCGTAGGTGTCGGAGCGCTGTGTCTGGAAGTAGGGGCCGTACTCGCCGCCGGCCTCCGGTCCCTCGTCCCAGTCGAGACCGAGCCAGCGCAGGCCGCGGAGGATGGCCTCGACGTTCTCCTGCGTCGACCTCTCCGGGTCGGTGTCGTCGATCCTGAGTACGAAGGTCCCGCCGTTGTGGCGTGCGAAGGCCCAGTTGTAGATCGCGGTGCGGGCGCCTCCGATGTGGAGGTGGCCGGTGGGACTCGGAGCAAAGCGGACGCGGACCTTCTGCAATGCGGGTCGGACCTCCCGTGCGAGGCGGATCTGCTGCCGGCCATCGTACCCCGCGAGCGGGCTTGTGGCGCTTTGCGTCTCCCGTGCCGCGTGGTATCGTCGGCGACGACTCATCATGAGGCGCCCCCGCGAGGGGGCGCAGAGGGCCGAGGGACCGCACCCCGAGACGCCCCGGCAACCTGCCCCGAAAACGGTGCAAGGTGCCACGTTGCGGCAGGCCCAAGAGCGCGCACGCCTGGCAGATGAGGGAATAGCGTCCGCTGCGTCGTGCGGTCGTGAGGCCCTCCTCGGACATCCGGGTGAGGGTCTTCTTGATGTCGGTGCTGGTACTGGGACGATAGCAGCCAGATGGATGCATCAGGAGGAGGAGCCGTGGCCGGACGCGAGTACCTGTTCACCTCGGAGTCGGTGACCGAGGGCCATCCCGACAAGATGTGCGACCAGATCTCCGACGCCGTGGTCGACGCCATCGTCGAGCGGGAGGCCGAACTCGCGGCCGAAGGCTACGTCACCGACGAGGGTGGCGTCGCGTCTCCGGACTACGTCCGATGCGCCGTCGAGACCTTCACGACGACAGGGCTCATCGTCGTCGGCGGCGAAGTGAGGACTCACGGCTACGTCGACATCCCGTCGATCGTGCGGCGCACAGTCAAGGAGATCGGCTACACCGACGCGAACTTCGGCTTCGACCATAAGACGTGCGGAGTGGTCACGGCGATCCACGAGCAGAGTCCGGACATCGCGATGGGCGTGGACGACTCGCTTGAGGCGAAGAAGGGCGACACGGATCCTCTGGACCTGATCGGCGCCGGCGACCAGGGGATGATGTTCGGCTACGCCTGCAACGAGACCGGGGCGCTCATGCCGATGCCCATCCACCTGGCGCACCGGCTGGCGGAGCGTCTCTCGGCGGTCAGGAAGGCTGGTCAGCTGCCCTACCTTCGTCCCGACGGCAAGACCCAGGTCACGGTGCGTTATGCGGACGGCGCGCCCGTGGCGGTCGAGAAGATCCTCGTATCGACCCAGCACGCTGAGGACGCTGACGTCCAGACCCTCATCCGTCCTGACGTGATCGAGCACGTGATCCGGCCGGTCTTCGAGCTAGAGGAGATCGCCTGGGAGGTGCGTGATGAGGACATCTTCGTGAACCCTACAGGACGATTCGTCGTGGGCGGTCCGATGGGGGACTCTGGACTCACCGGCCGGAAGATCATCGTGGATACCTACGGCGGCATGGGACGGCACGGGGGCGGCGCCTTCTCGGGCAAGGATTGCACGAAGGTCGATCGCTCGGCCGCCTACGCCGCGCGCTGGGTCGCCAAGAACGTCGTGGCTGCGGGCCTTGCCGACCGCTGCGAGCTGCAGCTGGCGTACGCGATCGGTGTCGCCCACCCGCTCTCTGTCCTGGTGGAGACCTTCGGCACCGAGCATGTCGAGGAGGCGAGGATCGAGCGCGCGATCGGCCGCGTGTTCGACCTGCGCCCGGGCGCGATCATCCGCGACCTCGACCTGCGCCGGCCGATCTACCGCAAGACGGCTGCCTACGGTCACTTCGGCCGGCAGGACGCGGACTTCACCTGGGAGCGCACCGACAAGATCGAGGAGTTGCGCGCCGCGTTCTGAGCGCGGGGCCGCTTCATCGCCCCGAGGGCGTCACACCCCTCAGGTATGCTGCCGCCATGGGACCAGAGGATCCGCCGAAGGTAGCGCGCGTCGTCGTCGATGTGCCGGCGCGCGCTCTGAGCGAACCCTTCGACTACTCGGTCCCGGGCGACCTTGCGAGCACCGCACTCGTGGGCGCTCCGGTGCTCGTTCCCCTCGGCAGCCGCCGCGTCGTCGGCCACATCGTGGGTGTCGACTTCTCCGAGGCACACCGACCGGGGCTGAAGCCCCTGCAGTCGGTGCTGGGCCCTCCTTCCTTCGGCGAGCACGCCTTCGGGCTGGCTCGCTGGATCGCGGAGGAGTACGTGTCGCCGCTCGCGGACGCGATGCGGCTCTTTCTGCCTCCCGGCGGCGCCCCACGCGTGGAGGCTGTCTTCGTCGCCGCGGGGCCTCGACCTGATGACCCTTCGAGCGCCGAAGTCTGGGACCTCGCGTCCACGACCGGCGGAGTGACGCCCGGGCAGGTGCGTGCGGCCGGCCCCGGTCTCGCCAGGGCCGCCGAACGTGCAGTGGCATCAGGAGCGCTTCGTCGGAGTTCGCGGTTGGCGCGACCATCGGTCGGCGCGGTCGACGACCGATGGGCAGAGATCGCGGCGGACTCCGGTTTCGAGCCGCGCGCCAGCGCCACGTCTCAGCGTGCGCTGCTCGACGCCCTCAGCCGCGGACCGGTGCGCGTGGCCGAGCTGTTCGCAGAGCTCGGGGCCGTGGATGGAGCCCTGCGGCGGCTTTCCGAGGCGGGAGCCGTGAAGATCACGCTGCGCCGACGGATGCGCTTCTCGCTGCCGCCGAGCTGTCCGGACTCTCGCCCGATGGAGCTGTCTGACGGACAGAGCGAGGCCCTCGCTGCGATCGCCGAGGCGGGCCCCGGCGAGACGGTCCTGATCGACGGAGTGACCGGGTCCGGGAAGACTGAGGTCTACCTGCAGGCCATAGAGCGAGTGCTGACGAACGGGCGGGGAGCCATCGTCCTCGTGCCCGAGATAGCCCTCACCCCGCAGACTGTCGGGCGGTTCCGTGCCCGGTTCGGCGAGGCCGTGGCTGTGCTCCACAGCCGCCTGGCTGCCGGAGAGAGGTTCGACCAGTGGGACCGCATACGGGCGGGCGACGCCAGAGTCGTCGTCGGTCCGCGGTCGGCGCTGTTCGCGCCGATGCGGGGGCTCGGGCTCGTGGTGATGGACGAGGAGCACGACTCCTCGTACAAGCAGGGGTCCGCCCCGCGCTATCACGCGCGCGCCGTCGCGGAGAGGCTGTGCGCGGCGAGCGGGGCTGTGCTCATCCTCGGGAGCGCGACCCCCTCCATGGAGACACGAGCCGCCTCAGAGGCCGGTCGGGTCACCCGTGTGATCATGCCGCAGCGGGTGGGCGGCGGCAGGATGCCGCACGTCGACGTCGTTGACATGACGGCCGAGTTCGCGGCCGGGCATCGCTCGATGTTCTCGAGGCCGCTCATCGGGGCCCTCGAGTCTGTCCGCGATCGCCGGACGAAGGCCATGCTGCTCCTAAACCGAAGGGGCTTCGCCTCGTTCCTGCTCTGCAGGGAGTGCGGCTTCGTTCCCCGGTGCGACAGATGCTCTGTGGCCTTGACGTACCACGAGACCGGGGAGCGACTCGTGTGTCATCACTGCGGTGCGGTCCGACCGGTGCCCCCGCGCTGCCCCAGGTGCGGAAGCCCGTACCTGCGGCTGTTCGGGGCCGGCACGCAGAGGGTCGAGAGCGAATTGGCGGCGGCCGTCCCCGGCCTCCCCTCGGTGAGGATGGACGCCGACACGACCCGGGGCAAGGGCGGTCATGAGCGTCGCCTCGCTGAGTTCGAAGCCCTGACCAGCGGAGTGCTGCTCGGGACCCAGATGATCGCCAAGGGCCTCGACTACCCCGAGGTGGACCTCGTCGGGGTGATCAACGCCGATACGACCCTCCAGATGCCGGACTTCCGTGCCGCCGAACGCACGTTCCAGATGGTCGAGCAGGTCGGCGGGCGAGCCGGCAGGGGCGAGATCGCCGGGAGAGTGATCGTGCAGACGTACTGGCCCGAGCACCCGGCGATCGCGGCCGCCGCCGCGCACGACGGTGAGGCGTTCTTCCGGCAGGAGTCGCGACTCCGGGAGGAGTTGCACTACCCGCCGGCAGGACGCCTCGCCAGAGTCGTCGTCTCGGGGCCGGACGCAGCAGCCGTTCGCAGGGCTGCGGAGTCGCTGGCGGAGGCACTGCGCGAGATCGGGAAAGGCGCGGCGCTCGCGGTGCTGGGGCCCAGTCCCGCGCCGCTGGCGAGGATCAAGGGCAGAACGCGATGGCACGTGCTGCTGAAGGGCGCCGTCGATGCTCCGCTGCCCGCCGTGATCGCTGATGCGCTGCTCGCCGTGGGAGTCGTCGAGGGGGTGTCGCTCGCGCCGGACGTGGACCCGGTCGACATGATGTGAGACGCGGCGGTGTAGAATCCCGATGCGGCACGCGACCTGCTTGAACACCGGCAGCTGTCAGGGTGTGCCCTGTCGGCGTGAGAACACGAAGAGCAGCGGACGGTCATGGTCATACTCTCTCATCCCAATCCCGCGCTGAGACAGCGCGCATACGATGTGGACCCGGCATCGGACCGCTCGTTGAGGGCGCTCGTCAGGTCGATGGCCAAGACGATGTACGACGCTCCGGGCGTGGGTCTCGCGGCCACGCAGGTCGGCGTGCACAAGCGAGTGGTGGTCTTCGATCTCGAAGAGGGACTGATCGCGATGTGCAATCCGCAGATCGTCGAGCGCTCCGACGAGCTCGAGACGGACGAGGAGGGCTGTCTCTCGCTTCCGGGCATCACCGTTCCGGTGTCTCGAGCCGCCCGGTGTGTGTGCGAGGCGAGAGACCTGAAGGGCGAGGCTTTCAAGATCGCTGCTGAGGGGATGCTGGCGAGGGTGCTGCAGCACGAGGTCGATCACCTCGATGGGGTGCTCATCATCGACAGGGCCACGCCAGAGGACCGTCTCGCCGCGGTCAGGCGATACCGCGAGACCAACGATCTGCGCTGATCAGACTCCCGGGGGGTGGTGAGGGGTGCGCGTCGTCTTCATGGGCACGCCCTCATTCTCTCTCCCGTCGCTCGCGCTTCTCCACGAGAGGCACGAGGTGGTGGCGGTGTACACGCGCCCGGACGCCGCCAGGGGTCGCGGCCGCCGCGTGTCCGCCTCCCCGGTGAAGGAGCTCGCGCAGGAGCTCGGGCTCAGGGTGCTGCAGCCTGCGACGCTTCGGGATCCCGAACAGATCCAGGTCTTCGAGGATCTGCACGCCGACCTGGTGGCCGTGGCTGCGTACGGCCTGCTGCTTCCTGAGTCAGTCATCGACGCGCCGCCGCTCGGCTGCCTCAACGTCCACGCATCGCTTCTGCCGCGCTGGCGTGGGGCGGCTCCGATCGAGCGGGCGATAATGGCGGGCGACGAGAGGACTGGCGTCTCCATCATGCTCATGGAGCGAGGGCTCGATACCGGTCCCTTCGCCGTGCAGCGCGCAGTCGAAGTCGACGACAAGAACGCTGAGGAGCTCGCTGCGGAGCTGGGGCGAGTGGGAGCAGAGGCGCTGAGTGAGGTCATCGAGGCGCAGGCGTCGGGGAGCGTCGTCTGGACGCGGCAGGACGAGCGCGCGGTCACGTACGCGAAGAAGGTGACGGTCGCCGATGTGGTGCTCGCCTCTCACCTATCGGTCGCTGATGCCGGACGTCGTGTCCGGGCCTCGTCCAGACACGCGGCGTCTCGGATCACTGTCGACGGGCGGGCAATCACCGTGCTCGAGGCGAGACCGTCGCCGCGCGCTCTGTCTCCCGGTCGCGCGGACTGCGTCGGCGGCTTGACGATCGGCCTGGCCGACGGCGCACTGGAGATCACCAGCCTCGTGCCGGCAGGCCGCTCATCGATGGCGGCCGTCGAGTGGGCGCGCGGCGCGCGCTGCGCTGAGGTCGCTCGGTGGGGCGCAGCGTGAGTGTGGCGCCCGCGCGCCGGGCCGCGCTCACCGTGTTGCAGCGCGTGCGCCAACGCAGCGCATTCGGCCCGGAGA
>CAIKZH010000115.1 GCA_903831865.1 uncultured Coriobacteriia bacterium
ATGCACCTGGATGCGTGAAGGGGGCACACCTGCGGCCAGCGCGATGGCCACCTCTCCGCCCGAGGCGCAGAGCACCATGCAACCCTCTTCGTGCACGAGGCGGCACATCGCCCTGCACATGAAGGCCTTGGCGGCGTAGACCGTCTCCACGTTCTCCGCGTGCAGCGACGTCCACTTCCGGAACTCGCGGAGCTGATGCCGGATATGGTCCTCGTCCATGACGTAGAGGGCGGTGCCGTCACGGTGAGCCAACTCCACCATGTCGATGCCGCCGATCCACAGGTGCCCGTCCCTGATCTCAGCGGTGAGCGGCAGCACCGAGGAGAGGTCGGCGTGCGGGTCCAGCGGTTCGCCCGGGACGGGCTCTTCCAGCGCGGGGTTCGTCACGGCCGGTCACATCCTCTCAGGTGCGCCGACGCCGAGCAGGGCGAGCGCGCGCTCGAAGGTGAGGCGCGCGGCATCGACCAGCGCGAGCCGCGCCGTCGTCAGAGTCTTGTCGTCGGTCACCACCCGGCACACCGTATAGAACTGGTGGAACGCGGCCGCAAGGTCCTCTGCGTAGTGCGGCAGCTTGTGAGGGGCCAGGGTGAGCGCGGCCTCTTCCACGATCTCGGGGAACTCGGCGACCTTGCGGATGAGGACCAGTTCGACCGGGTCCGTCAGCACGGCGAGCTGTGGATCGGCGCCGATGAGCTTCCCCGCGACATCCGCGGCGCCCATGTCGGCATCGAGAGGCAGACCCGCGGCCTTGCGCAGGATCGAGCAGATGCGGGCGTGCGCATACTGGACGTAGTAGACGGGGTTGTCGTTGCTGCGCTGCTTGGCCAGACCTATGTCGAAGTCCAGCGGCTGGTCCGTGCTCCGCCTCAGGAAGAAGTAACGGGCGGCGTCCGCGCCCACCTCGTCGAGCAGTTCCTCGAAGGTGACCATCTCGCCTGTCCGCTTCGACATCCTCACGACCTCGCCGTTGCGCAGCAGCGTCACGAGCTGGCCGATCACGATGTCCAGCTGCCCCGGGTGCCCCAGCGCGGCGGCCGCGGCCTTCATGCGCGCGACATAGCCGTGGTGGTCCGCGCCCCAGATGTCGATGACGCGGTCGAAGCCTCGCTCGAACTTGTCCCGGTGGTACGCGATGTCCGCCGCGAAGTAGGTGAACTCGCCGTCGGCTTTGCGAAGGACGCGGTCCTTGTCGTCGCCGAATGCCGTCGAGCGGAACCAGGTCGCGCCGTCTGCCTCGTAGACGTGACCCGCCTCACGGAGCTCGTCGATGCCCCGGTCCACGGCGCTGCGGCCGTCGGCGTCCTTCTCGTGCAGCGTGCGCTCGGAGAACCAGACGTCGAAGCGCACACCCATCCCGCGCAGCACCTGGTCCAGGTGTGCGAGCACCTGCGCATAGGCCACTTCCTTGAAGTGCGACTCTCGGTCGGCGGGATCCGCTTCGGCCCACACGTCACCTTCGGCGTCGAGGATCTCCCGCGCGATGCCCGTGATGTAGGCGCCCTGATACCACTCGTCGGCGAACGTGGCGTCGCGGCCCGTGAGTTGGAGGTATCGGGCCGCGACGGACTTGGCGAAGATCTCCATCTGGACGCCGGCGTCGTTGATGTAGAACTCGCGCTCGACCCGCCAGCCCGCGTGCGCGAGCAGTGCGGCCATGCTGTCGCCCAGGGCGGCCCATCGTCCGTGGCCGACGTGCATCGGCCCGACGGGGTTCGCCGAGACGAACTCCACCTGCACACGGCGGCCGTGACCGAGGTCGGCGCGGCCCCAGTCCACTCCGGCCTTGCGCGCCTCGGTCACGAAGCGCTGGAGCGCGCTCTCGGAGAGCCGGATGTTGATGAAGCCCGGCCCCGCGACCTCGACGGCAGCGATGTCGGGGTGATCGGCGATTCGCGCCGCGACCGCCTCCGCCAGCACCCGCGGCGACATGCGCGCGGCCTTCGCGGACCGCAGCGCGACGTTCGTCGCCCAGTCGCCGTGCGCCGGATCCTTCGGACGCTCCAGCTCGACCTCGGGCAGCTCGTCGAGCGCGACCTGACCCGCCTCCATGGACTCACGGACGGCATCCTCGATGAGGGTGCGAAGCGTGTCTTTCATGCAGCGGGTCTCCTGCGCGAGGGTGGCCGGTAGGCGGATAACGATACCACCCGACCGTTTCGTCTCCACGAGCGCAGGCGGACGCCCCGACTCCGCCTTCGAGCCGGGGCGTCCGCGAGCCGATCGAGGGAACTACTCCTGCGGCCAGATCGGACTCTCGCTGCCAACGGGCGGCGGCGAAGCAGGCGCGACGTAGGCAAGCGTCGGCCCCTGCCTATGGAAGACGCTCTCCCAGTCGACGTGTGCAGTGCGCACCATGAAGTAGCCCAGCGTCAGCACGGACCCGATCGCGATGGCCAGCCCCGTCAGCCCCTCGAAGAAGAACGAGTAGCTGAACAGGATGAGGAAGACGAACTGGCTGAGCGCGATCTCGAGCAGGACGCGCGAGCGTCCCACGACGATCGAGAGGTACCCGACGACCAGCGCGACGGAAGCGACCGCCGCGATCACGAACGAGACGTTCAGGTCGACCCGGTCCACGAGGTAGCTGAACAGGAGCTGGAAGGCGAAGAACGCCGCCGCAAGGAACCCGTAGTGGACCGGGTGGAGCTTGACGGCCGACGTCGCCGTGAGCAGGACGAGCGCCGCGAAGAAGAACAGCAGAGAGACCGGCGCGAAGTAGGAGATCCGCGACGCGAGCGGACCGGGATTCGTGGGCGCCGGCATGACGAGCGAGATCGGGCGACCTGAGATGAGGGACGAGTAGTCCCAGGTGAGCACCATTCCGCCGGGCACCTTCTGCGCAGTCGTCGGGGACACCGCGTCGACGGGATAGTCCACCTGAGCGAAGTTGGTGAGCATGACGAGCTTGAGATCGCGGATCACGCCGACCGACCCGGTGGTCGGCTGGTAGCGCCACTGGTCACGACCCTGGGCGACGTAGCCGGTCTTGATCGACGCGGTCGCCCCGCGGCCGATCCGGAAGAGCGCGACGGCCCTGCCCCCGCTCACGCTCACGGGCACACCGGTGCCGTCCACGTTCACCGCAAAACCGTCGTAGACACCGTCCGCCGTCGGGAACGGGAAGGACATCGTCACATCGATCGGACCCGACGCCGGGTTGGTCACGCGATAGACGGCCTTGAAGTCGACCTTGTGCGTCGCGTACCACAGCAGACCCTTGCGGCGCGGTTGCAGGTCGAAGCGCGTGCGGATGTCGGTGCCGGCCAGATCGAGCGCGCCCGACCCGAGCTTCTTGTCCCCACCGGCACCGGTCCACGTGAACGAGGGGGCAGACTGCACCTGAGGCACACCCCACAGGTCTCCCACCTGCCGCACCAGGGTGGCCGACTTGTCGTCAGTGCGCATGACGTTGGAGGTACCGAGCACCACCCACGCCACGGTCGCGCCAAGCAGGATCAGGAACACGGCGAACAAACGCAGGGGTCTCACGACAGAGCGCCTCCCTCGATCATCGAGGCGGCGCTCCAGGACCGTCCTGGCCCGATAGCGAGGCGGGCCGCCTCAGACGGGTCCATTCCTCGCTCCCGAGTATGGGCGGCGCACAAGGCGTTGCGGCCGCACCGGGGTGACGCGCGGCGCAGCATCCTATGACGTCACGGCGACGGCGTCACGGGCTGACGTTCCACCTTCAGGGCAGGCGACGCTCCTTGTACAGGAGGTACAGCGCGTGGATGCCGCAGTCATCCCGGCCCTGCCGCGCCAACTCCTCGAAGAGATCGAGTGCCAGCATCAGGCCGGGCAGCTCGACGCCCATGGCCGACGCCTCGTCGCGGGCGATGCGCATGTCCTTGATGAAGTGCTTCACGTAGAAGCCGGGCGCGAAGTCGCCTGCAAGCATGCGCGGCGCGTAGTTCGCGAGCTGCCAGGAGCCCGCCGAGCCGGCGCCGATGGACGCGAGCACCCGCTCCGGGTCGAGCCCGGCCGCTTCAGCGTAGGCGAGCGCCTCGCACACGCCCACGATGGTGTCCGCGATCGCCACCTGATTCGCCATCTTGGTATGCTGGCCGGCACCGGCAGCCCCCTGAAGCACGACGTTCGTGCCGAGCGACCGCAGCAGCGGCCCGACGGCGTCGAAGTCCTCCGCGCGCCCACCCACCATGATCGTCAGCCGGGCCTCCCGCGCGCCGACGTCGCCTCCGGACACAGGAGCATCCAGGGCATGGAGCTGCCGCGCGACAGCGGCAGCGGCGATCCGCACAGCCAGCGAAGGCGTGGAGGTCGTCATGTCGATGAGGAACGCCCCCGGACTGGCCCTCTCGACGAGGCCGCCCGGCGAGAGGTAGATGTCCTCGACGTCTGCGGGATACCCCACGATCGTGACCACTGCGTCCGCGCCGTCGGCGGTCTCCCCGGGCGTGTCACACCAGACGGCTCCGCGCGCGAGGAGCGCCTCGGCCTTCGACCTGGTCCGGTTGTGCACGCGCAGCTGGAAGCCCGCGTCGAGGAGGTGGCCCGCCATGGGTCCTCCCATGACGCCGGCGCCTATGAAACCGACGACCGAACCGGGTCCGAGCATGCCGGCGTGCCTCCCTCGTCCGACGACCGGAGGACGACTCTAGCACCGGTCGACGCGTACTCAGTGGTGATACGGCTCGTTGCGGATGATACGAAAGGACCGATAGAGCTGCTCGAGCAGCACCACCCGGGCGAGCTGATGCGGCAGGGTGAGCGCGGAGAGCGACATGGTCTCGTCGGCTCGCTCCCGCACCTCCGCAGAGAGGCCCGCCGCGCCTCCGAGCACGAACGCGATGTCGCTCCGATCGCGCAGCATCAGCTCCGAAAGGTGCTCAGCGAGTCCCGTGCTGGACAGCACACGGCCGCCGACGTCCAGCGCGATCACATGGACCTGGGGCGGCGTCAGACGAAGAAGGTCGGCGCCCTCTTCAGAAATGGCGCGCGCGGCATCTCGAGTGATGTCCCGGTCCGCGACCTCGAGCACCTCGACGCTCGCGTATGGGCGCAGACGCTTGAGGTACTCTGCGGCCGCGTCACGCCAGTGCGGTTCCTTGAGTCGCCCGACGGCGAGGATACGCAGCTTCAAGACGGACAGCGGATCACACGGAGCCCATCGTCACGGTCACCGTGATGTGTGCCGTGCCGCGCACCAGCTCTATCCGCAGCCTCTCACCGATCCTGGCGTTGCGGACCGCCGCGACGACCTCATCGGATGTGGTGATCTCCTGCGCGCCCATCGACACGATGATGTCCCCGTCCTTGATCCCGGCGCGCGCTGCCGGCGAGTTCTGGGCGACCATCTGCACGAGCGCGCCGCTGGAGACCGCGAGATGGTTCTGGGAGGCGAGCGGCGGTGTCACATCGACGGTCCCCACGCCCAGATACGGGTGCTGCACCTTCTTGCCGGCGATGATCTGCCTCGCGATGAAGTTCGCATAGTCGATCGGTATGGAGAACCCGATCCCGGCGGACTGTGCGGCGCCGGAGTTCCCCGTGTCGATGAGGGCGTTGATCCCGACGACGTTGCCCTGCAGGTCGAACAGACCGCCGCCCGAGTTACCCGGGTTGATGGGCGCGTCCGTCTGGATGAGGTTGGTGTACGCGGCCACGCCCGTGTTGAGGTCGCTGCGGTGCAGCGCAGAGACGATGCCCTGCGTCACCGTCTTGTCGAGGCCGAACGGACTTCCCACCGCCACGACTCCCTGGCCCACCTTGAGCGCCGCGGAGTTCCCGATCCGTGCGGGGGTCAGGCCCGTCGCGTCCACCTTGATGACGGCCAGGTCCGACGAAGGGTCGGTCCCCACCACCTTGGCCGCGAGGTCCCTGGTCCCTATCTGCACGTCGATCGAGGTCGCGCCCTCGACCACATGGTTGTTCGTCAGGATGAAGCCGTCGCGAGTGAGGATGACGCCGCTCCCGTTGCCGCTCACGGGACCGAAGAACCCGCTGTTCTGGGTGATGGCCACGTTGACGACGCTGGGCACCACGTCCGCCGCGACCGTCTCTATGGGCTGGTCCTCCACGGTGTCACTTGCGACGACCGCCGCAGGAGCCGGTGAGAGCTCAGCGGTCTCGGTCCTTGGCGGTACGACCCAGGTGAACACCGCGGCCACCAGAAGGCCGCCGATGATCCCGCCGAGCACCGCGGCAAGCACGGCGCGTCCCGTCCCCCGGCTCTGGCTTCGAGGCGCCGGCGGCTCCTCCGGCGGCATGGAGGCGAGCGGCTCGTCCACGGGCGCGGGTCGCCCGGTCGGAGCCGGCTCGGGCGGAGGAGACGCGGTCGATCCCGTCACGTCTTCGTCTGCCCCGATCGGGGTCCGGTCGCCGGGATAGGGTCGATACTCGTCGGACATGAGGCACCTCGCACCGCTCGCTGGAAACTTGTGTGTACCAGCGTATATCCCCAAGCGCTCCTGGGAGGGTGTCTCCACACGACTTCCACAGGTTCTCGACCGGGTGTCCAGAGCGAGCCGTCAGGCCCGATCTCACGTCGATGTCCCCGAAGGGGTCGCGCCCCGCGCTGTGCCGTGCGCCCCTAGTGCGGAGTGAAGGCGATGATCGACAGGAGCGGCGACGACATCACGCCGACAGCGACCACCGCAGCAGCGCAGAGGAGGATGGCCGCGACCGAGAGCGGAGAGGGCGCGGGGGCGGTGGGCGTCCCGACCGGCTCGCTGAAGAACATGGCCCGGACGATGCGCAGGTAGAAGCCGGCGGCCACGACGCTGAGCGCCACGCCCAGCACCGCGACCCACAGGAGCCCGCCGGAGATCGCCGCCGTGAACACGAACAGCTTGCCTGTGAAGCCCGCGAGCGGCGGCACACCGATCAGCGAGAGCAGCAGGAGCGTCATCGTCCACGCCAGGTAAGGTCGCCTTGAGGCGAGTCCCTTGAAGTCGTCCAGCCGCACACCGACACCGGCCACGATGAGCATGATCGCCATCGAGGGGATGGCATACGCGACGGCGTAGAAGGAGGCCGCGCGCAGACCGCCTGCGGTCCCGGCGGCGAGCCCGACCAGCAGGTAGCCGGCGTGGGCGATCCCCGAGTAGGCCATCAGGCGGCGGAGGTCCTGCTGCGGATAGGCGGCCAGGTTGCCCAGCAGCATCGAGAGCACCGCCGCCCCGGCCACGACCACGGTCAGCCCTCGCGCCTGCGGAGCGAGCAGGGCGACGACCCGGGCGAACGCGATGAGTCCCGCGATCTTCGGGATCGACGACACGAAAGCGACCGACGCGGCGGGAGCTGCGGAGTACGCGTCGGGAGCCCACCACTGGAACGGCACCGCAGACAGCTTCGCGAGAAGCCCCGCGACCACGAACACGGCGGCCACAAGACCGATCGCGCCGGGCTGCAGGGTGGTGGCCGCGAAGGAGGTGCTCCCCGACATCCCGACGATGAAGGAGATGCCGTAGAAGAACACGACGCTCGAGACCATCGAGAACAGGAAGTACTTCAGGGCGCCTTCGAGACCGCGATCGGCGCGGCGCTCGAACCCCATGAGGACGTACGCGGGCATGGTGGCCGTCTCGAGAGCCAACAGCAGCACGACCCAGTCGCGGGCGGATATCACGAGCAGCGCCCCGAGGATGCCGAACATCGCGAGCGCGGCGAACTGGCGGACACCGCCGCCGCGCAGCCCCGCGCCCGCCAGCCAGACGAAGAACGCGGTGGCCAGCAGGAGCGTGATGGTGCGCGCGAACAGGGCCGCGCCGTCGACGGCGATCTGGCCGCCGAAGAGGGTCAGCCCCGATCCGCCGCTCGCCGAGAGCCCGGCCGCCAGCAGGCAGCCCACTGCGCCGATCCAGGCGCCCGCACGCTCCCGACGTCGGAACACGGCGTCGGAGAAGAGCGTGAACAGCGCCGAGAGCGCGATGACCAGCTCAGGCGCGACTGGGGCGATCGACGACATGCTATGCGGCCCTCCCGAACACGGCGAGCACGGCGCGCACTGCGGGGTCGACGTAGCCCAGCAGGCTCCCCCACCACACACCGACGGTCACGATGAGGGCGATCAGCGGAGTGAGCATCACGACCTCGCGCAGAGTGGCGTCAGGAAGCGCCGCGACCTTCTCGGACGGCTTTCCGAGCACGACGCGCAGCACCATCCAGAGCATGTACGCCGCGGCCAGCAGGACGCCGAACGCGGCGACCACGGTGATCCAGTGCGGCACGACCCTGCTCTCCCACGATCCCAGAAGCGAGAGGAACTCGCCCACGAACCCCGAGAGCGCGGGAAGCCCGAGCGACGCGAAGGAGGCGAACGCGAGCAGCCCCCCGGTGACAGGCATCGCCACGGACAGGCCGGACAGCTCCGAGATCTCCCTCGTGTGTGCGCGGTCATACACGATGCCCACGACCAGGAACAGCATCCCGGTCACGAGGCCGTGGCTGAACATCACCGCGACCGCGCCGTTGAGCCCGACCGTCGTGAGCGACGCGATGCCGAGCATCACGAAGCCCATGTGGGACACCGACGAGTAGGCGATCAGCTTCTTGAGATCGGTCTGCGCGAAGGCCACCGCCGCTCCGTACACGATCGAGATCGCCGCAAGCAGCGCGATCCACGGTGCCCAGGCACGTGCGGCCGCGGGGAGGATCGGCAGCGAGATGCGGATGAACCCGTACGCCCCCATCTTCAGCAGGACACCGGCCAGCAGGGCAGAGGCCGCAGTCGGGGCCTCCACGTGGGCGTCGGGCAGCCAGGTGTGCAGGGGCCAGATCGGCACCTTGACCGCGAATCCGAGGAAGAAGGCGAGGAACACCCAGTTCTGGAAGCCGATCCCGAGCACGCCGGCGGCTCCCTTCGCCGCCAGGGCCGTGATGTCGAACGTGCCCGTCGCCAGGTACAGCGCGATGATGCCGACGAGCATGAACACCGAGCCGGCGAGCGTGTACAGGAAGAACTTGATCGATGCGTACTCGCGCCTTGTGCCCCCCCACATCCCGATGAGGAAGAACATCGGGACGAGGACGAGCTCCCAGAAGACATAGAACAGCACGAAGTCCAGCGCGAGGAAGACGCCGTTCATGCCCACCTGCAGCAGGAGGAGCATCGCGAAGTAGGTCGGCGCGCGGTCGGTCACCTTCCACGACGCGACGACGGCGATCAGGCCAAGAAGCGTAGAGAGCACGAGCATGACCAGCGAGATGCCGTCCGCGCCCATGTGGTAGCGGATCCCGGCCTGCGCTACCCACGGCACGTTCACCACGAACTGCGCGACACCCGCCCGCGCGCGGTCGAAGTTCGCCACGAGCCACGCCACGAGCGCGAGGTCGACCGCCATGACGGTGACGGCCACCCACTTCGCCGAGCCTCCGCGCGACCGCGGGATGAGCGCCGTGATGGCAACTCCCGCGAGCGGCAGGAACACGATGACCGTGAGAAGTGCTGACATGTCTCCCCTACGCCCCTCTCAGAAGAACGACACTCAGGACCAGCAGCAGGAGCAGAACTGCCAGGGCCAGCCGCTGATATGTCTGAAGACGCCCGGTCTCGATCTCGCGAGCCCGCGCACCCGCACCTCGCACGAGGGCGCCCACGCCGTTGACCGCGCCGTCGATGAGGGTCACGTCGCCTCGCCACAGAGTCGTCGCTGTGGCACTCCACAGCTGCGCGGCACCGTTGACAGCACCGTCGATGACCGTCCGGTCGAAGCCGGCGAGCCACGCCGACAGACTCCGGAACCCGCCCACGAAGACACGGTCGTAGACGAGGTCGAAGTAGAGCTTGTGCTGCAGCGCCGCATAGACGTACGGCACGCGCACCTTGAGGCGGTCGGTATCGACCCCGTGGAAGAGGTACACCCACACTCCGAGCGCGATGCCCCCCAGCGCGAATGCGGTGCCCGTGAGGGCGATCGTGAGGTTCAGGGGCGCCTGGGTCTCCCCGAGCAGGAAGTGCGCGAACGTCTGCGACGAGAAGCCGACGACCGCCGTGATCGCGGCAAGCAGCGCCATGGGCGCGAGCATCTCGTTGTGGCCCTCACGGGCGAGCGAGCACGCGTTGTCCCCGAAGACGCGCACGCACAGGCGCGTCATGTAGAACGCCGTGAGAGCCGCGACCCCGAGGGCGAACCAGAACGCGACCAGGTGGCCGCTGGTCCACAGCGTCGTCAGGATGTCGTCCTTGCTCCAGAAGCCCGAGAAGGGATAGACGCCGGACAGCGCGAGCGCTCCCACCAGGAAGGTCGCCGTGGTCCACGGCATCGCCCGCCTCAGCCCGCCCATCTCGCGGATGTCCTGTGTGTGCGTCGCATGGATGATCACGCCGGCGCCGAGAAACAGTAGCGACTTGAAGAAGGCGTGAGTCATCAGGTGGAACAGGGCGGCACCCTCCGCGCCCGCTCCTAAGACGATGAACATGTAACCGAGCTGGCTGATCGTCGAGTACGCGAGGATCTTCTTGATGTCGTACTGCACAAGCGCGAGCACGCCGCCAGTGAGCGCGGTGAGTATGCCGATCACCAGCACCGCTTCGAGCACCCATGGCGCCGCCTGCTCGAAGATCGGCAGAGAGCGGGCGACGAGGTAGACGCCCGCCGCGACCATCGTCGCCGCGTGGATGAGCGCGGAAGCCGGCGTGGGGCCAGCCATCGCATCAGGGAGCCACACGTGCAGCGGCACCTGCGCCGACTTGCCCATCGCGCCGAACAGCAGACCGAGCGCGATCATCGTCGCGATGGCCGTTCCGAACGGGAACCCGTGCAGCACGACCGAGAAGTCGAAGGTGCGTGCGCTGGCCCACATGACGGCCAGCCCTATCGCGAAGCCCACGTCCCCCACGCGCGTCGTGAGGAAGGCCTTGATCGCCGCGAGCCGCGGGGCCTCCTGCTCGTGCCAGAAGCCGATGAGCAGGTAGCTGCACAGCCCCATGACCTCCCACGACATGTACAGCAGGAGGAAGTCGTCGGCGAGCACCAGGAGCAGCATCGCGGCGGAGAACAGAGCGAGCACCGCGAAGTACCAGCCCTGACGCTCGTCGCGGTGCATGTAGCCCAGCGAGTAGACCTGGACGCACACGCCGACGATCGTCACCACCAGCAGCATCATCACGGAGACAGGATCGAGCTGGATGCCCACGGAGAGCGGCACGCCGCCCAGCCGGGCCAGCACCGTGGTGGCGTGGAACGTGGGCGTCTGGCTGCCTCCCGGCCACACCCTGGCGAACGCCAGGAGCGAGAGCACCAGAGAGACCGACATCGCGGCGAGCGGCAGCCACCGCCACGTCGTCCGCGCGCGCCGCGACATCGGCGCCATCACCGCGAAGGTGAGCGCCGGCAGCAGCGGTATGAGAAGCACCCAGGCCACGCGCTACCCCTTCAGCCTGTCGAGACGGTCCAACTCGACCGTGCGCCGCGCATGGTAGAGCGCCAGCACAAGCGCGAGGCCGAGACCGATCTCCGCGGCGGCGACGACCATGATGAAGGCGGCCGTGAACTGCCCGGCGAGCGAGTCGGGAGTCACGAACCGCGAGACCGCGATGAGGTTCAGGTTGACCGCGTTGGTCATGAGCTCGATGCACATGAGCACCGCCACGGCGCTCTTCTTCGAAAGCGCACCGAACAGTCCGATGCAGAAGAGCACCGCCGCGAGCACCATGAACGCCACGGGACCGACCGTCACGGGCGATCACCCCCTGCCCACCACACGGCGCCGACGAGGGCGATCAGCAGGACGACGGACGCGATCTCGAAAGGCAGCGCCCAGCCCGTGAACAGCAAGCGGCCGAAGCTCGCCACGTTGGGCGCCACCGCCGCGCCGCGAGGCGCCACGGGCCGGTACGCCACGATGGCGGCGCCGGTCGTCACAAGGACCGCCAGCGCGACGCCTCCTGCCGCCCACGACAGGTCCAGCGGGCGCTCGGCATCCTCGCGGCGCCGCAGGGTGAGCATGACGGTGAACAGGACGAGCACAGAGACCGCGCCCGCGTAGACCATGAGCTGCACCAGCGCGAGGAATCCGGCCGAGAGCAGCATGAACAGACCGGCGACCGCGATCATCACCTCGAGGAGCCAGTAGGCGGCATGCACGACATTGCGGGAGAGGACGACCATGAGGGCGCCTCCCACGGTGGCGATGGCCAGCACGACGAACGGGACGACCGCGACGCTGTCAGGCATCGGCCTCCCCCTTCCTCTCGCGCCGGGGCGAGGCGGCGTCGACGTCCTGCAGGAGCACGCGGACGAGGTCGCCGCCGTGGCGCGTGGCCAGCTCGTACTCGTGGCTCATCTCGATGGCGCTGAAGGGGCAGGCCTCGACGCAGAGCCCGCACATCATGCACGCGCCGATCTCGTAGACGTAGCGGTCGATATGCTTGCCGCCGCCCTCTGCGGCCGACGTCTCGATGTAGAGGACATCGTCGGGACACTCCTTGACGCAGATGAGGCAGGCGGTGCAGCGCGGCGAGCCGTCGTCGTTCAGGCGCTGCTGGACCGCCCAGCGTGAGCGCTCGGGCAGCGTGAGCTTGTGCTCCGGGTACCGGACCGTGATCGGCCCGCGCAGCATGTTGCGGAAGGTGATCACGAACCCCTTCAGCCAGCCGGTGCCCTCGATCATCAGCGGCTCACCAGCCTGATGACGACGCCCGAGAGCACGACCCACACCAGCGAGACCGGGATGAGCACCTTCCAGGCGAAGCCGAGCAGTTGGTCCATGCGGAAGCGCGGGAGGGACCCGCGCGCCCACATCATGAAGTAGATCCCGATGTAGACCTTCACGATGAAGACGATGGGCGCGAGCCACAGCGGGGTCGCCACCCACGGGAGCTGCCATCCGCCGAAGAACAGGAGCGTGCCGACCGCGGAGGCGATGAACATGTTGCTGAACTCGGCGAGGTAGAGGAAGCCGAAACGCATCCCGCCGTACTCGTTGGAGAAACCACAGATGAGCTCCGACTCGGCCTCGGACATGTCGAACGGGGTCTGCTGTGTCTCGGCCTGCGAGGCGATCGCGTAGATGAAGAACGCGACGATCTGCGGCAGCACGAACCACCTCGGGATGAAGCCGAGCCAGGTGCCCGACTGCGCGGCGACGATCCGCAGCGGGTCGAGCGACCCGGCGATCATCACCGGCCCCAGCGCCGACAGCAGCAGCGGCACCTCGTAGGCGATCTGCAACCCCGCCGCGCGCATCCCGCCGATGAGCGACCACTTGGAGTTCGACGCCCAGCCGGCCATGACGACGCCGAGGGGCACCATCGAGAGCACGGCGAAGACGAAGAGCGGACCCGTGTCGAGATGAGCCGCGACGAGCACCGGCGAAAGAGCGATCGGGATGTACGCCATGAACGCCGGGACGAACACCAGGTACGGCGCCGTGTTGAAGAGCAGCCTATCGGTGGGCGTTGCGCGAAGGTCTTCCTTGGTCAGCAGCTTCGCCACGTCCGCCGTTGTCTGGAGCAGTCCCCACGGGCCCGTGCGGTTGGGGCCGATGCGCAGGTGCAGCCGCGCGAGCACCTTGCGCAGCATATAGATGAGGACGACGCCGTTGACGAGCAGCAGCGCCACGAGGCCCACGAAGCGCAGGAGGATGGCGAGGAAGAGGCTCACCGGTCGATCTCCCCCAGCACGATGTCCAGGCTGCCCAGTGAGACGATCATGTCGGCGATGAGGCCACCGGCGAGCAGCTCGTCGGCGACGCCGAGGTTGTAGTAGGCCGGCGAGCGCAGCCGCAGGCGGTAGGGTGTGGGACCGCCGTCGGAGATCAGGTGGATCCCGAGCTCGCCGCGGGGCGATTCGACCGCGGCGTAGACCTCGCCCGCCGGCGGTCGCAGCGCCTTGGCCACCTTGGAGGTGTGCTCGCCCTCCGGCATGCCGTCAAGCAGCTGGCGCACGATCCGGACGCTCTGGTGGATCTCCTCGACCCGCACCTTGTAGCGGTCGAACGCGTCGCCCACCGTGCCGAGAGGAACGTCGAAGTCGATCTCGCCGTACGCGCAATACGGCCTCGCCTTACGCAGGTCGAAGTCGATGCCCGAGCTGCGAAGACACGCCCCGCTCATCCCGAACGCGAGCGCGGTCTCGGGAGCGATCACGCCGACGCCCTTCATGCGCGCCCGGAAGATCTCGTTGCCGCCGAGCAGGTCCTCGGTCTCGCCGAGGTACTTGTCCGCGATGGCGAGCCACGCGCGCAGCGGAGCATCGATGCCGGCAGGCAGATCGCGCACCACGCCGCCGGGGCGCACATAGTTGAACATCATCCGGGAGCCGGAGATCGCCTCGAGCACGTCCAGGATCATCTCGCGTTCGCGCATGAGGTAGAGGAAGGGCGCCATCGCGCCGGCGTCCATGCCGACCGGGCCGAGCCACACGTAGTGGCTCGCACAGCGGTTGAGCTCCATCACGAGCGAGCGGATCCACGACGCCTTGCGAGGGACCTCGATCTCGGCCAGCTTCTCGGTGGCCAGCGCGAACGCGGTCTCGGTGTGGAACCCGGAGACATAGTCGGCACGGTCGAGGATGGTCCCCATCTGGTGGTACCGGCGAGACTCGGCGAGCTTCTCGATCCCGCGATGCAGGAAGCCGATGTCGGCCTCCGCCGCGATGACCTCCTCGCCGTCGAGCTCGACGAGCATGTGCAGCACGCCATGGGTGGAGGGATGCTGCGGGCCCACGTTCAGGATGAGGTGCTCCGTTGCGAGCTGGTCCACTCCGCTCGGCACACGCTTGAGACCCTTGGGCAGCATCGGTGTCGGCTGCGTGCCCTCAGGGAGGATGGACTGGACTCCGGTCACGGGCTCGTCACTCACGGGGGAGACGCACCTCCTCCGCCGATCTGACCGCGACCGACTTGCGCAGGAACGGATCGCAGCCCTCGGTGGTGAGCAGTCGCTTCGGGTTGGGATGACCGGGGAACGAGACGCCGAGCAGCTCGGCGGCCTCACGCTCGGCGTGCAGCACAGCCGGGTACGAGCGCCAGACGCTGGGCGCCTCGCCGTCGTAGGGCACGACCACCTTGAGGAACACGTCGTCGAGCGCGGCGAGCGCGCGAACGTGGTAGGTCAGCTCGATGGCCTCGCCGGTGTCGGTGCCGAAGAGGTCGAGGAAGAAGTCGAAGCCCTCGGCGAGAAGGGCCGCCAGCGCGTCGGCCACACGGGAGGCCTCCAGGCGCACGACGGCACCGAGGAGTTCGTCGCTCGGCGCGGAGGGGACCCCGGCCGCCGCGAGTATGTCAGCGACTCGCTGCGCGGGCATCCAGGCGCTCCTGCGTACGGCTGGCGATCTTCTTCTGAAGCTGCATGAACGCGTACTGCATCGACTCGGGGCGCGGCGGGCAACCGGGCACCCAGATGTCCACCGGCACGATCTTGTCCACGCCGAGGACGACGTTGGGGTACTCGCGGAAGGGCCCGCCGGTGCAGGCGCACGCGCCCATCGCGATGACCCACTTCGGCTCCGCCATCTGGTCGTAGAGACGACGCACCACAGGCGCCATCTTGCGGTTCACCGTGCCCGCGATCATCAAGACGTCGGCCTGCCGAGGCGAGCCGCGGTGGAAGATGCCGAAGCGGTCGTAGTCGAATCGGGGTCCCCCGGCGCTCATGAGGCCCTCGATCGCGCAGCAGGCGATGCCGTAGCTCAGATAGAAGAAGGAGTGGCGCCTGGCGAGGTCGAAGAGCTGCTCGCTGCGGATGAACAGCATCGAGTTCTCACCGGCGAGGCGGTCTAGCGCCAATGCAGTGCCCCCTCTTTCCATGCGTACGCGAGCCCGAGACCCAGGACCGCCAGGAAGATCACCATCTCGCCGACCACGTACAGCGGGAGCATCTTGAGGGTCACGGCCCACGGATACAGGAAGACGGCCTCGACGTCGAAGAGGACGAAGAGCAGCGCGTAGACGTAGTAGCCGATCTTGAACTGGACCCAGACCGGTCCGATCGGCTCGAGGCCGCACTCGTAGATCTCGGCCTTGACGGGATTCGGCTTGCGGGGCTGCAGCAACCGCGAGAGGCCGAGAGCGACCGTCACGAACCCCGCGCCCCCGATGAGGAACCACGCTATGACCGTGTAGTCGAACGCGTAGGACGGTTCCATCGACCCTGCCCGTGTCCGGCCCAGCCCCGCCAGATCGCCCCCGGAATGAGGGGCGGATACACGACGACCCGGCGACGTGTAGGAGATGCCCCCCGCGCCGGGCCTCGGGTCGCCACAATGTAGCACCTGCTTCGAAGGCGTCGCAAGGGCGCGCGGGCGCGGGAGTGGATGCGGGGGGCGGCGCGGGGGCAAGGCGAAGAATGCGGCAAGGCGTGGGGTACCGCCGCCATTGTCCAGCACCCACTTCCCGATCCTCGGATCCCGCCGGTCGAGCTCCCCTCCCCTAGAGCGGGGACCGGTGCTACGCTGAGCACGCTGTCCACTGTAGGCGTTCACTTACCGTGCGAGAACCCGATCCGATCGCTCAATGTTGATGTAAGGACCCCGAGATGGCCAATGCGCTGAACATGGATCTCGCCGACTGCGTCGTCGTGCTCGGACGCGAGCACTTCCCCGCCAACGAGCCGAAGTGGAACGAGGAGCACACACGCACTGTCCTTGTGCGAGGCGGCGTCGGGTCCAAGCGTGCCGTCCGAGGAAGCTGGATGTGGGTCACGGATGAGAACGGCGAGGCATTCCGGGCACACGGCTGGATGGTCCGACGGCTGGTCCGCCGGCCTGTCCCGCAGAACCACGCGACCTACGCCGTGTCAGTGATGGATGCCGACGGCGTGCAGACCCTCGAGATCGTCGCCACCTCGCCCCTCGCCGCCAGCTACCGAGTCATGCACGACCTCGGCTGGATGCAGCTGTCTCACACGGCTTGTGAGAAGCATGGCGACCTGTTCGTGGAAGCCGAGGGCGCACGATTCGTTCTCACGGCCAACCCGAAGTAGAACACCTCGGGAGATGACCGCCGAGGGGGCGCGCACACGGTGACGAACAGACGGCCCCTGGGCTTCCCGCCCGGGGCCGTCTGTTCGTCCGCAGTGTATTCCGGGGATCGAGATGCGCGCCCCTAGCGCGCCAGCATGTTGTAGATGCGCTTGCGCGCCTCCGTGAGGATCTCGAGGGTCTCGGCCGCCTGCTCCGGCGTACCCGCGTGCGCCAGCTGCTTGGTGGCACTGTTCAGCTGGATCAGGGCGTCGCGCAGGGGGCCCATGTGATCGCCCCGCGGACCCGGAGCCTCACCGGGGGCCTTGGTGCCGATCCGCATCCCGCTGTGCTCTCCGCCGTGCTCGTGACGGTGCTCTGTCTGGTCAGTCATCGGGTTCTCCTCTGTGAGATACGCTATATCTTTAGAATACCGATATAGCGTAATCCCCAACTAGCCTGAGGTCAACTGGTGTCGCACCGAGCGGCGCTTTCGGCGATCCTTCCCCTCACCTCGGCCGCGTCGGCCCGAGCGGGCTGAGGCCCACTCCGCGGCGCAGGCCCACGGGCCCTCCACGTTCCGCACGGACCACGTAGGGCGCGATGTCCTCGGCCACGATCGCCAGCCCGCGCTCGGCGTTGTTCTGCAGGATGCCGTCGACCAGGTAGGAGCGGTGCTTCACGATCGTCTCTCCCGTGCGCTCCAGCGCCTCCGAGAACACGACCACGTCGAGCAGCCCGGTGGGATCCTCCAGCGTGAGGAAGCAGGTGCGCCTTCCCGAACGCGTCGGGGGCGTCTGCGCCCGCTCCCGCACCCCCGCGACCCGCACCCGAGTGCGGTCGTCCACCCGCGGCAGGTCCCTCGCCCACGTCACGCC
>CAIKZH010000116.1 GCA_903831865.1 uncultured Coriobacteriia bacterium
AGCGAGTGGATGGTCCCGTCGAAGATGATCGTGCCCTGTCGGACGACCCTCACGAGATCGTCGCGGGTGATCTCGCCCTCCTGGACGAAGCAGCCGGCGATGACCCCCGCCTTGGGCACCCTGAACAGCTCGCGCACCTCGACGACCGCGGTGTCCTGCTCCTCGATCGTGGGCTTCAGCATGCCGACGCGCGCCGCGTTGATGTCCTCGATGACCTTGTAGATCACTCGGTAGAGCCGCATGTCGACCTTGTCGACCTCCGCGAGCTGGCGAGCCTTCGGCTCCGGCCGCACGTTGAAGCCGATGATGATCGCGTCGGACGCGTCGGCGAGCATGACGTCGGTCTCGGTGATCGCGCCGACACCGCTGTGGATGACCGGGATGCGCACCTCTGTCTGGTCGAGCTTCGCGAGCGAGTCCTTCAGCACCTCGATCGACCCTTGCGTATCCGCCTTGACGACCAGCGGCACCTCGGCCTGGCCCTGCTGGATGCGCTCGAAGAGGTCCTCGAGCGACATGTGTGCCTTCGCGCTCTCCTGGTCACGCAGACGCTGCTTCAAGGAGCGTTCCTCGGCGATCTGACGAGCTGCGCGATCGTCGTCCATGACCTTGAAGTCGTCGCCTGCCGCAGGCACGGAGTTCAGCCCGAGGATCTCTACCGGGTCCGCAGGTCCCGCCTGGTGGATGTGCCTGCCCTTGGGATCGACGAGCGCACGCACGCGACCGTGCGCCGTGCCGACCACGACGGCGTCGCCCACCTTGAGGCACCCGCGCTGGACGAGCACGGTCGCGACCGGTCCGCGACCCCTGTCCAGGTTCGCTTCGACGACGACGCCGCGCGCCGCGGCCGTGGGGTTCGCCTTGAGCTCCAGCACCTCGGCCACGAGCAGGATCATCTCGAGGAGATCGTCGATGCCCATGTTCTGCTTGGCCGACACCTCGACGAAGGGTGTGTCACCGCCCCACGCCTCCGGGATCACTCCACGCTCGGAGAGCTCGTTGCGGACCCGCTCCGGATTGGCGCCCTCCTTGTCCATCTTGTTGATGGCCACGATGATCGGCACTTTCGCCGCCTTCGCGTGGTCGAGGGCCTCGACCGTTTGCGGCATGACGGAGTCGTCCGCCGCCACGACGAGGATCACGATGTCGGTCATGTTGGCGCCGCGCGCCCGCATGGCCGTGAATGCCTCATGCCCCGGCGTGTCGATGAAGGTGATCTGCTTACCGTTCTTCTGCACCACCGACGCACCGATGTGCTGCGTGATGCCGCCGGCCTCCGTGGCCGTCACGCCGGTGTGGCGAATCGCGTCCAGCAGCGACGTCTTGCCGTGGTCGACGTGTCCCATGACCGTCACGACCGGGGGCCTGTCCTTGAGGTCCTTCGGCTCGTCGGTGAAGACCTCCACCGGCTCCTGTCCGGGCTCCACGACGTCGACCAGCAGGTCGTAGGACTCTCCGAGGGTCTCGAGCATCTGCGCCGAGAGCGCCTGGTTCACCGTGTAGGCGTTGCCCATGAGGAAGAGCTTCTTGACGACGTCGCCTGAGGGGACGCCCATCGCTTCGGCGAAGGCTGCCACCGTGGAGCCCTCCTCGATGGTGAGCACACCGTCGACGACCGGCGCAGCGACGCCCGAGCCCGCACGCTGGCGCGGACCCTCCTCGCGTCCTTCGCGTCCTCCGGGCTTCTTGCCCTTCTTGACCTTGCGCCCGCCCGGGCCTGTGACGGCGTTGGCCGCGACGGCCTTGGCGGTCTCGACGACGGACTCGCGTGCGCGCGTCGCGGCGGCCTCGACCTCGGCCTCCTGCGCCATCTTCTTGTAGCGCTCGCGCTCTTCCTGCTCGCGCTTGGCCTCCTCCTCGCGCTTGGCCTGCTCCGCCTCGTGCCGGAGCCGCTCCTCCTCGCGCTCGGTCTCCTTGCGCTTGCGCTCCTCTTCGGCCTCCGCCTTGCGCCGCACCTCTTCCTCGGCGTAGGCTGCTGCCTCTGCGACCGCACGCTGCTCCTCCTCGACCTTGCGATGCGCCTCCTCTTCGGCGGCGATCCGCACGGCTTCCTCCTGAGCGCGCCTGGCCTCCTCTGCCTCCACGCGGAGGCGCTCGGCTTCCATCGCCGCATGACGCTCGGCGATCTCAGGCCCGAGGTTCTTTCGGATCTTGTCCACGTAGGCTTCAACGAGTGTCGAAGCGTGGTTCTTTGCAGGGATCTTCATCGCCTGGATCTTCTCGAGAAGTTCCTGGGACGTCATCCCGAACTCTTTGGCGAGTTCATGCACCCGCATGCTTGGCACCTACGCGTCACCATCCTTGTGGACGAGCGTCCCCTTCGTCTCGAGGACCTGCTCGACGTCCGCCCTCAGGCGGCTTACATCGTCTTCTGTCACATTCGCGCGGAGTGCCGACGCGAACCTGTGTTTGCGGATCGCCGCCTCGAAGCATTCCAAGGTGGCGTGCACGTACGCGCCTCGCCCGTTCGCCTTGCCGGAGCGGTCCACCTCGATGGTCCCCTCAGGTGTCCGAACGAAGCGCACGACCTCGCGCTTGTCCTCCGTCCGGCCGCACCCGATGCAGGTGCGGATGCTCGGCTTGCGCGCGCTCACGGGTCACTTCGCCGTCTCATGCAACGCGCAGAACGTGGAGCCGGGCTTCGAGCGGTTCCTGCAGCGAAGACCGGACGCCGTCACGGCGCAGCAGCGGCCGTCACCCTCGACCTCGGCCTCGCCACTTGAGCTGGACGTCGCGCCGGCCATGCCGGCCTGGACCGCCTGCGCCTCGCTCTTGATGTCGATGCGCCATCCGGTCAGCTTGGCCGCCAGACGGGCGTTCTGCCCCTCCTTGCCGATCGCGAGCGAGAGCTGGTCGTCAGGCACGACGACGGTGGCGGAGCGCTCCTCCTGGTGAAGGATGACGCGGCTGACCTTGGCCGGCGACAACGCATAGGCCACGAACTGCGCCGGGTCGTCGTTCCATGGCACGACGTCGATGCGCTCGCCTCTGAGCTCCGCGACCACCATGCGGACGCGGCTCCCCTTTGGGCCGACGCACGCTCCCACAGGATCAAGACCAGGCTCGCGGCTCGACACGGCGATCTTGGAGCGCATCCCGGGCTCACGGGCGACACTCTTGATCTCCACGATGCCGTCGTAGATCTCCGGCACCTCAAGCTCGAAGAGCCGCTTCAGCAGTCCGGGGTGGGTCCGGCTGACCACGATGGAGGGCTCCTTCGTCGTCTTGCGGACCTCGATGATGTAGGCCTTGATGCGTTGGTTGTGGTCGTATCGCTCGTTCGAAGGCTGTTCGCTCGGCGGCAGGAGCGCTTCCACGCCCTCCCGCAGCTTGATGAGCGTGTAGCGGGCGTCGGACTGCTGCACCGTCCCGGTGACGGCGTCCCCGACCCGGTCCTGGTACTCGTCGAAGATCTGCTCGCGCTCCGCGTCACGGATCTTTTGCAGGATCACCTGTTTGGCAGCCATGGCACCAATGCGTCCGATCGGCACCGAGGGCACGGTCTCTTCGATGTACTCATCCACTTCGATGTCCGGAATTTGCTCCA
>CAIKZH010000117.1 GCA_903831865.1 uncultured Coriobacteriia bacterium
CACGCCCGCCCCGACCTGGTCCGCCACCGCCTGGTAGAGCGCGACCTCCGCCTCACGCAGCGGACGCCCGCTCGCGAAAGACAGGCCCAGGACCCCGAGAGTCCTGCCGCCGGCCCTGACCGGCAGGATGATCCAGACGCTGTCGGCGGCGCCGGTGACCTGAGCCACGCGAAGCGTGGTAGCGGCCGCGACTTCGACGTCGTTCGTCTCGAACTGGCCCGTTCGCGCCACGCGGGCGCTCACGGTATCGCCGTCGACACTGACCCTTGCGTAGAGATCCTGCGCTTGTGCAGGGACCCCGAAGTTCGCGGCACCGCGCAGCAACCCCGCCTCTTCGTCCAAGACGAAGAGGTTGCCCGTTGTGGCGTGCAGGCCGCGACGGACCGCCCTCAATGCGCCGTCGGCCATCTCCCGCATGTCCAGACTGGTCGCCACCGCGGCGGCGACGTCCTTCAGGACCGTCGTTCGCATGAGCGCGTCCTGCTCGGCCTCGAACAGGCGGGCGTTCTCCAGCCCGACGGCGACCGAGCCGATGACCGCCGAGAAGAAGGCGACGTCGCCCTCGGGGATCTCGCGAGGTTCCTTCCATGCCAGGGTGATGGCGCCGATCCTGTGGCTGCGCCCCAGAACGGGCAGCACGAGCAGAGCGCCGAGAGCGACGCCGAACTTTGCGTACGAGGCGCGCACGGGCTCTGGGACCGCGTCGATGTGCCCGGCGCCGCGCGCTACTGGGCGCCGCTCTCGATACGCGGTCGCCACCTCGTACGGATCGTCGAGACCGACTCCGGCGGCGAATCCCTCGTAGAACTCCGGGGGGAAGCCGACACCGCTCACGGGCCGGAGTCTGTCTCCGGCGTCATTGACCTCCCACAGGGTGATGACGTCCGCGCCCAACCGTTCGGAGAGGTAAGCCAGAGCATACTCGGCGACCTCGGCGGAGTTGCTTGACGAGGTGACTATCTCCAGCAGCTCGTTGAGCATCTCGGTGCGGTGCCGTCGCCGCTGCTCGGCTTCGAACATGCGACCGTTCTGGATCGCGGTCGCGACCTCGGCCGCGAACGCCTCGAAGATCGCGATCTCGTCGGGCTCGAACGGACGTCGGCTCCCGTCAGGGTCGTCCAGCACGATGATGCCGTGGACCTGCCCCGCGAAGACCAGCGGGAAACCGAGAAGGTAGTGCACCCCGAAACGCTCTCCCAGCCCCCGTTCGGTCTCGGAGAGCGCGTCGAAGTCGATGACCTTCGCGTGCTTCGAGGTGAGGATCTCACGAGCGAAGACCGTCATCGCGGACAGGGGCAGCACCGTACCGACAGCCGGAACGGGCTCGCCTCCGGTCGCGAGGACGCGGAGGCCCTCCTCCTTCTCGAGCCCGTAGATCACGGTGCGGGTGTGCGACACCGCGCGGAGCATGATCTCGACGAGGCTCTGGAGTCCCGGCGCGAGGTCGGTCCACGAGGCCAGCGCCAGGCTGGCCTCAAGCATGAGCCCCGTCGTCTGAAGTGCGGCGCGGGCGTCCTCCCTCGCCTTCGACTCGGCTTCGTACGCCTTCGCATTCTGAAGGGCCAGTGACATCGCCGTGGCCATCTTGGAGGCGAAACGCTCGTCCTCTTCATCGAAGACGCGCGGCTCGTCGTAGGCGAACGCGACGATGGCGGTGACGTCACCATCGACGGTGAGCGGCATCAGCATGAACGCTCGCAGCTCATGAGGAACGACGAAGTCCTTGTTCGTGACGGGGTCGGTCCAAGTGTCCCCGACCAGGAAGGGGCGGCGCTCCTCCGCCGCGCGCGTGAACGCCGGGAAGAAGTCCGCACCCTGCTCGTTGCCCACGACGTCGTCGCGCACGTTGCGGACATGGGTCACGGTCAGCCGCTCGCCGTGCACCTCGATGATCAGGCTCTTGTCCGCCCCGGCGACGGCCGACGCCTCGCCCACGAGCCGCGCTGTCAGTTCGTCCGGGGTGAGCGCGGTGCGCAGGATCTCGTTCACCTCGTTGAGGGTCTCGGCGAGGCGGGCCGAGTGGCGCTCGGTATCGCGCAGGCGCGCGTTGGAGAGCGCGAGGGAGAGCGAGACGCCGAGCCGCGCCCCGTACTCGACTTCGGCGCGCGTGAAGGAGTGAAGCGAGGCGTGGTAGTTGAGGAAGAGGGCCCCGATGGGCTGGTCCTCGTCGAAGAGGGGCACCGCCATCGCGGAACGGATCCCGAGCCGCTGGGGCGTGAGGGTCTTGATCCGAGGGTCCCCCGCTATGTCGTCGACGGGCACCACGGCATGAGTGCTGAGGGCGAGCTCGCCTGTGACCTGCTCATCGTCGGTCATCTTGAGGCCGCGCACCTCGGACGGGAGGCCGTGTGTCTCGCTCACGACCCAGCCGTCGGCGGTCTTCAACGCCACCGTCGCGGACTCCGCTCCGATCGCAGCCCCTGCCGTGCGAACGACGGTCCGCATGACGTCCCCGGCTCCGGCTGCCGCGGTGATCGCCGCGTCCACATCGGTGAGCGCCGTACTCAGTCGGGCCCGTCTCTCCACACGCTCGACGTTGCGCTTCAGCTCGTCGATGTCGATGAACGTCAGCACCGCACCGCCGATGCGGCCTTCGGCGGAGCGGTACGGCCGCGCCTGCAGCGAGTACCAGCGCCCGGTCTCGTCGCGCACCTCGCGCTGCTCGGTCCCTATCTCGTCGATGACCCGCCGCGCGATCTCCTCGATGTCGGGGACGTCGACGCGGAGTCGCAGTTGGCGGAGCATCCGGCCCTGGTCCGCGGGCGCGATGTGCGCGACCTTGGCTGCCTGAGGCGTGAAGCGCGTGAGCCGCAGTTCGCAGTCCAGCATGAGGACTGGCACCTCGGCGCTCGACATGAGGTTCGCAAGATCGTCGTTGGCGAGCGCCAGGTCGTGGTTGCTCCTGCGGAGGTCGTCGTTGAGGGTGATCAGTTCTTCGTTGGCCGACTGCAGCTCCTCGCGCGCGGTCTCCAGCTCCTCGTTGATGCTCTGGAGCTCCTCGTTGCTGGAGCGCGCCTCTTCGTTCGCCGCCCGCAGCCCTCGACTCGCCACCTCGGTGTCTTCGGCCATCCCCCGCACGCGGCTCCGCAGTGCCGCGATCTCGCGGCGGAACCGCTCCTCCCGACCCTCGTACATCCGGGCGAGATCCTCATGGCCAGGCGCCGACGTGGTCGTCCCCGGCACGATGATGGGGAGTTCGCGGAACACGACGAGACGCTGGAGGCGGCCGGGCCGCGATGAAAGCGGCGTGACCTCGATCGAGACGCGGTTGGGCCGGTCCTCGACCATGAATGTGACTTCACGGGCCGCGGGGCCGCCGGTCGTCTCGACGGCCTCGAGAAGCTCCTTCACGTCGAGGAGCAACGCCGGGTTGGCCATCTCCAGCAGGTCCAGCGTCGCCCTGCCCTCCGGGTGCTCCAGGAAGGGCGACGTGTCCCCGAAGAAGTGGAGGATCCGATTGTCCGCGTCAACGACCACGCGCGGCGGCGCGTAGAGCGCGAGCGTGAGCTCGTCCGCGTCGGCGTGGGTGCCCGGATCGCCGCCCGCGAGCTCGGTCGGCTCCGCAACGAGCGCCTCAAGCCCCACGCGCATGGTGCGAGTGACTTCCAGTGGCAGGCGCGACGGGACGTCCCTTCGCTGGTACACGTGGTGCTGCTTGTCGAACGCCTGGAACAGGCGCGACTCGCGGTCAGGGGACTCGGACGTCCCGAGGAGCAGGTAGCCGCCCGGCGCGAGCGCGTAGTGCGCGACGGCGAGCACCTTCTGCTGCAGCTCCTGCTCCATATAGATGAGAACGTTGCGCAGGCTCATCAGGTCGATGCGGGAGAACGGCGTGTCCCTCGTGAGGTCCTGCCTCGCGAACACGCACATCTCGCGAAGGTCACGCTCCACCTCGTAGCCGCCTTCGCAGGGCGTGAAGTAGCGCCTGAGCAGGTCGTCGGGAACCGACGAACAGATGGTGGCCGGGTACTTCCCCGCCCTCGCGATCCGGATCGCCTTCTCGCTCGCATCCGTCCCGAAGATCGTGACCGGCACGATCGTGCCCGAATCCCTCATCGCTTCCAGCACCGTGATGAGGACCGAGTAGACCTCCTCGCCCGTGGAGCAGCCGGCGATCCAGATGCGCATGGTCTCGCGAGCCGCCGCGGACTCCGCGACCTTGGGAAGCACCTTGCCGCGCAGCGCCTCAAAGACATCGGTGTCCCGGAAGAAGCTGGTCACGCCGACGAGCAGGTCGTCAGAGAGGGCGGCAAGCTCCTCCGTCGACGTCTCCAGCAGCGCGCAATAGCGCTCCAGTCCCTGACTGTCCCGCAGCATCGCCCGGCGGCCGATGCGGCGCAGGACCGTCGTGCGCTTGTAGCCGCTGAAGTCGATCCCGGACTCCTTGCGCACGAGTTCGAGGATCGCAGCGAGTTGCCGGTCCTCGCGCTCCTTGGCATCCTTGCTGACGCGCTTCGCGCCTGCCCCGGGACCCGACATGCGCGGGTCGCTCGAGCGCCGGGTGAGCTCCGAAGCGATCTCCTCCGGGGATCCGGTGAAGTCGGCCAGACCGACGAGCGCGGCGTCGGCGGGCGATCCGTCCTCCGCCGAAACGGCGAACGCGAGACCGCCGGCGCCGCGGAGTTCACGAAGCCCCTGGACGCCGTCGCCTCCCACGGCCGAGAGCAGGACACCGCACCCGCGCGCCTCGCTGTGGGCGGCCAACGACGTGAAGAAGGCGTCGATCGGCTCCGCGCACTTCTTGCGGCCCCGGTGCACGTGGATGACGCCGTTCTCGAGATAGGCGTCGCGCCCTGTCGGCACCACGTAGATCCGCCCGGACTCCAGTGACTCCCCGCCGTGCACGTGCACCACCGGGAGGGCGACGCCGGCGAACGGATCGTCGACGCCCCGATCGACCGAGGCGGGGGCGGCGTGCGCCACCACCACGACCGCGATACTTGCGTCTGAGGGCAGTGCGAGGAGCACGCGGCGCAGCGCCTCGTCGGCGGGGGTGGCCGCACCGACGCCGACGATCATGCAGCCGGCGCGCCCGCCCGCATCCGATCGCCGCTGCTGCCCACCCGTCACGGTCACTCGATCCCTCGCGCCTCTGTGCGGAACCAGCTGTGAAGATTGTACAGACCACGGCGACTCACCGGGAGAGCATCTCGGATGCGGCGGGACGGTGCCCGGGGCTCAGCCTTCGATGCGGCTGAGGTTGTAGACCCGGCTGGGTCCGGCGGCCCCGTTCGTGCGTCCGGCCCGGGTATCATCCGACGGGTCGTCTCTTGAGAGGAACACGTGGGTGAACCCCAAGGTGCTCGCCAGCCAGAACGTCAGCCGCATGTGCATGGTGTGCGGCCGCGACAACCCGTGGAGCCTCAAGGCCCGGTTCTACGAGCTCGAGACCGGCGATCTGCTCGGCGTCTTCCAGCCGCTCGAGTCACATCAGAGCTATCCCGGACGTCTCCACGGCGGCGTGGCGTCCGCGCTCCTCGACGAGACGATCGGCCGAGCGATCAACACGCTGGACCCGGACGCCTGGGGCGTGACCGTGGAACTCACAGTGCGCTTCCGCCAACCAATTCCGCTGGACAGACCGATCCGCGCCCTGGGCCGCATCACCCGGACGTCGAGCCGCCTCTTCGAGGGGTCGGGCGAGATCGTGCTGGATGACGGCAGCGTGGCCGTCGAGGCGACCGGCAAGTACATGAACCTGCCCATCGAGCGCATCGCCGAGGGCGACTTCACCCGCGAGTGGTTCCCGGACGAGCGACCGGCACCCACGGAGGTGGACCTGCCGGGAGACGCGACGGACGCTCCCTAGCGCGAGAAGGAGAAGCCCGGCCTTTCGTAGACCGCGTCACCGTGCTTCGCGGTGGCGACCACGAGTCGCGCGCCCGGCCGATAGGCCAGGTGGACGAAGCTCGGGCAGTCGAGGACGGCGAAGTCCGCGGACGCTCCGGGCGAGAGGCGACCGACCCTGGGATCGCGCAGCGCCGCAGCCCCGCCCGACGTGGCGGCGAGCAGCGCCTGCGCCGGCGTCATCCGCAGCTCCCGCACGGCCAGCGCGATCATGAGCGGCATCGACGTGATGTACGACGTGCCGGGGTTGCAGTCGGTCGCCAGGGCCACGGTCACGCCTGCGTCCACAAGACGCCTCGCGTCCGGATAGGGTGCGCGGGTGCTGAAGTCGGCGCCCGGCAGCAGCGTCGCGACCACCTCGGAGCCGGCGAGCGCGTCGATGTCATCGTCGGTGAGGTAGGTGCAGTGGTCGACGCTGGCCGCGCCCACCTCGACAGCGAGCCCGGCACCCGGGCCGTAGCCGAGCTGGTTCCCGTGCAGCCTCGGCATGAGGCCTGCCGCCTTGCCGGCCGACAGAACACGGCGAGCCTCACTTTCGGAGAACGCCCCCCGGTCACAGAAGACGTCCACCCAGCGAGCAAGAGGCGCGCAGGCTTCGAGCATGGCTCCGCAGACGAGGTCCAGGTAGCCTTCGCGATCGCCCGCGTACTCCTGCGGCACGGCGTGCACGCCCAGGAACGTCGTCTGCCGGGTGAACTCGCGTGAGACTTCAAGCAGGCGTACCTCGTCGGCAACGGTGAGCCCGTAGCCGCTCTTGGCTTCGATCGTGGTGGTACCGCCGGCCGTCATCTCGGCGAGACGGGCCGCGGCGCCTGAGCGGAGTTCCTCGATAGTGGCCGCCCGGGTCGCGAGCACCGTTCGGGCGATCCCCCCGCCGGTGTACGGCTCCCCCGCCATGCGCGCCGCGAACTCGTCCGAGCGCTCGCCGGCGAACACCAGGTGCGTATGAGAATCGACGAACCCGGGCACGACGCAGCCGCCTCCCGCGTCCAGAAACCGGTCTGTCGCGGGCGCCGCCGCGCCGGGTCCGGCCCATGCCACCACGCCGTCCTCGATCACCAGCGCCGCATCCCGCAGGATCCCGAGTGGCGAACCGTCACCGAAGGCGGCGTCGCAGGTGACGAGTTCACCGATGCCTGCGAGCAGTGTGGTGGTCACGCGCCCTCACCCTCGCGCATGGGGATACGCACCCCCCGCTCCTCGGCCACTTCGATCGCCCGTTCGTAGCCGGCGTCGACGTGCCTGATGACGCCGGTACCCGGGTCGTTGCTGAGAACGCGCTCGATCTTGGCCGCCGCCAAGGGCGTGCCGTCGGCGACGGTCACCTGGCCGGCGTGGATCGATCTCCCGATGCCGACGCCGCCCCCATGGTGGATCGAGACCCACGACGCGCCCGACGCCGTGTTGACGAGCGCGTTGAGCAGCGGCCAGTCGGCGATGGCGTCCGACCCGTCGAGCATGGATTCCGTCTCCCTGTAAGGAGATGCGACGCTGCCGGCGTCGAGGTGGTCACGGCCGATCACGATCGGCGCCTTCAGCCGGCCGTCGGCCACCATCTCGTTGAACAGCAGACCGGCGCGGTCGCGCTCCCCGTACCCCAGCCAGCATATGCGCGCCGGCAGCCCCTGGAACGCGATCTTCTCGCGAGCCTGGGAGATCCAGCGGCACAGAGGCTCGTTGTCGGGGAACAGCCCGAGGACTGCATCGTCGGTCGCATGGATGTCGGCAGGGTCGCCCGAGAGAGCCGCCCAGCGGAACGGACCCTTGCCCTCGCAGAAGAGCGGCCGGATGAAGGCCGGCACGAAGCCCGGGAACTCCCACGACCGGCCGTACCCTCCGAGTTCCGCCTCCTTGCGGATGGAGTTGCCGTAGTCGAAGACCTCCGCCCCACCGTCCATGAAGCCGACCATGCCCTCGACGTGCTTGGCCATCGAGCCCCGCGCGAGCTCCGTGAAGCCCTCGGGATCACGCTCCGCGCGCTCGTGCCACTCCTCGAGAGACACCTCCAGAGGCAGGTAGGAGAGCGGGTCGTGGGCGGACGTCTGGTCGGTGACGATGTCCACCTCGGTCCCGCGGCGCAGCAGCTCGGGCACCACAGACGCGCAGTTGCCCACGAGCCCGACACTGAGCGGCCGCCTCTCGCGCTTGGCCGCCTCCACTCGCCGCAGGGCGTCGTCGAGGTCGGCGGTCCACTCGTCTAGGTAGCGACTGTTGGCGCGGCGCTCGAGGCGCGACGGGTCCACGTCGACCACGAGGCAGACACCGCCGTTCATCGTGACGGCCAGAGGTTGCGCGCCGCCCATCCCGCCGCATCCGCCCGTCAGCGTGAGCGTCCCCGCGAGCGTGCCGCCGAACCGCTTCGCCGCCACCGCCGCGAAGGTCTCGTAGGTGCCCTGCACGATGCCCTGCGTGCCGATGTAGATCCACGAGCCGGCCGTCATCTGGCCGTACATGGTGAGTCCGAGCGCCTCAAGACGGCGGAACTCCGGCCATGTCGCCCACTCCGGGACGAGGTTGCTGTTGGCGATCAGCACTCTGGGCGCCCACTCGTTGGTGCGCATGACTCCGACCGGGCGGCCGGACTGCACGAGCATCGTCTCGTCGCCCTTCAGCGTCTGCAGGGTGCGTACGAGTGCGTCGAAGGACCGCCAGTCGCGAGCTGCCTTTCCGGTGCCGCCGTAGACGACGAGGTCGTCGGGGCGCTCAGCGACGTCGGGATCGAGGTTGTTCATGAGCATCCGAAGGGCGGCCTCCTGCTGCCACCCCAGCGTCTGCAGCGCGGTCCCGCGCGGTGCGCGGACCGGACGAGCGCCCTCACTCATAGGTCCGCTCCCTCATCCAGTGTGAAGTTCGCTCCAGGGCTCCGATCGCCGTCTCCACAGCCGCGACCACGGCCCCGTCGGCCAGCAGCCCGGTCACGGCCTCGATCTCGGGCGACATCTGCCTGTCGGGTCCGCAGCCCTCGATGCGCTCGCGGAGGGCTCCACGCGCAGCGCCGGTGCCGGCGGCTGGCTCCAGAGGAGCGCGCAGGTCCAGAGCCCGCGCCGCGGTGAGCAGCTCGATCGCCAGCACGATGCGCAGATCTTCGAGCGAGCGTCGCAGCTTGCGAGCCGCCCCCCATCCCATCGAGACGTGGTCCTCCTGCATCGCCGAGGAGGGTATCGAGTCAACGCTCGCGGGTGAGGCGAGGCGCTTCATCTCGCTCACGATGCCCGCCTGCGTGTAGTGCGCGATCATGTGTCCGGAGTCGACACCGGGGTCGTGCGCCAGGAACGCGGGCAGGCCGCGCGAGCGGGCCGTGTCCAGCATGCGATCGGTGCGGCGCTCAGCCATCGAGGCGAGATCGGCCGAGGCGATGGCGAGGAAGTCGAGTACGTAGCCCAGTGGCGCCCCGTGGAAGTTGCCGTTCGACTCGATCCTGCCGTCGGGAAGGACGACCGGGTTGTCGATGGCCGATGCGAGCTCGCGCTCGGCGACCGCAGCAGCGTGGTCGAGCGTGTCGCGCACGGCACCCGCGACCTGCGGGGCGCAGCGCAGCGAGTACGCGTCCTGCACCCGGGTGTCTCCCTCACGGTGCGAGGCCACGATCCCCGATCCCTCGAGCAGGCGCACCATGTTGCGCGCGGCGGCCGCCTGGCCTGGGTGCGGGCGCAGGGCCATGAGGTCCGCGGCCAGCACGCGATCGGTGCCCAGGAGCGCCTCGAGACTCATCGACGCGCTGATGTCTGCAGCCTTGACGAGGGCCTCCATGTCGTTGATGGCGAGGCAGAGCATCCCGAGCATGCCGTCCGTACCGTTGATGAGCGCGAGGCCCTCCTTCTCCTGCAGTTCGATCGGCTGGAGCCCCGCGGCGCGCAGGGCGTCGGCGCTCGCGATCCGCGCACCCGCCGCGTCCACGACCTGGCCCTCGCCTATGAGCGTGAGCGCGCAGTGCGCGAGCGGAGCCAGATCGCCCGAACAACCGAGCGAGCCGTATTCGGGCACGCAGGGAGTGATGCCCGCGTTGAGCAGCCCGGCATAGGCCCGCACGGTCTCCACGCGCACTCCGGTGCGCCCCGTGGAGAGCGTCGCCAGACGCAGCAGCATGAGCGCGCGCACCACCTCGGTCTCGACGAGCGCTCCGGCGCCGGCGGCGTGAGAGCGGACGAGCGCGCGCTGGAGCGCCCGGCGCCGGTCCGGCTCGATGTAGCGCACCGCCAAGGCACCAAAGCCGGTGCTCACGCCGTACCTCGGCTCGCCGGAGCGGGCGACCTGCTCGACGCGCTCTCGGGAGGCGGCGACAGCGTCCAGCGCCGAGGGCGCGATCTCCACGCGAGCCGAGTCTCGAGCAACTGCCACAACGTCGCGGATGCTGAGCGCGCCGGCCCCGACGACGATCGGATCTGCCATGAAGGCCTCCTGCGAGTTGGAACTCGAACCCGCGAAGCATCTCACCGGCGTCGGATACTTGCTAGAGTCTCGGTAGTGCGCTCGCGGCCCGTCTCCCATCGAGACCCGACGGCAGGCGAGCCCGCTGAATGGAGGACATGAGTGCCTGCGACTGCGCCACCTTCCGATCCGCTGTGGCCCCGGGCGAGCGCGTGGCTGGCAGCCGCGGACCCGGGAGGCCCCTGCGATCTTGCCGTCCTGGGCGTCCCCGCGCACGAGGGCTCGATCTCACCCTCAGGCGCGGACACGACCCCCGCGGCCGTGCGCGAGGCACTCGCGAGGTACTCGCCGTTCGCGGCCTCCCACGACCTCGATCTCACGACGCTGCGCGCCGTCGATCTCGGCGATGTCGCCGACCCTGACAGCGAGGACGGGGAGCGGCGCGTGAGCGACGCAGCCGCAGCCGCGCATGCTCGAGCGGAGCTCCTCATCGCCATAGGGGGCGACAACTCGATCACGTTCCCGCTGATGCGGGGGGTCGCGAACGACGACCTCGGCGCCTGGGGCCTCATCACGGTCGACGCGCACCACGATCTTCGCGATGGCGCCAGCAACGGCTCGCCTGTGTGGCGGCTGCTGGACGCCGGGCTGCCCGGTGCGCATGTCGTGCAGATCGGCATCGCCGACTTCGCGAACTCCGCCGCATACGCGGCGCGAGCGCGGGACGCGGGAGTCACCGTGATCGATCGCGACGAACTGCGCCGGATCGACGTGTCCGTCGTGGCGACGAGGGCGCTCGCCATCGCGGGTGACGGTGGTCGGCCCGTCTACGTGGACCTCGATGTCGACGTCTGCGACCGCGCCGCGGTCCCCGGCTGCCCGGCTTCAGCACCGGGCGGTATCTCCGCCGACGATCTCCGCCAGATCGCCTTCCTGCTCGCGACCGACACCCGCGTCGCGGCCGTCGATATCACGGAGATCGACTCTCGGGCCGACACGCCCGACGGCCGCACGGTCCGGCTCGGAGCGCTGCTGCTGCTCGAAGCGGCGACCGGGCTCGCCATGAGGCGGCGGTTGCGGGTCTGACCGACAACGAGCGCGGCCCAGATGAGGCGACACGCCAGCCACCACCTCGCGGGTTCCCGTTGCGCCGTTCGGGGTACGTTCCCGGGCGGCGTAACCGCGTGAAGGGAGACCAGTCATGGACGGTGAGTCGAAGCACTGTGGCCCGATGGGCGGCCACATGGGTTGGTCCGGCGTGCCTCTGGTGCCAGCCCCGATGGCGATGTTCGGAGCCATCATTGCGTTCCTCGTGGGCGTGATGATCGGCGTCATGGTGGACAAGAAGCGCAACATGCACGGCAGCCCGATGATGGCCGGCGGACCGCCCTGGATGCGGGGGAAGCCTCCGTGGATGAGCGGCAAGCCCGGGATGGACATGAGCCACCACCATCACGGTTTCGGGATGCCCGCGTGCTGCGAATCCCACGGCGAATGGCCGCACCCCGGCGCGAGCGGCCCGGAGAGCGCAGAGCAGCCGAAGGCCGAGTGAGCCAGCGAGAAGGGCGCGCCATCGAGGCGCGCGCTGCCAGCAGCGTCGGACGCGAGCCGTGCGACGCCCGTCCAAAGGAGGGGCGATGGGATTCTTCAAGCAGATCAAGGACCTGAAGGAGACAGTGGCCGCCGCACCGGACATGATCGATCAGGCCCAGCAGATGCGGGTCAACGCCGAGCAGATGGCGGCCAACCAACAGGCGGCGATGGCTCAAGCGCAGGCTCAGATCAACGCGTCGACCGCTGCCGCCATGGCGCCTGCCGGCGGAGCGGACATGGAGCCCGTCGCAGGTGTGAGCCTGCAACTGTACGCGGAGATCTCGAAGGGGCTCGCCGCGGTGAACTACGACCAGTCCCAGGCCCCGGCCATCGCCCTCACCAAGGGTGTGCAGCCGGATGCGTGGGAGGCCGCGATGACCGAGTGGAACGCGCGCATGCAGCGCAACCCCGCCGTCGCCAAGGCCTTCAACGCGCTCTACACGGCGGCGTGACATGGGCTTCGTAGGAGATATCTTCAAGCTGACCAAGCAGGCCAAGGAGATCGACAAGGACTTCCACCCTGGCGATCAGGCACGAGCGGCGACCGAGAAGATGAAGGCGATGAACGAGTCGTTCGCTGCCGCCAACACCGCGCTGACAACGGGCACCCCGGCCAAGGCGCAGGTCGTCTCCATGGGGATGACCACGGGCAGCCTCAACGCCGACCCGATCATGCCGATCGACTTCGTGGTGTTGCAGGAGGGAAGGCCCCCGCGCCCGGTGAGCGCGCAGGTCGTGGTCCCCTACGCGCAGCTCTACAGGGTGATGCCCGGAGCCACGCTGGCGGTCCGTATCTCGGAGACCGATCCCGACTCCATCGCTGTCGACTGGGCCGCGCCGGTCTGACACGCGGCCGCACCCGGAAGGACAGAGTGCCCGCCCCGGTCCCGGGGCGGGCACTCTCGCGTCTTGCCGATCAGTCCTCGGCCTTGTGATTGTGCGGCTTCGGTCCGAGCCTCTTGGCGAGGGAAGCGAGTTGACGCCGGTCGACCTCCCACACGCCGCCCACGGTCTGGGCCTGCAGATCTCCGTTCTTGATGAGTTCCTTCACGCGGCGTTCGGAGACTCCAAGGAGATCTGCGATCTGCACCGTCGTCATGAGCGGCACCGGCTGGCACTTCCTTCCACGTATCGTGTCCATGCGCTCTGCTGCGCTGTCGGGGTCGTGAGAACCGTCGAGGTCGCCCCGGATCCGGCTGCACCCGCGGGTGTTCCGGGACGGCGACGACCGCGGAGGCGCGTGGACTGGGGTGACTCATGGTACCGCAGTCCGGCCGCGCGTCGCCATTCTAGGTGGCGGCCCCCTGGATGCAGAAGTAGTAGCCGCTCAGACCGTACTGGGCCCAGACGGGGCACTGCCCGCACATGCACGAGACCGCCTTCGGCCCGCAATCGCTCTTGCCGCGCGAGCAGAAGATCACCTGCTGCTTCTCACGCATACAGGCATCGTACGTCGGGCACGACGGGCAGCGACATCGCTCCGTGTTCGCGGGCACGTCGTCCACCTTGACCGAGGCGGCTGCTGCGGCCGCCGGAACTTCTTTGCCGAGATGCTCCTCGATGAACGCGAGGTGGTGCTTCTCATCGCCGAGGAATCGCTTCAGGAGGGCCGCGATCTCCTCGTCGGCGACGTCCCACTCGGCAGCCTGGCCGTACCGGCTGTTGTGGAAGTGCTCGGCCGTCAGCAGCGCGTGCAACGCGCCGACGGTGCCCCCGCGGCTGCGCAGCGCCGTCACCCAGTCAGCCATCTGACCCATGAGATCGACCTTGGGCTCGGGCCGCTCGCCTCCGAGCCGCTCGACGACCGCGCCCCACTGCTCGGCGTGGTACTTGTGATCGGCCTGGAACTGCTCGAAGGCCGCGCGAACGTCGTCGTCCCTGACGTGTTGAAGCGCCTCCGAGTACACGCTGACGGCGTCGAAGTCGAGCTGCCCCAGCGATGCGAGCTTGTGCGCGAGTTCAGTCGTGTCCATGCTTCTCCCTCCAGGTGTGTGCCGCCAGCGTGCGCAGGCGGCCCTAGCGCCCTCGCTCCTCCGCCGATCCCACTGCGCAGTAGTGGTTGCTCGCCAGGCCGTTCTCCGACCAGACGAGGCACGCGGGGCAATTGCAGAGGTTCACGAACTGGACGTCATGGCAGATCGTGTGACCTGTGGAGCAGTACAGGCCACCGAGCCGCTCTGGGGCGGGCAGCCCTTCAAGTCTCTGCGCCGCCTCGTAAAGATCGCTGGCGCACCTGCTCCCGATCTGGACCGGGCACTGCCCGCACCAGCACTTGTCGATGTTCTCCTGGGTGTAGGCGACGTGCGGCATGCGGCGGCTCCTCATCGGCGGACATCAGAGTCGTACCCGTAACGCGACCGGAACAGGCGCAGCCGGCGGCCGCGGTCTCCGCCAAGGGGCCCGACGTTCGCTGTGAGATGATGAACCGTGGTACCGTAGCCCTCCGCGGTGGTCACGCCCGCGTCCCCTCGCGACCACCCTTGTCGACCCGAAGGACCCTTCATGCGCGCAAGCGACGTACGCAACATCGCCATCATCGCCCATGTCGACCATGGCAAGACCACACTTGTGGACCGCCTACTGCAGACGACCCACGTCTTCCGCGACAACCAGGAGGTCGCCGAGCGGGTCCTCGACTCCGGAGACCAGGAGCGCGAGCGCGGGATCACCATCCTCGCCAAGAACATCTCCGTCAGGCACCGGGGAGTGAAGATCAACGTGATCGACACGCCCGGCCACGCCGACTTCGGCGGCGAGGTGGAGCGCGTGCTCAACATGGCGGACGGCGTGCTGCTCATCGTCGACGCCTTCGAGGGTCCGATGCCGCAGACGCGTTTCGTCCTGCGAAAGGCGCTCGAGCATGGTCTCAAGCCGGTCGTCGTCGTGAACAAGATCGACCGGCCGGGAGCTCGCCCCCACGAGGTGCTCGACGACGTGTTCCAGCTCATGCTCGACCTCGGCGCCAACGACCTGCAGCTCGACTTCTCGGTCGTGTACACGAGTGCGGTGGACGGCTACGCGCGCCTCGAGTTCGACGACGGCAACATGGACATGCTCCCGCTGCTCGACACCATCGTCGACGAGGTCCCGGCGCCGGACGTGGACGCCGAGGGGCCTGTGGCCATGCAGGTCTGCACCATCGATTACTCGAGCTTCGTCGGCAGGATCGGCATAGGCCGGGTGTTCTCGGGAGCTCTGCACTCGGGTGACAAGATCCTCGTCATCAAGAACGACGGCTCCCGCTATCAGGCGATGGTCAAGGCGCTCTACACGTTCGAAGGACTGGGACGCGTGGAGACCGACTGCGCGCATGCCGGCGACATCTGCGCGGTCGTCGGAGTGGACGACGCCGACATCGGCGACATGTTCACGTCGCGGATCGATCCCGTGCAGCTCGACCCGATCCACGTCGAGGAACCCACCATGACGGTCGTGTTCGCCGCATCCACAAGCCCGCTCGTGGGCAAGGAGGGTCAGATCGTCGGCGGCCGCCAGATCAAGGAACGCCTGCTGCGCGAGGCCGAGTCCAACGTCTCGATGCGGATCAGCGAGACGCCGGACAAGGAAGGCATGGAGGTCGCCGGGCGCGGCGTGCTCCACCTCTCTGTCCTGATGGAGACCATGCGCCGGGAGGGCTACGAGTTCCAGGTCGGCCGGCCGCGGGTCATCCTCAAGAAGGAGCAGGGGAAGACGCTTGAGCCGATCGAGCAGGCCGTCGTCGACGTCCCGAGCGCGTACGCGGGCAAGGTGATCGAAGTCTTCGGCAGCCGCGGCGGCGAGATGACCGACATGGTCCAGCGCGATGAGCACGTGCATCTCGAGTTCAAGATCGCCTCCCGCGGCGTCATGGGTCTGCGCACCAGCATCCTGAACTCCACCCGGGGCGAGGCGACGCTCTTCCACCATTTCGCCGCCTACGGCCCCTACCGCGGCGAGGTCGGCGGTCGGCTGAGCGGCTCTCTCATCGCGATGTCCACCGACAAGGCGGTCGCCTATGCGCTGGACGCACTGCAGACGCGCGGCAAGCTCTTCGTGGGGCCCGGCGAGATGTGCTACGAGGGCATGATCGTGGGAGAGCACGCCAAGGAGAACGACCTCGTCGTCAACGTCGCGAAGGCGAAGCAGCTCACCAACATGCGCGCCGCCTCGGCCGACAAGAGCATCATCCTCGCGCCGCCCATCCGCCTCACCCTGGAAGAGGCGCTCGAGTACATCGAGGACGACGAGCTCGTGGAGATCACGCCGCAGACGATCCGCCTTCGCAAGCGCCTGCTCACCGAGAACGAGCGCAAGAAGTCGCGCAGGAACTAGCCGGCGCGACTGTTCCTCTTGTGAGGTGTATCTTGAATCCCCATTAGGAGGAGTGAGCGGGGCGCGCTCATGCGCGTGGGGCTGCATCGGAACAAGACGTGACACCAACCCCTCCCGCGCGGCACATGTGCGCTGACTCGCTGAAGACTCCCGCATACGAGCCCATGCTCGAGGACGCCACGACATCCCGACCGAGGCTCGCCCTGAGATTCCTCGCCGGTCTGCTGGCGACGGACGTCCTCCTGACAGTCGCCTACGCCGTCGCTCTCATCGCGAGACTCCCTCATCTCGATCCCAAGGTGTTCGCCCTGTTCGATCTCAACGCAGAGGCGAACCCCGCGGCTTTCTACTCCGCCGCGCAGTTGCTTCTGATCGGCGTCATGTTCTTCGTGCTGGGGTCTCGCTTGTTCGAGAACAACGACCACGTCCGCCGGTTCCGGAGGCTGTTCATGACGTTCGGCGTCGTGTTCACCTACTTCGCCATCGATGAGGGCGGCGAGGTCCACGAACGCCTGTCGCGGCTGCTCGCGCGGCTCGGATTCACGGTGAACTTCCACGGCGGCGGCACGGTGCTGTTCTTCTACGCATTGGCCGGCGCCGTCATGCTCATCCTGATCTCGCGATCACTGGTGCGGGCCTGGCGCACGTGGCCAAGGCAGTCGCTCGTCTTCGTCGCGGGATTCGCGGTGGCCGTCGCGGGCGGCGTCGTGCTCGAGATCCTGTCGTACGCGTACTTCCAGGGTCATCTTCAGCACCTCATCGAGGTCGGCCTCGAGGAGTTCATGGAGATGATCGGCTTCTCGGTCGTGTTCTTCTCGGTCGCTTGGATCCTGGAGCGGGCGGCGCGGGAAGAGTCAGGCCGGAACCGGGTGCGTCCGTCTGACATCTAAGATCGTGTGCCCGTGCGCTCGCCCACCAAAGCGAGGAGGAACGTCATGCTCGATCTCCTGAGGAACCGGCGCAGCATACGGCGCTACGAGCCCCGCGAAGTCGAGCCGGCGTTCGTCGAACAGCTCAAGGAAGCGGTGCTGCGAGCGCCATCCTCGCGCAACCTGCGGCCAACGAGGTTCTACTTCGTCACCGACCGTGAGCGGCTCGCGGACCTGGCGCACGCCAAGAGCGCCTACGGCGAGTGGCTGGCAAAGGCGCCGCTGGGCGTGGTCGTCTGCGGGGATGAGTCGGTATCGGACTGCTGGATCGAGGACTGCTCCATCGCTGCCGCGTTCCTGCAGCTCATGGCGTCGAGTCTCGGCCTCGGTTCCTGCTGGGTCCAGATCCGCGCCCGCATGCATGCCGACGGACGTCCTGCCGAGGACCATGTCCGTGAGTCGCTCGAACTGCCCGACGGACTTCGGGTCCTGTGCGTAGTGGCGCTCGGCCACCCGGCTGAGAGGAAGGATGCGATCGCCGCGGACGCTCTGGGATGGGACAGGATCGCCGACATCTGACGCTACGGCGTGGGAGCCGCCTCGCCGGACCGGTCCACGGGTGACACGAGGTGAAGGTAGTCGGCCACGAGGCCCAGCACGTTCCTGGCCTGGCCCGGGCTCGAGTGCATGACCGTCACGCCCAACTGACACGTCTCTTCGAGTTCGAGGTCCACGCGCCACGACTCGGCGCCGGACGGCGGACTCCAGATGGCGACGTGATCCAGCGACGGACCCAGTCCCGCCACATTCGCCAGGGCATCCGCCTTCGCCACGTCCGCGGCTTCACGCCCATGGCCGAGAAGAGCGACGAGTTCCTTGCACGGCACGCCAAGCACTGACGCGAGCCTGCCGGCGAGCCCTTCCAACGCCCCGCGCTCGAACGGTGCGGCCTGGTAGAACCCCACCTCTGAGGTCATCGGTTCCCCCTCAACCCGACGGCACGTCGCCGCCCGCCGTTCACACGTGACGACCTCGATGGTACCCCTTTGGGCTCGCGATTGACCGCCGCATGTCTCCGCCGGAGTCGCGGGCTTCGACCGCTTTCAGATCGCCGCGCCGGCGGCGGACTGTACGACCGCACATCTTGGGCATATTCGAGACAGCTTCTTCTTGCCGGATCGGACTGGGAGGTCGTCGTTCATGGGCATCATCACGTGGCTCTTGATCGGTCTCATCGCGGGGATAATCGCGAAGGTCATCATGCGGGACAGATTCGGATGGATCCTGACGATCATCCTCGGGATCGTCGGGGCCTTCGTCGGCGGATGGGTCTCGGGGATGCTCGGGGGTCCGACCGTGACGGGCCTCAATCTGATGTCGATCCTGGTGGCCGCAGTGGGGGCCATCATCGTGCTGGTCGTCTACGGGTTCTTCGCAAGGCGGTAGCAGCCGACCTCTCGCGCACAGGCCATACTGAGATGAGGGGCCCGACCCGCTGCACGGGTCGGGCCCCTCATGATCTCCTTTGCTACGGCACGTAGCCCTAACCACGCGAGTGGCGAGACGCTACTTCACGACGACCCTCACAGAAGGCGACATGCAGGGCGTCGCGTCCGTACCGCCGGCGTACACCGCCTTGAAGTAGTAGTTGCCCTTCGCCATTCCGGCCTTGAGGCCGTACTTGTACTGCCAGACGGCCGTCCCGGTGGTCTCCGAGTACACGACGCGGCTCGACGAGTACGACCAGCGCGCCTTGACCGGCTTCCAGACCTGGACGTCCATGGTACGGCCGACCATGTCCCCCGCCGGGGAGAAGTGGCCTGAGAGCGTGAACGTGCTGCCGATGCGCGCACTCGAGGCGCTGCTCGCGATCGTCAACGACTGCGACGTGCCGGCCCACCGCACAGAGTTCACGAGCAGGGTGCGTGCCTGCGTTCCCGCACACGCTGTCAGCTGGTACCCGAAGTACACTGCTCGGCCGAGTCCGTACTGGTTAGCCCACCCGGCCGCCCAGCCCGACCCGTTGTACGGCGTCCCCGTGGCCGACGCCCGCGTGTAGTAGACGAGCGGAGTCACGGCTGATCCCGCCGGGATCCTCACGTATTCGTTCGCGTCCCTCTGTCCGAGCATGTCGAGTGGGGTCGAGGGGCCCAGGTCGTCTGCGACCAGTTGCAGCGCGGGATGCATCGTGACGGGCTCGCCGACGACGTGGTAGCCGACGGCGGTGACGGGATCGTTGTAGAACGTGACCCCCCAGATGGCTGAGACCTCGCCCCACTCGGTCGAGAGGCTGGGGTACAGCTTGATGCACGGCATGTAGTGCGTGGACCTGGTGGACGAGTAGTCCCACCTCCCCGCGCCGAAGACGGCGACGACGCCGCCCCCGCCCGCCACGTACGAACGCAGCGCGAGGCGTTGGGTCTTGGTCATCGCCATCTGCCTGACGAGCACCACGACATCGTAGTTCTTGAGGGTCGCGGCGCTGTCGAGCGCGGCGTCGCCGATCACGGTGACGTTGTTCTTCCCGAACTCCGAGACGAGCCACGGCGTGACCGCATCGACGCGGAAGTACTGGTTGCCGTAGGGGGCGCCCTGCGCGATGGCGGAGCGGGCGATAGCGACCCGCGGACCCGACGTCGCGGCGATCGCAGCGGCGGGAAGCGCCAGCGAGCCGAGCGCGGCGAGGCCGAGCGCGGCGCACGCAAGGAACCGCAGGGCGCGGGTCACGTGGGAGGAGGTCGTGAGCGGGACCGCAGACATGTGGATCCACCTTTCTCGGCCGAGAACGGCGAGCGCGGGAACGGCTCGAGTTCCAAGGGTTCCTATCAGCCTATCGGCACGCGAGCGGCGCCAAAGAACCGACGCGAGCTGAACGGTAGCGAAGTGGAAGAAGCGACGCCCCGGGATCGCACGGCGCCTGCGTGAATGCGGGAGAGCAATCACCGCGCCGTGGCGCGGCTGCGGGCCTGTCGAGAGGAAGTCCCTCGGTTGCCGAGGTGCCGAGGATCCGCGTGCCGGTCGCGCTAGGTGTACTGCCCACATAGGTTGTTGACATGAACGAGGGCCTTCCCGTTCGGTTGTAGGTGCTGAGCCAACAATCGAAGAAGGAGGGCCCTCGTGTCACATCCTAACGCCCCGCTGACCGTTCTCGGCCGCAGACTGC
>CAIKZH010000118.1 GCA_903831865.1 uncultured Coriobacteriia bacterium
CGATTCCGCGTACCGTCTCTTCGCCGAACTTCCCAAGGCGCTGTGCGAGCCGACCATTCGACATTAGGTCAGCCGTGATCTCCGCCTCTTCTTCACCGGACATGAATCCGGCGGCCATCGTCATCGACTCGCCAATTTCCTCGGCGGTAGGTGGCCTCATCCGAATCTCGTCGTCGTTGAGGTAGCGAGCCGCTGAATATGGGCTGCAGGAGCAGGCCGAGCCGCAACTCGCACCACCCCCAAAGTCGGCAAACTCTCCGCTCGGATCGACATAGTTCGTCGGGTTGTTCTTCACGTAGGCGTAGCGGTTGAGTGTCTGCGTGTCAGCTGCCTGTGCCGGGAACGGGTCACGGCTCAAGAAACGTCCAATCGAAGGGTCGAGGTAGCGCGCGCGGAGGTACACGAGTCCCGTGGCGTCGTTCTGCTCTCCGGTGAACGTCCGCGAGGTGCTGTACGTACCACTCGAGGTACTAACCGCACCGAAGACGTCATAGGAGAAGCTCTTCTCGATCGCTCCGCTCGCGTCGGTCACGGCGAGCGTGCTCCCGAGGCCGTCAGCGTGGAGGTAGTGGGGCGATCCGTCCTGTTCGGTGTAGAGCAGATCGTGGCCGTAAACCGAGTAGGTCGACTGGCCCGCTGTCGTCTCGACGAGGACTTCACCGAGCTTCCCAGCGGCGTTCACCGCGTAGGTCGTCTGTACGCCATCGATGGTCTGGCTCACCCGATTCCCATCGCCGTCGTAGGCGTACGCGGTTACCTGCGGCGGGAGAGCTGTCACCACCGTCACGATGACGCTCGAGGTCGACTGGAGACCACCCGAGTCGGTGACAGTGAGGTTTACGCGGTACGTGCCCGGTGTGGCCGGAGCCGTGAAGCTGCTCTGCGCGGTCGTCGTGCTTCCCAGCGTAAGCAGCGAGGGGTTCGTCGGGTCCGCAGCCCAGCTGTAGGAGATCGGCCCTTCGTAGTCGTACGAGTCCGACCCGTCGAGCTGGACGTTCGGAGTGCCCGCGACGACCGTCTGGTCGCGTCCAGGAAGCGCGAATGGCGCGTTGTTCCCGCTTGGCGGGACGATCGGCGAGAACGTGAGGGAGAGGACGGGCGGCGTCGGGTAGGGCCAGCCACTGTAAACACTGCTCCACAACACGCGGGCGAGGTTTGTGAGCGCGTCGCCACGCATGCGGAACGAGAGTTTCCCCGACCCGCCGAGGCGAGATTGGACGACCGCGAGGTCGCTCGAGGTGAAGGTCCACGTGCGGCGCACGCCTGCGGCGGGCTGGTCGGTCCCGGTGGGGACGGGGGTGAGTGTCGCGTCCGGAGCCGGGGCAGAGATTGTGGTGTAGTTCTGGCTGGGCCAGTTCGCGTCGAGGCTGGTGGGCAGGATCTCGAACGGCCACCGATTCGCGGTGTTTAGTGCGTTCACTGACTGGCACGTGATGGCGAGTGTCGCGCCGCTGAGCGTCATCCCAGCGGGCGTGACGGGCAGGGCGAACTGCATCGCGCTCATGTTGGTCATGTTCGTACCGAAGCTGCCGACACTCACTGTCGCTCCGCCACTACCCCCACTCACGGTGCTGGCGGGCGCATAGGACATAAGCGTTCCGATCGCAGTGCTCGCCGGCGACACGTTCACCGTCTGCGAGCCGGACCCAGCCGTGCCGACGCTGATCGTGACGCTCGAGGGCGGGCTGTTGAGCGACCCGTCGCTTACGACGAGGGTGAAGGTGAAGCTGCCGGTGACGGTCGGGGTGAATCCCGGCTTCACGCCGTGGGTCCCCAGGAGGATCCCGTGCTGGGGGTTTGATGCACCCTCCGTCCACGTGAACCGCAACTGCGCCCCCTCCGGGTCTGAGCTCGAGGAGCCATCGAGAGTGTTGACGCTGTTTACGATCCCGCTCTTGTTCGTCCCAGCCTGCGCGACAGGGGGAAGATTCGTTCCGGTTCCGACACTCGTGAGCTGGCCGCGGGCATCCCACTTGTACGCGGTGGGCCCGGCCCTGAGGGCCTGGCCATTGGCGTCCCAGGAGTAGGTCTTCGTCCCAGCAGTCAGAAGCTGATCGGCCGGGTC
>CAIKZH010000119.1 GCA_903831865.1 uncultured Coriobacteriia bacterium
CCGCTCGGTCAAGGCCGGCTACGAGTGCGGGGTCGGCGTCGAGGGCTTCCAGGACTTGAAGGAGGGCGACCTCATCGAGGCCTATCGCAAGGTAGAGGTCGCTCGGGAGGAGTAGCGGATGAGACCCTATCCGCGAGCCCGCGCCACCGGCGAGACCGTGCGGGAGGTGGTGGCGCGCACTCTCATCGAGGATGTGGCCGACCCGCGATTGGAGTTCGTGACGGTCACCGCTGTGGAGATGAGTCCCGACCTGCGGCACGCGAACGTCTTCGTCGCGGTGCATGGCGACGAGGCGCGAGGGCGCGAAGCGATCTCCGGGCTGGACTCTGCGAAGGGGCGCATCAGGTCTCTGCTCGGCGTGGAGATCCGCATGCGGTACGTGCCGGATCTGCACTTCCGGATCGACCCGGCTCTGGACGAGGCGACGCGCATCGAGGCCGCCATCCGTGCCGAGCGCCTGTCCGGCCGGGTGCCTGAGAATCAGGAGAAGGACGAGGAGCGGAGGAAAGACGATGCGTGAGCCCACACGCGAGGAGCAGATCGCCATCGACGCCATGAAGGGCGCAGGTTCGGTGATGGTGTGCTCGCATGTGAACCCTGACGGCGATGCGATCGGGTCGGTGATCGCGCTCACGCTCGCGCTCAAGGCCGCGGGGCTTGAGGTGGTGGCGACCCTGGCGGACGACGCGCCGGCGCCCTCCACCTACGAGTTCCTGGATGGCTTCGATCTCTTCGTCCCGAACCGGGAGCTGGTGCCTCCTCAGCTCTTCGTGGCCCTCGACTCCCCCTCTTGGGAGCGACTGGGCGCGGCGCAGCCTCTGAGCTTCCGCGCTGGAAGCACGCTGACCATAGACCACCACAGGGACAACCACCGTTTCGCGGCCTACTCCCTGGTCGAGCCCGAGGCCGCCTCCACGGGGTCGATGATCTGGCACATGCTGCCCGGTCTCGGCGTCGAGCCCACGCCCGCGATAGCTTCGGCGTGCTACGTCGCCCTGATGACGGACACCGGCCGGTTCTCGTACGGCAACACGACCCCGGAGGCGTTGCGCGACGCCGCGGAAATGATCGAGGCGGGAGCGGTGGCGACCAGCCTCTACCAGCGCGTCTACGAGAGCCGGACGCCCGCAGCGATGGCGTTGCTCGGCAGGGTGCTCTCGCGCATCACGCTGGCGAACCAGGACCGCGTCGCCTACTCATGGATGGAAGAGCGGGACCTGGCGGAGACCGGCGCCACGCCGGAGGAGACCGAGAACATCATCGACGTCGTGAGGCAGACCGGCGGCATCGTCGTGGCCGCCTTCTTCAAGGTGGAGGGCGACCACGTCAAGGTCTCGCTGCGGTCCAAGACCCGCCGATTCGACGTGTCAGCGATCGCGAAGGAGTTCAACGGCGGGGGACACACCGCGGCGGCCGGGTGCACCGTGCGGGGGACCCTCGACGATGCGACCGGGCAGATCCTCTCAAGACTGCCGGGCCACTTCGCGTGACACGGCGTGGCGCGACGAAGCTGGCCGGCATCCTGCCGATCGACAAGCCGGCGGGGATCACCAGCCACGACGTCGTAGCGGCTGTGAGGCGGGCGACAGGGGAGGGGCGAGTCGGGCACGCCGGCACGCTGGACCCTTCGGCCACCGGCCTGCTGGTCCTTCTGATCGGACCGTACACACGCCTCGCGCCCTACTTGTCGGGGGTCTCGAAGCGGTACGAGGCCCGCATCGCCTTCGGCAGCGAGACCGACACCGACGACGCCGACGGGACGGTCACACGCTCAGCACCGGTATCCGATCTGCTCTTCGAGCCTGAGTCCGCGCGTGAGCGCCTGGCGACTCTCATCGGCGCGTCGGAACAGACCCCGCCCGCGTACTCGGCCATCAAGGTCGCGGGACGGGTCGCGCACCGCGAGGCGCGCTCGGGGCGCCCGATGGAGCTGGTGGCCCGTGCTATCGAGGTGCACGAGGCAGAGCTTCTCAGCGTCGACATCGCGAGTCGGACTTGGGAGGTCGCCTTCCTCGTGAGCAAGGGGACGTACATCAGGGCACTCGCGCGGGACATCGGTCGCGTGAGTGGTTCGGCCGCCCACCTGGCGGCGTTGCGGCGTACTCAGAGCGGACGTGTCCGCCTCGAGGGCGCGCACACGCTCGAGGAGGTCCGCGAGGCCGCCGCTGGCGGAAACGTGGCGCAGCTCTTCGCCGATCCGCTCGCCGCGCTCGGCCTGCCGCGCATGGAGGCGGACGCACACGCCATCGGCGCCGGCGGGCACTGCGCATCGACGCTCAGCATCGACCTTGCCGAGGGGTCGGCCCTCGCCGTGACCGTGAACGACCGCTTGGCTGGCGTCTACCGTGTGCGCGGCCGGACACTGGTGCCCGAGGTCGTTCTGGATGCGACGGGGGGCGCGGCGTGACGCGGCAGCTCGTGTGGGTGCCGACCATGGCGTCTCTCGGACCCGCCGTCGCGGCAGTCGGGGTCTTCGACGGTGTGCACATCGGCCATCAGGCACTCGTCGCGGATGCGATCGCTCTGGCGAGGCGCGACGAGGTGCCGGCCGTGATCGTGACCTTCGACCGCGATCCGGACCAGGTCGTCACTCCGGCCGCGGCGGCGCCACAGTTGCTCGATCTCGCCGACAAGCTCGGACTGCTGGCTGAAGCGGGGGCGGACGTCGTGCTCGTCGTCCCGTTCACAACGGATCTCTCCCGGATGGCGCCGCTCGCGTTTCTCGACGAGGTCCTCCTGTCGGCGATGAGCCCGACGGCGATCGTCGTCGGCTCCGACTTCAGGTTCGGTCACCGGGCCGAGGGCGATGTCCGGGTCTTGGACCGCTACGGGACGTCGCACGGCTTCTCCACAGTCGCGCACGCTCTCGTCGAGAAGGATGGGACCTCCGTGACCTCCACCCGTATCCGAGGCCTTGTGACCGCTGGTGACGTCGCGGGGGCGAGGGTGCTGCTCGGGCGCCCTCATCGCGTCAAGGGTGACGTGCGCCGTGGCCGTTCCAGAGGCTCGGGACTCGATGCGCCCACGGCGAACCTGGCCGTCTCGCCATTCACGGCCCTGCCCGCGGACGGTGTCTACGCGGGCCGCGTCGCCATCGACGGCACGATCCACACCGCCGCTGTCGCCGTCGGCGCGCCGCCCACGTTCCCGGATGCGACGGATGTGCTGGAAGCGCATGTGCTGGACTACTCCGGCGACCTCTACGACCTCACGCTCACGCTCGAGTTCCTGTCGCGCATCCGCCCGCTGGAGCGCTTCGACACGCCCGAGGCGCTGGCTCGCAGGATCCGCGAGGACGTCGTCGAGGTCCGCAGGGTCGCGGAGCGGTAGCCCCGCGGAGGGAGAAGGTGGCCACCGCGTGCTATACTTCTCCGGCTGTCTTGACCAGGCCCCGAGCTTGGAGCGCCCGCCCGCGACCACCGGCGGCGCCCTCGGCCGGTGGCGACGCGAACACGCGAAAGGTGGGCGTCATGCCGCTTTCCAAGGAAGTGAAGTCGGAGATCGTCGCCGACAACAAGAAGCACGACGGCGACACCGGGTCGCCTGAGGTCCAGATCGCGCTGCTCACCCAGCGCATCCGCGATCTGACCGATCACCTGCGGATCCACAAGGCGGACCATCACTGCCGCCGAGGCCTTCTCAAGCTCGTCGGTCAGCGCAGGAGACTGATGAACTACCTGAAGAAGACCGACATCGAGCGCTATCGCGCGATCGTCGCGAAGCTCGGCATCCGCGGGTAGCGCGGGTCGCCATGTAGAGAGTGCACCGGAAGCGGGGAGTACGACTCCCCGCTTCTTGAGCATGTAGACACTGTGAGGACGCCAATGGAGCGTCCGGATGCGCCGCCGTCGACACGAGGTCGACCGGCCGAAAGAAGAGGAAGAGGATGGGAAAGGTAACCCAGAGCTTCGAACTGTTCGGTAAGAGTTACACCCTGGAGACCGGCGAGCTGGCCAAGCAGGCGGGCGGAGCGGTCGTGGTCCGGCAGGGTGACACCATGGTGCTCGTCACCGCCACGGCCTCCAAGTTCCCGAAGGAGCTGGACTTCTTCCCGCTCACCGTGGACTTCGAGGAGCGGATGTACGCGGCGGGCAAGCTGCCTGGAGGCTTCATCAAGCGCGAGAGCCGTCCTTCCGAGAAGGCCGTCTTGACCGCTCGCATGATCGACCGGCCGATCCGCGCATCCTTCGCCGACGGCTTCCGCAACGAGGTGCAGGTCATCGCCACGGTGCTGTCCGCTGACCAGACCAACCAGCCGGACGTGATCTCCATCATGGCCGCTTCGGCGGCTCTCGTCGCCGCCGGTCTGCCGTTCGAGGGACCACTCGCGGGGGTGAGGGTCGCTCGTGACGCGGAGGGTGCATTCATCGTCAATCCGACCTTCGAAGAAGCTGAGGCCTCCGACCTGGATCTCGTCGTAGCAGGCTCCAAAGACGCCGTCTTCATGCTTGAGGCGGGCGCCCGGGAGGTGTCCGAGGAGGACATGCTCGCGGCGCTCGTGTTCGCCCAGGAGGCCGTGGGCGCGTTCTGCGAGGTCCAGGAGGACTTCCTCAGCAAGTTGGAGATCGTTCCGCAGCTGGTCCCGCTGCACGTCGTGGACCCGCACCTGGAGGAGCGAGTCTTCGCGGCCGGGGCCGACATGATGCGCGCGGCGCTCCACAATCCCGATAAGCTTGCTCGCATGACCGCGGTCCAGTCGGTGAAGGATCAGGTCCTTGAGGGCTTCAGCGCCGAAGAGATCGTCGAGAGCGGCAAGGACATCAAGGCCGTCCTGAAGTCACTCGAGAAGAAGACCATGCGGGCGATGGTCCTCGACGAGGGCGAGCGCGCCGACGGCCGGACGTCCACGGAGATCCGCCACATCGGCTGCATCGCGGGGTACCTGCCGCGCAGCCACGGCTCGGGTCTGTTCACGCGCGGTCAGACGCAGGTGCTCTCAGTGCTCACGCTGGGCATGCTCTCGGAGTGGCAGCGCATCGACACGATCGACATCTCCGAGGGCAAGCGCTACATCCACCACTACAACTTCCCGCCGTTC
>CAIKZH010000120.1 GCA_903831865.1 uncultured Coriobacteriia bacterium
ATCACCGCCGTCCGCACGGCGGCATCGGCGGTCTACCACCGATCTCACGGGTGCCCGGTGTCAACAACGTGTCTGGGCAGTACAGCCCTCCCAGCCAAGGAGATCCTTGACGGCTCGGTGGATCTGGTCGCGCAGGAAGGCCTCGAGATCCCCCGCCGAGACGGCGCCCATCTCGAGCAGGACGTCACCGATACGGCGTCCCCTCTCGGGCTGCTCGTCGCGCACCGTCAGCGCCCGCTCCAGATCGGAACGGGCGACCACGCCGGCGTCGACCAGCATCGTGCCCAGGAGCGCCGACGCCTGGTCCGAACGCGCCAGCACCACGGCCCCGTCCTGGAACCAGACCACGCCCTCGGCCCCTTCGCGATGGAGGCGCAGGGCCCCCGTCCTGCAGCGCAGCGCGGCGAGGCGCAGGACGTCAGGGAGAGTGATGTCGCTGAGGCTACCTCGAAAGACCATGACCGGACTCTTCCGTGGACGTTGCACAGGCGTCTCGCGGCGCACGGGTCACGCGACCACGCGCAGGATCTCCTCGATCGATGTCAGCCCCATGCGGACCTTCTCGAAGCCGTCGTCGCGCATGGTGACCATGCCCTCGGCGACGGCGAGTCTCTCGAGGTCGTCTGCGGAAGCGTGTTGCACGGTCAGGCGCTCCAGCCCTTCGCTCATCGTAAGGACCTCGTGGACGCCGATGCGGCCCTTGTAGCCGATCTTCGAGCACTTCTTGCACCCATGCGGGCGGTACAGGGTCGGCAGCACGCCGGGCTCATGAGCGAACCCGATCCCCTCGAGCGCCTCGTCGGTGGGCGTATACGGCTCCTTGCAGTGCGGGCAGAGGCGGCGGGCGAGACGCTGCGCCACCACACAGTTCACCGCGGAGGCCGTGAGGAAGGGCTCGACGCCCATCTCGGTCAGCCTGGTCATCGCCGATGGAGCGCGGTTGGTGTGCAGGGTCGAGAGCACGAGGTGGCCGGTGAGCGCCGCCTCGATCGCGATCTTGGCGGTCTCCGCGTCGCGGATCTCGCCGATCATGACCGTGTCGGGGTCCTGCCGGAGGATGGAGCGCAGCGCCGAGGCGAAGGTCAGCCCGGCCCGCTCGTGCACCTGCACCTGCGAGAGACCCTCCAGCCTGTACTCGACCGGGTCCTCCACTGTGATGAGGTTGCTCTCCGGGTCGCTCGTCTGGTTGATCGCCGCATAGAGCGTGGTCGACTTGCCCGACCCGGTGGGGCCGGTCACCAGGATGCACCCGTATGGCTTGTCGAGGGCCTGCTTGAGGCGCGCATAGGGTCCGGGCAGGAACCCCAGGTCCTCCAGCGACATCATGATCGACGAGCGCCTCAGGAGCCGGAGCACGGCCATCTCGCCCCGTACGGTCGGAAGGACCGCGACGCGGAAGTCGACGGCCGTGCCCTCGAGCGCGACCCCGAACCTGCCGTCCTGGGGCACCCGCCGCTCCGCGATGTCCATCCCGGAGGCGATCTTCACTCGGCTTATGAGCTGGGCGTGGAGCTTCTTCGGGCTGGTCATGACCTGCTGGCAGACGCCGTCGATGCGGAACCTGATGCGCACCTCGTCGTCCTGCGGCTCGATGTAGATGTCGCCCGCCTGCAGGCGTATCGCCTCGGTGATGATGAGGTTCAGGAGTTTGGAGACCACCGATTCGGCGCCCTCCGCCTCCTCCCGATCCTCCGCGTCCCGACCGGCGTCGGCGACATCCCCCACGATCTCGTCGACGTTCTCCTGCATCGCGGCGCAGCGGTCGATCGCCTGGCGCAGGTCCGCCTCGGCGGCCACCACTGGTCTGATCTCGCAGCCGGTCAGGATCCTGAGGTCGTCGAGCGCGACGATGTTCGAAGGGTCCGACATCGCCACGATGAGGAGGTCTCCCTCTCGAGAGATGGGGAGGAGGTCGTAGCGACGCGCGAGTTCCGGTGCGATGGCGGTCGCGGCGGTCATGTCGATCTCGCACAGCGACATGTCGATGTAGTCCAGGCCGGCGTCCTCCGCGATCGCCTGCGCGATGCGGACCCCGCTGGTGACGCGAGCATCGACAAGCGCCTGCGCCAGAGATGCCTGCCCGGCATGACGCAGGGCGCCATCGAGCTCGCCCTCGGTGACGAGGCCGGCCCTCACGAGGACGCTGCCCACGCGGCGCTGGTTCAGCGGCGGGATCTCAGATCACCTCCACCGAAGCGTCTGTGCGCGCTGCAAGAGCGCTCTCAGCTGCTGTTCTCATCGCCTCTCGTGGCACGCTGGCCGCGCCGAAGCCGCCCCAGATCTCGATGGAGATGGCGCCCTGCCCCACGAGCATCCCGAGCCCCGTGCACGCCTTCGCCCCGCGGAGGCGAGCGGAGGCGACGAGAGCGGTCGGGTCGCGGGAGTAGATGACGTCGTAGACGGACTGCCCGGGGCCGATGCGCCCCGGGTCGATCGGCAGCGGGTCGTTCTCACGCATGCCGAGGGGAGTCGCGTTCACGATCAGATCGGCGGACTCAATGATCCCGTCCGAAGTCTCATCGAGTCGCACGGCACCGAGGTCCGTGTCGCCGGCGTATTCGGCCACGCGCTCGATGATGCGCTGCGCCGGCTCGAGACGGCGCGCGGCGACCGACACGTGCGATGCCTTCGCCAGCATGAGCGCGACGACGGCGGCGCCCGCGGCGCCGCCGGAGCCCAGCACCACGACACGTCGTCCGGCAGGGTCGAAACCCAGGTCGCGGGAGAGAGACTCGAGCAGTCCGCGGCCATCGGTGTTGTAGCCGATCAGAGCCCCGTCCCTGATGTGGACCGCGTTCACCGATCCCGCCAGCCGCGCCTGGATCGCGACCTCGTCACACAGCTCGAGCATCCGGGCCTTGTAGGGCATCGTCACGTTGAAGCCGACGAAGGAGACCGCGCGCAGCGCCCGGACGAGCGCGGGCAGGTCGTCCGCGTCCGCCAGCGCCAGCGGTACATACGCCCAGTCCAGAGCGAGCGCCTCATACGCCGCGTTGTGCATCGCCGGCGACAGCGTGTGCTCCAGCGGCCAGCCGATGACGCCCGCCAGTCTTGTGGTCGCGTCGATCCGTACGCTCATCCTCGGTTCACGCCCGTCCCGCTCGCGTCACGCGTCAGGGAGCCTGCCCCGCATCAGCCGCGCCTCCAGCCTTCGCAGGATGAGGGTGTGCGGCAGATCGGTCCGGGAGAGCGGCTCCACCATCAGAGTCCGCATCCCCATCAGGTTCCCGCCGAGTATATCGGTGAAAAGCTGGTCTCCGATTACCGCTGTCTCGCTCGCCGGTGTATGCGTGCGTTCCAGAGCGCGCCTGAAGGCGAAGGGCAGCGGCTTGATCGCCTTGTCCACCAGTTCGAACCCGAGCGTCACGGCGACGGCGTGCACTCGTCCGTGCCAGTTGTTGGAGACCAGACAGGCTTTGAACCCGTGCTCGCGCACCCGTGCCGCCCACGCCACCAACTCGTCGGGCACGACGTTCGTGTCTCGAGGCAACAAGGTGTTATCCAGATCCAGCAGGAGCCCGCGCACTCCCGAGGAGCGCAACTCGTCGAGATCGATGGCATGCACCGACGTGTAGTAGCGATCGGGGCTCAGGAGACGCTTGCGGCGCGAGGGCGCGGCGGGGCCGCTGTTCGCGCTCATTGCCCGGCAGGCTGGGACGTGAACCCGGGCTTCGCGCCGAGCGCCTTCTGCTGCCGGGAGGCCGCTGCTGCCTTCTCCGGCATCCCCGCCAGCTTGTAGGCGACCGCGAAGATGGCGAGCGAGTCGTAGTGCTCGTCGTCATTGCGCCATAGGGTGTCCGTGCGCATCGCGCGGTCCGCGTAGGAGGCGGCGAGCGCGTATCGCTTCGTGTGGGCGATCAGCAGCTCGGCGATCGAGCCCATCAGTTCGCCGGAGCGCGGGTTGTTGGCGATGCCCGCGCGGGCCATCGCGAGTGCCATTCCCGTCTCGCGGTTCTCTGCGAGGATCTCGGGGCCCACGTAGTAGGCGTCGATGAACTGCGGGTCGAGCCATGTGACCACCAGGATGTTAGGGATCATGAAGCGGTACTTCGACAGCCCGTGACCGTAGTAGCGGTCGCCGAGAGGATCGAGCCGGTTCCAGATCAGGTCGGCCGCGAAGATCCGCAGACCGGTGAGATAGGCGAAGCCGGCGCGGCCGGCGGCGCTGCCCGTCGCCACCCCGCTCTCCCCCGCCGCGACGCTGTCACCGAGCGCCTGGCCGCCGAGCAGAAGCGCGAGAGCGAGAAGCACGGCGATCACCGGCGCTGACCGGCGCATCCCGACCGTCACAGGTCTCGCCCCGCGAATACCGTCGAGCCGATCACGAGGAGCGCGGCGCACCACCCGATGAAGACGAGGGCGGCGGCGAGGAAGTACGCAGGCGCCACGCCGGTCCCGTACGCGACCGGATCGATGATGTTGAACACGTCGAGCGACGGGAAGAGCCATGCGGGGAACCAGTGCACGACCGCGAGGAACGGCTGGCGGGAGTGCGCGATGAATGCGAACGTGAGCGTGGCCACAGTGACGACCACGCCGCCGGCGGCAGCCGAGACGGCCACGGCGAAAGCAGTGAGCACGCCGGTCTCGAGCCAGATCGCGCCGGCGCCTTCCCACAGCCGCCACATGAGGTCGCCGTAGCGCACAAGGCCGACGAGCTGGTCGACTGCGGTGAACGCGGCGATGACGGCAGCCATGACGGCGCAGATGCCCACCCACGTGCCGACAAGGTACTCCCAGCGAGCGACCGGCTTGCCGACCACGTTGTAGACCGTGCGCCTCTCCACCTCGGCGGGGACCCTGTTCGCCGAGAGAGCGAGGGCGAGCACTATCGCGGCGACGAAGGTGAGCGCGAGAGCGACCTCGCGGTAGAGGTTGGGGTCCACCCCGAGACCGCTGCTCGGAAGAGACGGCGCCCCGAACGCGAGCACTGCCGCGAAGAAGAGCACGGCGTAGACCACCCGGCGCTTCACGGCATCCAGGAACACCGCCCCCGCGATCGCAGAGATGCGACGGATCATCGTGCGACCTCCCCTTCCGGCTCGGGCGCCTGCAGCATGCGCGTGAAGTAGTCCTCGAGCGATTCGCGCTTCGGCGTGAGCGCCAGGACCTTCGCGCCCGCGTCATCGAGCGCATCCACCACGCCGCGAACGCCGTCATCGGGGATGGAGAACACCCAGATGCCGCCGGCCTGGGCCGCATCGTCGGTCAAGGTGGCGACCTGAGGCGGCAACCCTCCGGGCAGTCCGGCGGCCCTGACCGATGTGCGCCCCTGGGCGTTCAACGGTGAGTCGATGGAGCCCTCCGCCGCCACTCGGCCCCTGCTGATGATGGAGACCCGGTCGCAGACCGCCTCGGCCTCGGAGAGCTGGTGGCTCGACAGGAGGATGGTGACGCCCTCGTCGCGCAGCTCGAGCATCAGATTGCGCACGTCGCGCTGGCCGACGGGGTCCAGACCCCCTGCCGGCTCGTCGAAGACGACCACGCGCGGCTTGCCGATCAGGGCCTGCGCGATGCCCAGCCGCTGCAGCATTCCCCGTGAGAACGCCGACAGCGCGGTGTGGTCGCGGCCGTGAAGGCCGACCCGCTCCAGGAGCTCCGCACTGCGCTGTGGGATCTCCCCCTCCGGCAGTCCGGCCAGCCGGCCGTACAGTCTCATCGCCTGGCGAGCCGTGAGAAGCGGCGGGAAGTAGGGCTGCTCGGGCAGGAACCCGAGTTCGGCGCGGCTGGAACGGCGCCGGGCGTCGCGGCCGAGCACGGTGAAGGCGCCCCTGTCCGGCCGGACGAGGCCGAGCAGCATCTTGAGCGTCGTCGTCTTGCCGGCGCCGTTGGGTCCGAGCAGACCGTGTATCGCTCCCGCCGGCACGGTGATCGAGACGTCGTCGACGGCGACGAAGCGGCGGTCGGGGAAGGACACGTACGTCTTGCGAGCCCCCTGGATCGTGATGGCTGCCCTATCCGCGCTGGCGGTGTCACTCACGTGCGGGTCTCCTTCTCTTCGACGCCCTCGTCATGCGCGGTCACGTGCGCCGCATCCCATATGTCGGCACGCGCGCGGTCACGCCCTGTGGAGTTCGTGTGGAGGCCGGCCCCTCACCGCAGGCCCTTCTTGGCTTGCGCCTTCAGCGCGAGGAACTGCTGGTAGGTGACGGCGAACGACTGAGAGCCGTCCTTCCGGGTGAGGACGTAGTAGAGGTAGGCAGTGTTCGCGGGCATCGCAGCGGCTCGCAGCGACGCGAGCCCCGGGTTGTCGATCGGCCCGGGCGGCAGCCCCTGGTGCAGGTACGTGTTGTACGGGCTGGGCGTCTTCAGGTCCTGCAGGCTGAGCCGGGGCTTGCCGCCGACGACGTACTCCACGGTCGAATCGAGCTGCAGCCGCATGTGGGCCTTGAGGCGGTTGTAGATGACGGACGCCACCAGGGGACGGTCCTTGTCCAAGGATACCTCGTGCTCGATGATCGAGGCGATGATCGTCACGTCGCGCAGCGTGAGGTTCTTGGAACGCGCATAGGACAGGTCCAGCGACGAGGTCTCCTCGCCGTACTGGACCAGCATCATGCGGATGAGGGCGTCAGCGGTCGTCCCCTTCTTGACCAGGTAGGTCTTCGGGAAGAGGTAGCCCTCGAGCGACGACGTCTGATCCTGGGCCAGGAACGGGAAGTCGAACTTCGACCGGCCGGTCGTGGCCAGCGCCGTGAAGTCAGAGGAAGGTATCCCCGTCTTCGCCTCGACGCGCTGCGCGATCTGCGTGATCGTCCAACCCTCAGGGATGGTGAGCGTGAAGTAGGTCACGCTGGGTCCGGCTTGCAGCCTCGCGATCACGGCGTCATAGCTCGAGCCGGTCTTCAGGTCGTATGTGCCAGCCTTCAGAGAGTCGATGGCGCCCAGCATCGCGGCGCGCAGACGGAACATCGTGGGACTCGACACGACCCCGTCGTCCGCGAGCAGTGTCGCGACGGCGTCACTCGAAGAACCCTTCGGCACGACCACCGTCACGGCGCGTCCCGCGGGCTGCGGTGAGACAGGTCGGAACAGCACCCACCACACCGCGACCGCAGCGACCAGTACGACGACCAGGCCCGCGATCCCAAAGATGAGGGCTCCCGCCGAGCGACGCCTCCGCCGGCCCGCCCGCGGCGCCCTGGCGCGCGAGGCTGAATGCCGGCCGCTGTGGGCCGGACCGGCTCCCTGCGGCGCAAGCGGTCCACGATCGCTCATCGGCCTCATGACTCCTTAAGGTTCTCGGTGCGCGTCCAGGTAGGTCTGCAGCAGCAATGCCGCCGCCACTTTGTCGACCGACCCGCGCCGGGCTCGACTGTCCGCGCCGCCGGCGGCCATCGCCTGGTGCGCCAGCGTGCTGGTCAGCCTCTCGTCATGGTAGACGACCGGCACTCCGGCCGGCTCTATCGCCGCGCTCACGAACCTCCGCACCTCACGCGCCTGAGGACCCTCTTCGCCGGCCATGGTGAGCGGCAGCCCGACGACGATCTCCGCGGGCTCATAGTCCTCGATCAGGCGGCGCAGCTGCGCCGGGTCACCGGCCAGCTTCCGTGCATCCAGCACGCTGACAGGGGTGGCCACGCGGCCCGAGGGGTCGGATACCGCCACACCGATCCGCTTCTCGCCGATGTCGAGTCCCAGCCTGCGCATCGGGGCCGCTACGACACACCGAGCAGCCCGCGCGCCGCGTCCAACGCGCCCTCGATGCCGGCCGCATCCTCCCCGCCACCCTGCGCCATCTGCGGCTTGCCACCGCCGCGCCCGCCGACCAGGGGGGCCATCGCGGCCAGGGTCTTCCCGGCGTCGAATCCGGCAGCGACCGCGCTCTCCACACCAGCGGCCAGCAGAAGCGCCTTGCCGCTGTCGGCGTCCGCGGTCGCGAGCACCGCCGCGTCGACTCCACGGGCGCGCAGCACGTCCCAAAGCGCTCTGAGCGCCTGCGGCCTCATGGGCTCCACGCTGGCGACCAGGAGACGGTATCCCACGTCGGAGGCGGCCTCGAGCAGCTCGGCCACGGCCGATCCCGAGAGTGCGTCACGTGCGCGTCCGGCGCCGGCCTCGAGCTCCCTTGCGCGGGTGAGCAGGGCGGCGACCCTGTCCGACACGTCGCCGGGCTGCACCTTCAGCGCCGCGGCGGCGGCGCGGTCGTCCGACTCCAGCTTTCGGTACAGGTCGAGTGCGTCGAACGACGTCACGGCCTCTATGCGGCGCGCGTTCGCGCCCACGGAACTCTCGCTGAGGATCTTCAGCAGGCCGATCTCCGTGGTGCGCCCGACGTGGGTGCCTCCGCACAGCTCCTTCGAGAAGTTGCCGATCTCCAGCACCCGCACGATCTCACCGTACTTCTCGCCGAAGAGCGCGGTGACGCCCGACTCCCGCGCACTGGCGAGCGACGTCTCATAGGCGCGCACCGGGTGGCTCTCCATGATCTTCGTGTTGACGAGCCGCTCGACCTTGTCGAGCTGCTCGCGGGTGGTCGCCTCGAAGTGTGTGAAGTCGAATCGGAGGCGGTCGGGCGCCACGTGGCTGCCGGACTGGCGCACATGCTCGCCGAGGACCAGCCTCAGCGCCCAGTGCAGGAGGTGCGTGGCCGTGTGGTTGCGGCGGATCCGCTCACGACGAAGGTGATCGATGGAGGCATGGACGCTGTCGCCCACCGTGAGCGATCCCGACGCCACGCGGCCTCCATGGACGATGAGGCCCGCGAGCGGGATGCGGGCGCTCTCGACGACGAAGATCGTCGAGCCGTTGGTGACCTCGCCGGTGTCGCCGACCTGCCCGCCCTGCTCGCCGTAGAAGGGCGTACGGTCGAGCACGATCTCCGCGGTCTCCCCCTCCGCCACACTCTCCACAGGCACGCCGTCGACGACGACGCCGATCACCGTCGCGTCGGTCTGGTCCTTCTCGTAGCCGACGAACGCCGTGGGCCCGTTGGTGCGCACGATCTC
>CAIKZH010000121.1 GCA_903831865.1 uncultured Coriobacteriia bacterium
GCTGGAGAGCGGCACGGCGCCGGAGGGCGTCGGGGACGTCCTGGTGGCGGGTGGCTTCGGTTCCCGGCTGCGGCCTTCTGCCCTGGCGGCGATCGGCGTGATCCCGCAGACCTGGGTGGGACGCGTGACGTTCGTGGGCAACTCCGCGCTGGACGGAGCATCCCGCGTGCTTCTGTCAAGCGCCGCGCGTCGCGAGGTCGAGGAGATCGCGCGGGCGACGCGCGTGGTCCCTCTCGCGACTCGCGCGGACTTCCAGGAGCGCTTCCTCGGCGCGTTGGCGTTCGAGGCCCCCCTCGACATCTAGCACGGTGTCGATCCGGGGGGAACGATCGAGAGGGACCGACGCTCCGGACGAACAACGGAGCGCGACCGAGAGGAGTCACGGCCGATGCAGCTCTACATCATCCTGTTCTTGGGCCTGATCGGATTGGGCCTGCTCGTGTTCCAGGTGCTCACAGGCACCCGTGTCATCCACTTCCACGGGCTCACGCACATCAAGGTGCATCGCTGGGCGGGCTTCACGCTTCTCGTCGTCGGGCTGGTGCACATGACGATCGCGGTGGGCTTCCTCTTCTTCGGTCTCTTCTGACCACCCGTCCGCGGGGGCCTCGGGCACGCGCCGTCGGCTCGGCGCAACCGCTACAATACCGGCATGCTTCCGGGGCTCGCTCAGTGGCGCCCGGAGGAGTCGCCAAGCACTGACGCCGAAGGGACCTCGTGAGCGGAGCGCACGGCATCGACCCGGAGTCCCGAGGCAAGGTGCGGGACATCTACGACCTCGGCGAGCGGCTTCTGCTCGTCGCCACCGACCGGATCAGCGCCTTCGACGTGGTGCTCGCGGAGCCGATCCCCCACAAGGGCGAGGTGCTGACCAAGCTCTCCCTCTACTGGCTCGACCTGCTCGGCGAGGTCGTCCCCAACCATCTGATCTCTGCCGACGTCGCGGACCTGCCCGAGCGGCTCGCGCCCCGGGCGGATGAGCTCGCCGGTCGCATCATGCTCGTCAAGAAGGCGGACGTGTTCCCGATCGAGTGCATAGTCCGCGGCTACCTCGCGGGCTCCGGATGGGCGGAATACGAACGGTCCGGGACCGTCTGCGGGATGGCGCTGCCTGCGGGTCTGCGCGAGTCGTCGCGACTGCCGCAGCCGATGTTCACGCCGTCGACCAAGGCGGAGATCGGCGAACACGACGAGAACATCTCGATCAAGCGGATGTTCGAGATCGTGGGTCCCGAGTACGGCGCTGCACTGCAGGAGGCGTCGGTGGCTCTCTACTCGAGGGCGCGCGACCATGCCGCCAGGCGCGGCATCGTCATCGCGGATACGAAGTTCGAGTTCGGGCTCGTGGACGGCGAGGTCACGCTGATCGACGAGGTCCTCACTCCCGACTCGTCGCGCTTCTGGCCCGCCGCCGGCTATGAGCCGGGGCACGGGCAGCCGTCGCTCGACAAGCAGCACGTCCGCGACTGGCTGGAGGACTCGGGCTGGGACAAGAAGCCTCCCGCGCCGCCGCTGCCGCCGGAGATCGTGGCCAAGACCAGCGCGACCTACATCCAGGCGTACGAGTCGATCACCGGCCGTGCGTTCGAACCGGAACGGGGCTAGATACACAGATGTCGCAACGCAGTCCGTACAACGATCGCTACAAGGTCGAGCAGAAGGGCAAGACCCGCAAGAGCGCATCCGCTGCGAAGCCCAAACGCGCCGTGGCGGATCTGACGCCTGCTGAAGGGCCGGCGGGCAAGGCCTCGTCCAAGCGCCGCTGGTGGCAGCCGAACCCGACTTCGTCCTCGTCCAGCACCCAGGCGATCCCGGTCACGCCCCAGATGCGCAAGCTCCGGCGGCTGTGGTGGATCATGTGGGGCGCCTCGCTCGCTCTCGCCGTTGTGATCCTTCTGCTCCAACAGGCCGCGCGCAGCAACGCGGCTTTCAGCCCCTTCGTCATCCCGGCATGGGCCGCGTGGCTCGGCTGCATGGCGGTCGCCTTCTACCTCGAGTTCGTCCCTCTCCGAAAGGCGCGGCTCGCCGCCGTCGAGGCGGCGCGCTCCGGCGACAAGGGCGGCAAGAAGTCGGGCGACAAGCAGGCCGACAAGGGGACGGGCGAGTGAGCGCAGAGCCCGTGCGCGGAAGGGTCCGCGGAGGCGGCGCCTACTGGGCGGGTCGGGTCGCCGAGACCTTCCTCCTGCTGGCCGCCCTCGCCGGGATCGGCATGTTCGCCTGGAGCATCATCGACATCGTGCGCATCGAGTCGGGGCCCGGTGCAGGCCGCGAAGTGTCCGCCGTCCTGCCTCCTCTCGCCTGGCCGGGTGTCTTCACGTTCATCGGGGCGATGGTGCTGCTGCAGCTCGTGCGGATGCTGCTCGTGGGCGTCCGGCGCGACGACGGTTCCTCGCGCGCAGACGGAAGTGGCGAGGCGGCGGCTTCGACCGCGCGGGCGCTGGCGGAGGACGACTCTGCGCGACCCGTGCAGACGACGACCGACTCTGACTCGAACGGATAGAGGACGAAGGGAGCGCCATGGCGAGCTACGAGGTCTTCGTCACGTACAAGAAGGGCATCTTCGACCCGCCGGGTGTGACGGCGGAACGCGCGCTCTCGAACCTCGGCTACGACGAGGTCGCCAGCGTGAAGATCGGGAAGTACATCCGGCTCGTGGTGGAGGACCGCGAGGGCGGCCTGGACCGCGTCAAAGAGATGTGTGACAAGCTGCTCGCCAACCCCGTGATCGAGGACTACCGCATCGTCGAGGTCGAGGAGGGGACGGTCGCGCCATGAGGTTCGGTGTCGTGGTGTTCCCGGGCTCCAACTGCGAGCAGGACGTCGTCAAGGCGTGCCACTACCTCGGCCTCCAGGCGGACTACGTCTGGCACGCCGACACCGACCTCTCCGGCTTCGACGCCGTCGTCCTTCCCGGCGGATTCTCGTACGGCGACTACATCCGCACCGGCGCGGTCGCACGCTTCTCGCCCGTCATGGGTGAGGTGATCCGCTTCGCCGAGCGCGGAGGTCCCGTGCTCGGGATCTGCAACGGCTTCCAGATCCTCACCGAAGC
>CAIKZH010000122.1 GCA_903831865.1 uncultured Coriobacteriia bacterium
ATTCCGACAACCAGCCTGAGATCGCGACCGCCCCGTCGACGCCGGATAGGTGGGAGAGCCGCCTGGACAGCCATGAAGGCAGCCAGGCCTGCACGCGCGGGAGCTCGTTGAGCTCTGTGACGACGGGCACGCCGAGATGCCCCAGCCAGCGCAAGAGGATGTGGACGCTCAGATACCACTTCTCGCTGCCACCATCGGCGAGGAAGACGCAGTCGAGGTCTCCGCGCGCCTTGAGCCTCGCGAGCGACAGGAGCGCGAGCGCATAGCCCCTCGCCTCGCGCCACCTGCGGACCGCGAACGAGTCGGACCGCACCGTCGATCCCGGCGTGTAGACAAATGGGATGCCGTCCGCTGTCCCCTCCGCGTCAAGGGTGCGCTCCTCGCCCTGCCGCTCGCTCACGCGCATGCAGACGACACGGACGTCCGCGCCTTGCTCGACCAGCGCCCTGCCCAGGAGCCTGACCCTGTTCGTCGCGGCCATGCCCTCTGGGAAGCCGAACGAGCGGACCACGAACACGACCCGGGGCCTGCGCCCCGTACCGCGGTTCACCGGGTGGTCCATCTGTCATTCTCAAAGTCGTAGAGCACGCGAGGGTGCGCGTACCACGGCCAGATGCCGAGCTTGTGCATGCCCCGCGCCACCGTGTGAGCGCGATCGTGAGTGATCCCGGCCAAGCGCACCATCCGCGCCCGGGCGCGCTGCCGCGGACTCGCCTCCGCCGCGAAGCGCGAAACGAGCAGTTCGGCCTCGCGCGAGTACTCGCCGCGCCCGGACTCGCCAAGGTGATCATCGTGGACCCTCCACCCGCCCAGCACCGTGTCGACGTGATGGAGGGGGGCCAGCTTCAGGAAGCGGAGCCAGAGATCGAAGTCCGCGGCGCGCCGGAAGTCGTCGTCAAGCCGTGCTCCGGCGCGCTCCCAGAGACTGCGGCGCCAGAAGACTGACTCCTGCTGGATCCACCGGTAGTCGCCGGCCAGGAAATCGTAGGCGTTGAAATAGCCCCTCTGCACGCTCCTGGGCCCGCCAACGGAGCTGAACCGGGTGGACATCCCCATGATCCACTGCACCTCGGGCAATTGCGTGAAGATCTCGGCGACCGTCGCGAGCGTCCAAGGGTAGTAGAGGTCGGAGCTGTCGATCCACCCCATGACGTCGCCGGTGGTTCGCGCGAACCCCTTGTTGAGCGCGGGGTAGAGCCCGTCGTCGTGCTCGCTCACCCAATACGCGAGATGGTCGCCGTACTCTCCGACAGTCTCGGCGCTGCCGTCGTCGGAGCCTCCGTCGATGACCACGTACTCGAGATCCTCATAGCCTTGGGAGAGCACCGAATCGATCGTGGCGCGGAGGAACGCCCCCTGGTTCAGGGACGGAGTGACGACCGACAACCGCATCCTGTTCTCCATTTGCATCGACCCCCGTGTTTCCGGCTTGCCGTCGCTCATGTTATCCGGGCCGCCTGTGCTGTCGCTCCCCGGACGGTCACGCGGCGACATCACCCGGAGGCTTTCACATGCCGGCGACACCCGACGATGCGGCAAGGATCTGCTCGTAGATCTCCCTCGTCCTGTGGGCCGCAGCCTCTCGGTCGAAGCGTGCATGCGCTCGCGTTCGCGCATTCGCCCCGAGTGACCGCGCCAGGTCCGGATGGTCCAGGAGTCCTGCGATGGCGGCGGCCAGCGCGAACGGATCGCTGTCGTGGTACAAGATGCCGTCGACCCCCTGCCGGACCACAGACGGCACACCCCCCACCGCAGCCGCCACGCATGG
>CAIKZH010000123.1 GCA_903831865.1 uncultured Coriobacteriia bacterium
CCGGATAGGTGTCCAGGTTGAAGTCACCGATCGCGACGGCGCAGGGATGCGTGCCGGCGGCATAGTCGACCTTGGCCGCACAGCCACCGGCGCCGTTGCCGAGCAGCACGCTCACGCTGCCCAGATCGGCGACCTCCCCGAGCGCAGTGAAGGGCGTGTTGGCCGTGACCAGGTCAAGTGTGCCGTTCTTGTCGAAGTCGCCCACGGCGACCGACTCAGGGTACGCTCCGGTAGCGAAGGGAGTCGCGCTCCCGAATCCGCCGCTACCGTTGCCGAGCAGCACGCTGACCGTATTCGCGTAGCTGTTCGTGGTTACGAGGTCCAGTTTGCCGTCGCCGTTGAAGTCGCCGACCGCGACGGAGGTGGGTGACTCGCCGGCGGGAAAATCGGTCCGTGTGAAGCCGCCTTTGCCATTCCCCAACAGCACACTCACCGTACCGGCGTCGGCGTTGGCCGTGACCACGTCCCTGGCCCCGTCCTTGTTGAGATCGGCGACCGCCACGCCGCATGGACCTGCGCCGGTGGCCGCTGTCACCACGGGGAGAAACTCCACTGCGCCGGCCCGCTCGGCAGCGATGGCCGCACCGAGGAGCAGGGCGCAGAGCACGACCCCGAGCAGCGCTGCGGACCGAGCCATCGAAACGACCGTCGAGGCAGGCTTGGCTCGACGCGGGCGGCCGTGACCGAGGAGAGCCGCGGGGCTCACGCCTACGGCACGGTGAGCGTGGGCAACGCAGTGAGACGGCAAGGTGTGACCTCCTTTGACCACATCCACCGTAGCACATCGACACAGGGGTCGACACCGGTGCTCGCTCTTACCGGGAGCAGCAGGATGCCCTCGCTAGACCAAGACTTCAAACTGACCGGGGCGGTCCCGCAGTCCAACTCCAAGTAGAGCCTCTACGCGCCGGCCGGAGCTGCCACGGTCCCAACCTCATGGTCGGGAGCCGACAGGTTGCAGCACCGTTCGAAGGCAGCGCGACTGACGAAGAGGGCATCACCGTACACGGGCAAGGAGTCCCGCGGCCGCAGGTACTGGTCGACGATGCCCATGAACACGAATCCGCAGTCGTCCAGCAGAGCTGAGATCTCCTGGATCGTCGCCTGGCCGTCGTAGAGAGAGAAGTACCCCACCTCCGCAAGAACCGCGGCGGCACCCGAAAGGAATTCACGACCACCCCTCAGTACCTGCGCCTCGGCGCCCTGAACATCGATCTTGACCAGCAGACCCCCGCGCACGGAAATCTCATCAAGGTAGGAGTCCAGCCGCCTGACACTGACCATCTCGCGAGTGGCATTGCGCGTGTACGGAAAGAGTTCCTTGTGAGAATCGCCCATCGCCAGGAGCGACGACGACGGGGAGAACTCGTTGCGGAAGAACGATACCTCGCCATCGGACTCCCCTAGGGCCACGTTGAACGCCGTGAAACCAGGCGTGCCCTCCATGGTTCGCTGCAGTTCCCTGAAGCAGTCTCGCAGCGGCTCAAATGAGTAGACCAGGGAATCCGGCCGAGCATCCTGGAAGAGCCGCGCGAACTGGCCGGTGTTGGC
>CAIKZH010000124.1 GCA_903831865.1 uncultured Coriobacteriia bacterium
CGGCCTCCTTCTCGCGGCGGGTGCTCTCGACTTCGCCCTCGAGCTCACGGTTGGCCGGCGGCGCCGTCATCGACTTGATGCGCATGCGCGAGGCGGCCTCATCGATCAGGTCGATCGCCTTGTCCGGAAGGAAGCGGTCGGAGATGTAGCGATCGGCCAGCGTAGCCGCGGCCTCGAGCGCGCCGTCGGTGATCGAGACGCGGTGGTGCGCCTCATAGCGGTCGCGCAGGCCGCGTAGGATCTCCACGGTCTCCTCGACGCTCGGCTCGCCGACGGTGATCGGCTGGAAGCGGCGCTCGAGAGCCGCGTCCTTCTCTACGTGCTTGCGATACTCGTCCAAGGTGGTCGCGCCGATGGTCTGGAGCTCGCCGCGGGCCAGGGCGGGCTTGATGATCGAGGCCGCATCGATCGCGCCCTCTGCAGCGCCCGCACCGACGAGGGTGTGCATCTCGTCCACGAACAGGATGATGTCGCCGCGCTCGCGGATCTCCTTCATGACCTTCTTGAGTCGCTCCTCGAACTCGCCGCGGTACTTGGAACCGGCGACCAGCGCCGCGAGGTCGAGCGTGTAGAGCTGCTTGTTGCGGATCGTTTCCGGGACCTCGTCGCGCGCGATCGCCTGGGCCAGACCCTCGACGACGGCCGTCTTTCCGACCCCCGGCTCTCCGATGAGGACCGGGTTGTTCTTCGTGCGGCGCGACAGGATCTGCATCACGCGCTCGATCTCGTTGCCACGGCCCACGACTGGATCGAGCTTGCCCTCACGGGCCTGCCTCGTCAGGTTGCGTCCGAACTCGTCGAGCAGCTGGCTCGACTGGCCGCCGTGCTCGTCGCCACCGGCCTCGCCCTGCTTGCCGTAGTAGCCGGACAGCAGCTGGATGACGGCGGACCGGACCTTCTCCAGATCGGCTCCCAGGTTGAGAAGCACCTGCGCGGCGACTCCCTCACCCTCGCGGATGAGACCGAGCAGGATGTGCTCGGTGCCGATGTAGTTGTGACCGAGCTGAAGAGCCTCGCGAAGCGAGAGCTCCAAGACCTTCTTCGCGCGAGGCGTGAACGGGATGTGGCCGTTGGGCACGTACGTGCCGCGCCCGATGAGTTCCTCGACCTGCTGATGCACGTCTTCGAGCGAGATGTTGAGCGACTCGAGCGCCTTGGCGGCGATCCCGTCCTGCTCGCGAATGAGTCCGAGCAGCAGGTGCTCGGTCCCGATGTAGTTCTGGTTGAGCATACGCGCCTCTTCCTGCGCGTACACGACGACTCTTCGTGCCTTCTCCGTGAAGCGTTCGAACATGGAGTCTCCCTCTATCAGACGTCCCGCGCGCTCGTGCGGGGGACCTGTCACGTCGCCAACCGAGTATACCCGCGCCCACGACATCGAACATCACGAGTCGATCGTCTTGAGCGAAAGAAGTGCCACAATCTGAGTGTCGACCGCTTAGATTGTAGCATCGCCCCGAAACGTCCGCACAGGGGCGCCGGAGACGACCGCGACGAGCGAGCCGAAGCCGCTACTCCGGACGCAGGTGAGGGAAGAGCAGCACGTCGCGGATGGACGGGCTGTCGGTGAGGAGCATGACGAGCCGGTCGATGCCGATCCCCGCCCCGCCGGCGGGCGGCATACCGTACTCCATCGCCCGAAGGTAGTCCTCGTCGTAGCCCATCGCCTCTTCGTCCCCCGAGGCTTTGGCGCTCATCTGCGAGGCGAAGCGCTCGCGCTGATCGATGGGGTCGACCAGCTCCGAGAAGGCGTTCGCGATCTCGCGCCCTGCGATGATGAGCTCGAAGCGGTCGGTGAGCTCGGGCTCGCCGGGCTTCCTGCGCGCGAGCGGCGAGGTCTCGAGCGGGTAGTCGAGCACGAAGGTGGGCTGGACGAGCGTCCGCTCGACAATCTTCTCGAACAGCTCGGTGATGAGCTTGCCCTTCCCCCACTTCGACTCGACGGGCACCTCGTGAAGAGCGCACAGCTCCCGCAGGTCATCTTCGGAACGGGCGAACGAGACGTCTTCGCCCGCCGCCTCCGAGGTCAGATCGGTCATCGTCGCTCTGCGCCACGGAGAGCCGAGGTCGATCTCGGCACCCTGGTAGACGACCGTGGTGAGGCCCAGTACCTCCTGGGTCACCGTCCTGATGAGGTCTTCCGTGAGCGCCATCATCCCGCCGCGATCCGTGAACGCCTGATAGAACTCCATCATCGTGAACTCGGGGTTGTGCCGGACCGAGATCCCCTCGTTGCGGAAGGAGCGGTTGATCTCGTAGACCTTCTCGAAGCCTCCCACGAGCAGACGCTTGAGGTAGAGCTCCGGCGCGATGCGGAGGTAGAGCTGCATGTCGAGCGCGTTGTGGTGGGTGGTGAAGGGTCGCGCCGTGGCCCCGCCGGGGATGGGGTGGAGCATGGGCGTCTCGACCTCGACGAAGCCGCGGGCCTCCATGAAGCGCCTCATCGCGGAGATGATCGCGAACCTGGTTGCGAACGTCCCTCGGACGGCGGGGTTCACGATCAGATCGACGTAGCGCTGCCTATACCGTGTCTCGGTGTCGGTGAGCCCATGGAACTTCTCCGGAAGCGGCCGAAGCGCCTTGGAGAGGAGCGTCACCTCGTCCGGGGCCACGGAGAGCTCGCCCCGACGCGTGCGCAGGACGGTGCCTCTGGCCCCGACCCAGTCGCCCAGATCGAGGTCCTTCACCTTCGCGAAGGCGGCCTCACCGAGCACGTTCTCGCGGCAGAAGAGCTGAAGGTCGCCGGTCGCATCCCGTACGACGACGAACGCCGCGCGGCCCTGGTCGCGGAGCGCCACGACGCGGCCCGCGACTCGGACGACATCGGCGGTCTCCGCTCCCGCTTCCAGGTCGCGGAAACGCGCGCCGAGTTCTGCGGCGCGCGCATCGACGTCGTAGCTGAGCTTGTAGGGCTCGTCCCCGGCCGCGCGCAACGCCGCCACTTTGGCCCGTCGGATGGCGATCGGGTCGTCAGATGGGGGCGCGTCACCGGGCCCGACGGGCATGGGTCCGCGGACCTATCGGTGGATGGAGACGATGGAGTACTCGAGCACCCTGCCGGACGGAAGAGTGACCGGGACGGTCTCGCCCTTCTTGCGCCCCATGATCGCCTGGCCCACAGGCGATTCGTTGCTGATCTTCTTGCCGCCCGGGTCCGCCTCGGCGGAGCCGACGATCTGATACGTCTGGGTCTCGCCGTTCTCCACGTCCTGCAACTCGACGCGGCTGCCCAGCACGATCTTGTCGCTCTTCTTCGGACTCGCGATGACGGTGGCGTGCGCGAGGATCTGGTTGATCTCGATTATCCGGCTCTCGACCCACGCCTGTTCGTTCTTGGCGTCGTCGTACTCCGAGTTCTCGGAGATGTCCCCGAACTCCTTGGCCTCCTTGATGCGCTGCCCGACCTCCCGCCTGCGAGTGGTCTCAAGGTAGCTGAGTTCGTCCTCGAGCTTGCGCTGGCCCTCGACGGTGAGAGCGATCTCCTTGTGCATCGAGTGAGACTCCTTACGCTTTCGAATCGCTCCGCGCGCTGCCGCGCCGACACTCGCGCCCCTGCTCGGGGCAACGCGCGGGCCGCCGGGAACTGCCGGCGGCCCTCGGAAGTTTCAGAGAGTATAGCTCCCCGCACCGACGACGCAAGGGGCGCAGGTCACACGAACGGGCGAGGTCCTACTCGTCCTTCTTCTCCGCGGCGTCCGTCTTCGCCGCATCGGCCTTGACGGTGTCCTCGTCCTCGTCTTCGAGCTTGCCCTCCATGCCGTCCTTCAGGGCCTTCGCGGACCTGCCGAACGCTTTGGCGAGCTTGGGAAGCTGAGTGGGACCCATCACGACCAGGATGATGATGAGGGCGATGATGAGGATCTTGTCGAGGTTCATCGATTCTCCTTCGAACATTCGAAGAGGGCCGCTGTCCGCGGCGCCCCGAGAGCGACCGTCGCATAGGATAGCATCGCTACCTTGGTGGTGCCATCACGACGAGCCGACCGGTCGGCCAGCCCCTTCTTCTCTGGCTGACAGGTAGTACAGCGTATGCAGCAACTCCTGAACCGGGTCGGTGTTGTGCAGCGTGACGCCGTCGGGGACCTGGACCATCACTGGCGTGTAGTTGAGGACCACCCTGATCCCCGCGGCCGCCAACCGATCGGTGACCTCCTGCGCGGCTTCCGGAGGCACCGCCACCACTCCGATGCTGATCTTCTGCGCTCTCACGACGTGCTCCAGAGCGGAGATGTCGCGCACCTCGACTCCGCCCACCCTCGTCCCGATCCTGCGCGGGTCATTGTCGAACACGGCGGCGACGAGGAAGCCGTGCTTGCGCAGACCGTCGTACGACGCGATGGCTGAGCCGAGGTTGCCGGCGCCGACGAGCACGATCCGGTGCGTGTGGTCCGACCCCAGGATGCGCTGCAACTCGTCGACGAGGTAGGAGACTTCGTAGCCGATGCCGGGCCGGCCGAACGAGCCGAAGTGGGTCAGGTCACGCCGGATCTGCGCCGGGTTGACGCGACACAGGCCGCCGAGGCGCGCCGAGGAGACCGTGGCGACACCGCCCTGTCGCAGCTGGATCGCGACATTCAGGTAGACCGGCAGCCGCTCGATGACGCCCTCGGGTATGTGTTCGATGCTCTCGACCATCATCAGGCTTCCGAGTCCAGGGGGACCGTTCAGATGTGCCGTCGCGGGGGCCGCGCACCCGCGACCGGCTGGGCGTGCCCGCTGGGCGCACCATGCCCGGCGGGCCACATAGTAACTTCTGTTACAAAGTCCTCGCAAGCCGCATGCCGAAGGCCGCCGCGGGTTCAGCCGTTGCTGCCGGGCACTGCAGGGACCGATTGGAGGGCGGCGACGCTCGCGGGCGTGACGAGCCCCACGGCCCGCCCACGGTCGACGGCGACCAGGGCCGGGACTCCCGACGCGAACCGCCGCAGCGCTGTCTCCGCCGAGTCCGCAGCGTCGATGAAGAAGATCCGGTCGTCGAAGGCAGCCGACGCGGCGTCGCGTGCGGCGAGGGCGACCGCGCGCTCGGTCGGAAGAAGGCCGACGAGTGTCCCGCCGCTGACGACCCCCACCGCCGGCAGCCGGCGCTCGAGTGTCGCGGCTGCCGCCGCGCTCGCTCTCAAGGCCCCGTCGACCTGCGGCAGCGGCGAGATCATCACGCCATCGACCCGAGCGGCCTGGAGCCGCATGGGCCCGATCTGCTGCGCGTAGACCTCGGTCGCGAGCCGCAGGAGGAAGAGCCCGAGCAGCACCGGCCACAGACCGGCCAACCCGACGGCGAGGACCTCGAGCACGCCGAGGCCGACCAGACCCAGGGCGGCGATGCGACCGCTCCACGATGCGATGAGCGTGGACAGTGCGCGATCGCCCGTCGCCCACCACAGGTACGAGTGCAGGACCCGCCCTCCATCCATCGGGTAACCGGGGAGCAGGTTGAACACGCCGAGGATCAGGTTGATCAGGGCGATGTACTGGATGGGCACCCACACGGGATCGCTCGCGCCCACCGCTGGTGCGAGCAGGGACGCTCCGAAGAACACCGCCGCCAGAGCAAGGCTCGCGGCGGGACCGGCGAAGGACATCAGGAGTTCGATGCGCGGCGTGCCTGGCTCCTCGCGGATCTGCGACACCCCCCCGAACACGAAGAGCGTGATCCGATCGACACCGATGCCGAAGTGCCGCGCGACGAGCGAGTGGCACAGTTCGTGTACCACGATGGAGACGGAGAGCATCACGGCGGTGATGCAACCCAGCAGAAGATACGTCGCGGCGCTGCTGTGCGGCACGGCTGCCGGGAAGTAGGTGAAGGCCGGCACGCCGGCGATCACGACGAAGGCGATCAGCCACGAAGGGTCCACCTCGATGGGGATCCCGAAGAAGCGCCCGATCGTGAACGTGGGAAGTCCGAACACGTCTCCGCCCTTCCGCTAGAAGGCAGCGCCCTGGAGCGCCGTCGCGCACAGGCAGGTGCGCGCCTCGGGGAGCGCCGGGATCATCGCGAGCAGGAGCGCGCGCACCTTCTCGTTGTTCTCAGCGAAGACCCGCACGACCTCGTCGTTCGACACCGGCTCGATCCCTTCGGCTCCGGCGTCGTGGTCGGTGATCAGCGAGATGTTGCAGTAGCAGATCTCCAGCTCGCGGGCGAGGTAGCACTCGGGATACTGCGTCATGTTGATGACTTCCCAGCCTTGGTCCGCGTACCACTTCGACTCGGAACGCGTCGAGAAGCGGGGGCCCTGGATCACCACGACGGTCCCTCCGTCGTGGACCACGATCCCCAGTTCCTGCGCCTTGGCGACCGCGACCTGGCGCATCGTCGGGCAATACGGGTCCGCCGAAGACACGTGGGTGGTGATCGGGCCGTCGTAGAACGTGTCCTTGCGGCCCCAGGTACGATCGACGAACTGGTCGCAGATGACGAAATGGCCCGGCTTCACATCGAGCTGAAGGGAGCCGCACGCGTTCGGCCCGATGATGCGGGTCACCCCCAGCTCCTTCATGGCCCACACGTTGGCGCGGTAGTCGATCATGTGCGGCGGCAACTCATGATGCACGCCGTGCCGGGGGAGGAACGCGACCCGACGACCGCCGATCTCGCCCACGGTCAGAGGCGCCGAAGGGGCGCCGAATGGCGTGTTGACGCGAACCTCCTCGCCCCCGTCGAGCAACGAGACGAACCCGCTGCCGCCGAACACACCGATCTCCGCCTGGACGAGCGCCATGGCGCCTCCTCAATGAGGTCGAGTGGAGCGGGACCCTACAACGTCGTCCGGGGCCCGTCGGACAAGGCAGGATTGTACCCTCAACCTCCCCGGGCTCCGTCGCCCATCCGCGAAAGAGGAAGCTCAGGCTGCCTGCATCCGGGGTGCAGGCAGCAAGCCACCCGCAGGACCCGGCCGCGCGCATCGAATAGGATGTGGCCACGCAGTCGGACGAGGGGCGCGCTCATGAAGGTCTCCGCTTCGAGGAATGCAGGTGGTGCGCTCGCGGTGGCTGCCGTCCTGCTCGCGATCGCGTCCGTCGGGTGCTCACCGACGCAGCACCCCACCTTCCAGCCCTCCGGCCCTCCCCTGGACCTCGCGTCCTCCGAACAACTTGCCAGATCGACGCCGCTGGGAGCTGTCGCGGGGGCCGAGACGAGCACGGCCCCCGTGCTGCGCTCCCAGGCCCTCGCGTACCTGCGCACCCGTGGGCCCGTGGCGACGCGTGCGGCCGACCTCCTCACAGTGGGCTTCCCCCAGCGGACCCTGTCGGTGCCGGTGTTCGTGAGAGCGTGTCGCGTGAACGGCCATGATGCGATCCTGGTCGTGGAGGCGTGGGGTGGCGGAGACCCGACCCTGGACCGGCGGCGTCTGTGGGTCTTCGACCGGCTGACGGGAACCGTCATCGCGGCTGCGGCGTTCCGCTGACCCGGGAGCCGCCCCCGCCCGATCAGGCGACCCGCGCATCCCGCGGACGGTACGGCTCCAGCAGCGCGGCGTCGACCCGTTCGCTCCACAGCCTGGACATCTCTGAGAAGACGCCATCGGGCTCTCTTCCCGCGGCGGCGAGATCCTGGGCCAGTCCCGCCAGCACGAGCCGCTGACTCAAGCGAGGGGCCTCTCCGCGCAACGCGCGCCGGCGAACGCATCCCCAGAAGTACGCCTCGGCCCGCGCGTCCCACGAGTCTCCGAACTTTGCCGCCGTCACGCCCGCCGCGGCATCGGCGACCTGCTCCGGAGAGCCGGCTTCGACGGCCCGTCTCACGATGCCGTCCCGAACCGACGTGGCCTCGAGATCACTCTGCAGTCCATCCACGACCTGTCCTCTCGTCGAACCTGTGTTCGATGAGAGGCTACCTGCGAGGTGTGACATCGGCCGCGCGAAAGCCCCGCGACCTCGAAGTGTCGGCTCAGGCCCCGGGCAACCGGCCGCCCAGGACGAGCGCCACGATCGCCGCCTTGAACCAGCCCGCGAGCGCGATCGCGCCCAGACCTGCGATCACGGCGAGCGCCAGCGCAGGCCACACATCCCAGAGGTGCTCGGCCCGTCGCTCGAACCGAGGCAACAGCAGCAGCGGGATGAGGGCGATCGCGGTGAAGGTGGCGATGATCGCGGCGGCCACAAACAGCGGATAGACGACACCCGCCACGGGCGCCCACCACAAGACGAGGAAGGTGACGGGCACGGCGCCGAGCCACAGCGCGACCTCCCACCGCTCATCGAGCACGCGACCCGCCTCGGAGCGCTTCCAGAGCTGGGACCTCAGCAGCGGCATGACGACCAGAGTGATCGCGAATCCCAGACCGAGTCCGGTGATCAGACGTAGCGCGTTGGTGGTGGTGCGCAGACCGGCGTACTCCGTCACGCCGTCCCATGCGAGGAATGCGAGGAACACGGCCCCGATGGCGAGCACCCAGGGACGCGGAGGATCGCTCCGGTGGCGACCGCGATCGACCAGTCCCAGCAGCAACATCGAGACAACGAAGCCGACGTAGATGCCCGTGTCCCGCGCGCAGACCGGCAGCTGGTGCCCGCCCCCGAAGAATGAGCGAGCGGGCAACTGGTGACAGAGCCCGTAGCCGAGCCAGTGCAGGAATCCGTCGATCACTCGCGCACGACCCCCCTCGGGGTCCGATGAGACGGACGGGTCCGGCTCCCGCCGGACCCGTCCTCACAAGCACAAGATGGTCGGGATGGCGGGATTCGAACCCACGACCTCTCGGTCCCGAACCGAGCGCTCTACCAAGCTGAGCCACATCCCGACGAGCGCCTATCCTACAGGTCGATGCCCGGTGCGGCAACAGCAGGCGACGGCTGCTCCCGACGCCTGGGACTCACCGTCCCGCGTGCAGCGGCGAAGGGCCGGGCAGCGCTTTGGCGCTGCCCGGCCCTGAACGGATCCTCCGAAGAGGGAGATCGCGCGCCTATTGCACGGGCAACGAGTTCGCGGTGACCTTGTTGCGCGCGTGGCAGGTGTCGCAGAACGTCGCCTTCACGTGACAGGTGTAGCAGTTGAAGACGGGAGTCGTCAGGTGCGTCGCCAGTCCGGGATCCGCGCCCTTGGCGACGATCTCGGCGTCGAACGCCTTGGAGTCGGCCTGAGCCTCGCCGAAGGCCTTGGTCATCTCGGTGGCGGCCTCAGAGTGGCCCGTCGTCGCCCAGCTGGTGGCCTCATGGGAGGCAGGCGTCAGCTGGTAGTCCGGCGTGTGACAGGTCGAGCAGGCGCCCGGAGCGGTCTTCTTGCCCTGCAGATCGTGACAGCGGAAGCACGCATCCATCTTCATGTAGTCCGGGTGCGCCGTGTTGTGGTGACCGGACGGGTCGATCAGGACCGGCGGTGAGGCGACCTCGTTGTGGGCGGTGCGGTTGTGGCACACCGTGCACCAGATGCCGAGCTCGGCATGGATCCTATGGTCGATGATGATGCCCGGGCTCGGCGTGACCGGACGATTCGACGAGTGGCACTGCGTGCACTGCTGCGAACCCATCTCGTCCGGACTCAGGGAGAGCCTCGAACCTTCGTTCAGCGGCAGCGAGAACTTGTTCGAGATGGTCAGGTAGAGCTCGCCGAGGGCGCCCGCCTTCTTGATCACGAAGGTGACCGGGTCGGCGTTGACCGGCTCGTGGCACGCCATGCACGAGATCTGCGAGTGCGACGACGCCTCGTAGGCGCGGATGGTGTCGTCCTGGACCTTGTGGCAGACCTGCGCGCAGAACCAGGTGGTGGAAGTGGCGCCCAGGGCGATCACGATGACCACCGCCAGCACAAGGACGACCACGACGGTCCATACGATGAACCGCGGCCTGCGGACCGGGTCCCTGAAACCGGCCAGGGAGATCTTCGCCATTTCCCTCTCCTCTTGCTCTTGTGGGTACACGAGCGGGTGACGAGCGCCCCTCCCGCCAACGTGCCCACGATATGGGAACGCCCACACGCACGCAACCGAACGGGACGAAGGGGTACGGGCAGCCTCGCGGAGGGAGGCCGCTCAGGGCCTGTTCCGTCCCTGCCCTCAGCCGACCTCGAGCACGATCTCGACCTCGACAGGCGCGCCCACCGGCAGCGAGGCCACTCCCACAGCGGCACGCGCATGTCGTCCGGCGTCTCCGAACGCGGCCAGCATCACGGAACTCGCCCCGTCGACGACCGAGGGCTGGCCGGTGAACGTCGGCTCCGAGGCCACGAAGCCGGTGACCTTGACCACCCGGACCACGGCGTCCAGGTCGCAGACGGTCGACGCGGCGGCCAGCGCGTTGAGCGCGCACGTGGAGGCGGACTCCCGTGCGATCTCAGGAGTCACGTCACCGGGCACCGAGCCGGTCGCAGACAGCGTGCCGTCGACGAGAGGAAGCTGTCCCGACGTGAAGACCAGGCTCCCGGACCTCACCGCGGGCACGTAGCTGCCGAGCGCCTTCGGAGCGTGCGGCAGGACGTGACCGGCGTCGGCCAGTCTCTTCTCGACCACTCGGGTCGGTTCCATGCGGGCTCCTTCGCCTCGGCAGGTGGTCGGGGTGGTGCGATGATAGCATCGGCCGGCCGGCACGCGGTACGACGCTTGCAGGGCCGTGAGGGGTGTCCGGACCGTCGGTCCGGCCGATCCGACGACTCTCGCCAAGGAGCGGATGAGATGGTCAAGGTACAGGTACTCGACGTTCCCTCCGACACCGCGTGCTCGAGCGGTGGTTGAGGCCCCACCTGGTCTCCGGAGGAGATCACCTCGCTGGCGCGTGACGAACTCCAGCGCAGATTCGGGGACGACGTCTCGGTGGAGTACGTCGACCTCTCCCGCCCCGACGCACGAGAGCGTCAGGCGACACTCGTCGCCCAGGTGACCGAGCGCGGCCTGCTCTACCCCGTCACCTTCGTCGACGGCTCTCCCGTCTACGACGGCGCGGTCTCATATCCCGCGATACTGCGCGCCGTCGAAGCCGCGACGGCATAAGGAGGCATCAGGTGGCGGACCGGCCGATCGTGAGCGTGGAGCGCTGCGAGACCTACGACGAGGGCGTCGTCGAGGCCGCGCTCGAGAGTGTTCTTGCGCCCCTGGGCGGGATCCGCGCCTTCGTCCACCCTGGTGACCGGGTGTTCGTCAAGGCGAACCTGCTGATGAAGGCCGAGCCGGACCGGGCTATCAGCACCCATCCCGCCGTCATCCGCGCCGTCGTCCGGGCCGCCAAGGCCGCCGGCGCGGCCGACATCGCCATGGGGGACAGCCCCGGTGGCCGCACTTCTGCGGCGGCGGCGCGGGCCCTCTTTGAGACGAGCGGCCTGGCGCGCGTCGCGCACGAGGAGGACGTGCGCCTGGTGCTCCTCGACGACGGCGTGGTACGCGTGCCGAACCCGGAAGCGCGGCTCTACAGCGCGTTCAATCTGGGCCGAGAGGCGGTCGAGTGCGACGTCCTCATCGACGTGCCACGCCTCAAGACGCACGGCTTCATGATGTTCACGGGAGCTGTGAAGAACCTGTTCGGCTGCATCCCCGGTCTGGAGAAGGCGCAGTTCCATCTGAAGGTCCCGGACCGAGCTGACTTCGCCGAGATGCTCATCGACCTTCTTCTCGCCTGCAGGCCCGGACTCTGCGTCATGGATGCGGTCGTCGGCATGGAGGGCGAGGGGCCGTCCGGCGGCACGCCGCGCCACATCGGCGCGCTGCTCGCCTCCGCCGACGCCTGCCATCTCGACGTCGTCGCCTCCTCGATCGCGGGCTTCGATCCGATGGCCGTGTACACCGTCGCGGCTGCCAACGGGCGCGGCATGTGTCCCGCCTCAGCGGACGACGTCGAGACCGTCGGGGCGGCGTGGCGGGATGTCGCTCCGGTGGCGTTCGCGCACCCGGCCCGCGATCTCTCGCGAGCCTTCCCTCCGGCCGCCGCTCGCTGGCTGCGCCGCAGGATCTCGTCGCGCCCCGTGCTCGCCCGCGCCGAGGAGTGCACGGCGTGCGGCACCTGCGAGCGCAACTGCCCGGCGCAGGCGGTGAAGGTCAGCGAAGGCCGACCGCAGTTCGACTACGATGCGTGCATCCGCTGCTACTGCTGCCAGGAGTTGTGTCCGGCCAACGCGCTGGACCTGAAGACGCCGTGGATCGTGCGGTCGCTGGTGATGCGGGGCGGCTCCGACCGCGCCTGACGGCGTGGTCCGGCGGGGATCAGACCGCGGCGACGCCCTCGACCTCGCCGGCGGGCGATCCCGACTCCGCCAGCACGACACCGGCGAGCACGATCGCCGCCCCCACCAGCTGCAGGAGTCCCAGGCGCTCGTCCGCGAAGATCAGCGCGGCGAAGCCCACGGTGAAGGGAAGCTCGAGGGTGGAGACGACGGCCGCCTGCGCCGCCCCCATGCGTCTGACGCCGCCCAGATAGAGTGCGACCGCCGCCAGCGTGGGGACCGCGACGATCAGAGCCATCGCCAGCCAGGCCGTCGGATCCCACTTCGCGACTGTGGGAAGGGTGCCAGCGAAACCGGCGATCACCCCCAGCCCGATCGACGAGAAGCCGAACGTGTAGGTCATCACGGTGAACCTCGACGCCCTCTGCAGCGATCGGTATGAGAGCACGTTGAACAGCGCGTAGCCGAGCCCGGCGCCCAGTCCCAGCACGAGGCCGACCGGATCCAGGCGGGAGTTCGAGGAGAACACGCCCGCGACCAGCGCACAGCCGGCGAACGTGAGCAGGACCGCGGCGAGCCGGCGGGGCGGGAAGCGCTCCTTGAGGAACAGCCAACCGATGATCGACACGAGCGCCGGGTAGGTGTAGAGGAGCACGGTCGTCACTGAAGCGCCGATGGACCGTACGGCGAACGAGTAGCAGAGCGACGCCGCCCCGTAGCCGGTGAGCGCCAACAGAAGGAACCGCCCGATCTCTGCGCCGGATACCTTCAGGCCCTTGGGATCTCTGACCGCCTGGGCGACACCCATGGCGAGCGCGGAGATGGCGAACCTCACCGCGAGCAGCGACATCGGCTCCGCGCCGTGGGCGAACGCCCACTTGGTGAGGACGCCGAGAGTGGCGAAACACGCCGCCGAGACGATGACGGTGAAGACGGCTGTCCTGCGGGTCATCGTGGGCGGGCGCCTTCCGGGTCGCGGAGCTGGACACCGAAAGTCTCATCCCGCCGGTCTCACGTCAACGGGCGAGGGCCGGCCAACGTGCGGGTCGGCGGCGCCAGCGTGCTAGCGGGCAGCTGAGCCGGAGACGGCGCCGGGGACCACGCCCAGCGCTCGCACCTTGATCGAGAAGTCGTGAGAGTTGGCCGCTGTCGACATCGCGTCGGCCAAGGTGATGCGGCCCTCGCGGTAGAGCGCGAGCAACGCCTGATCGAACGTCCGCATCCCGTAGTAGTCGCCCTCGCCCATCGCGTCACGGATCCGGTGCGTCTGTTCCGGGTCGATGATGTACTCGCGGATGGTGCCGGTCATCACCAGCGCCTCGGCCGCGGGCACGAGGCCCCCGCCCACGGCCGGGAGGAGCCGCAGCGAGATGATGCCACGGAGGGTGGAGGCGAGCATCAGGCGCACCTGCTGGTGCTGATGCGTCGGGAAGAAGTCGATGATGCGGTGGATCGTCTCCGTCGCGTCGATGGTGTGGAGGGTGGAGAGCACCAGGTTGCCGATCTCGGCGGCGCTGAGGGCTGCCGACACCGTCTCGTGGTCCCGCATCTCACCGATGAGGATGACGTCCGGGTCCTGGCGGACAACGTGACGCAGAGCATCGCCGTAGGTGCCGACGTCCTCCCCGATCTCGCGCTGGTTCACGATGCAGCGGGCGTCGGCGTGCATGACCTCGATCGGGTCCTCGATGGTGACGATGTGCCCGTCGCGGGTCTTGTTGATGTAGTCGATCATCGCCGCGAGCGTCGTGGTCTTCCCGGACCCGGCCGTGCCCGTCACGAGGACCAGGCCGCGCGGTTCGTTCGCGAGCTTCTCTATCACGGGAGGCAGACCGAGAGAGGCGAAGTCGTCGCAACATGACGACACGTGGCGTATCGCGACCGCGACGGTGCCCATCTGCCGGAAGGCGTTCACCCGGAAGCGCCCGATGCCGTCGAGCGAGTAGGCGAAGTCGACGTCCCCCCCGGCCTCGAACTGCTGGCGCCTGCGGGAGTCCACGATCTCAGAGACGAGCCGTGCGGTGTCCTGCGCCGTGAGCACCGGCAGCCCGCGCTCGATGGTGAGGCGACCGTCCTTGCGGGTCGCCGGCGGGCCTCCCGCCTTCAGGTGCAGGTCGGAGCATCCCCTGTCGATGACCATCTTGAGCAGGACATCTATCTCAGCCATCTCGACGCTTCGCCCTCCGCGGACCTCGGGTACCCTCACCTCAGGGTTATCGTCCCGGGGGCATCTCCACATGAGCGACTGAGTGCGCCACCGGCAGCTCAGACCTCGCGGAGCCCGGGCAGCGCGAGACCGGCGAGTCCCACTGCGGCGACGAGAACCCCCACGACCGCCACGAGGGGCAGGATCCCGAACCGCTGCGCCGCGAGACCGGCGCCGGCGAACCCCAGCACCGTCGCGACGCGCGACACCGTGACGCGCACCGCGAACACTCGGCCGCGGGTCGCGTCCTCGGTGCGCTGCTGAAGGATCGTCATCATCGGCACGATGAAGAAGACGTTCGCGATGCCGACCGTCACGAGCAACGGCAGCGCGACACGCAGGTCGCGGACTAAGGCGAGCGTGGCGAAGATCGCGCCGAAGGCGACCAGGCCTCCGAGGTACTTGCGGCCGGCCCGCCGCGGGCCACTCATCCCCACGAGGACGCTCCCCACCACCAGCCCGACCGTGGTTGCGAGATCGACCGTCGTGAGCCGCCAGGCGTCCTTCAGCCCCGACCCGGTGTACACGTTCAGAGCGAGCAGAACCGTGAGCGTGAGGGAAGCTGCCCCGCCCACGGCGACCAGGGTGTACGAGCCGACGAGCTCACGCAGCACGCGATCGCTCCGGATGCGTTCGAGACCGTCACGGAGTTCTCGCGCAAGAAGCGAGACGCGCCAGGGGATCGGCATCGGGCGCGTGGCCCTGAACACGACCCCGATCACGAGGAGCGCCGACACGAGGTACGTGGCGCTGTCGATCAGGAAGGCCGCCCTGTAGCCGATGGTGGCGACCAGCGCTCCTCCTATCGCTATCCCGAGCAGTTCCGCGACCGACTCGGTCGTACTGTCGAGCGAGTTCGCAGCCATGAGCTCGGACGGGTCGAGCATGTGCGGCACGAGAGCCATGCGGGCCGGCTGGAAGAAGAGCGAGACCGTCGCGACGGCGAATGCCGCGGCGTAGACGGCCGGCAGGCCGAATCGGACCGACAACGGGATGAGCAGGACGAGCCCGGCGCGCAGGAGGTCCGCAACGATCATGGTGCGACGCCGGTCCCATCGGTCCACGAGAGGCCCGGCCACGAGGCCGAAGAGGGCCGCCGGGAGGAAAGTGATCGCGAACACGATGCCCATCTGGGCGAGCGATCCGGTCAGCCGATAGACCATGATGCTGAGGCCGATCTGGTTGACCTTGTCGCCGACGATCGAGACCGACTGAGCGAGCCAGAGCTTCCGAAAGTCGCTGCGGCGCAGCGGAGCGAGAAGGTCCCCGAGCGCCATGCCCCCTCGCTATCCTCGTCGCCCTGCGCCGGGGCCCCGCCCGGCAACTCAGCCGTGGCCGATCTAGGGTCGGCACGCCCCGGCGTAGTCGCTCTCGAGCGGTGAGACCCGCACGGACGAACCCGTGTGGGGAGAGTGGATCATGTCCCCGCCGCCGACGTAGATGCCGACGTGATGGATCGGATGCCCGAAGAACACGAGGTCACCCGGCTTGAGATTGCCCCTGCTCACGAACGCGCCGGAACCGGCCTGAGCCCGCGATGAGTGCGGAAGGGAGACGCCGACCTGCGCGTAGACGAACATCGTGAACCCGGAGCAGTCGAAGGTGTGCGGCCCCGACGCGCCCCATTGGTAAGGGCAACCGATGTACTTCATGGCGATCGACACGACCCCGCTACGAGGCGCCCTGGGCGGGTCGCCCCAGTTCCATCCCCCGCCTCCGCCGCCACCGCCGCCGTAGCGGTGCGCCGCGGCGGTGGACTGAGCCGTGTCAGCGGCCTCAAGCGCCTGGATGGCGGCCTGATCGCTATGCAGGATCGCCTGCGCTTTGCGCTGATCGCTGAGGATCGCGTTGCGTCGGGCGGACATCGTGTCGTAGACCGTCTTGGCGCTCGCCTGCGCGCCCACCAGCTGCGACTTCGTCGCGAGTGACTGCACACGCAGGTCCTTCAGCTTCGCCACAGTCGTGGCGTCGGAACGGTTCATCTGGTCGAGCAGGTCCCACGTCGCGGCGAAGTCCTGGAAGTCCTTGGCGCCGAGCAGGACGTCGAGGATCCCGACAGGACCTGAGCGGTACATCCCCAGCGCCCGTGAGTCGAGCGAGGTCTGCAGCACCGCTTGCTGGGAGTCCAGACGACGGAGATGCGCCTTCACCGTGTCGACGCGAGACGTGAGGCCGACGTACTTGATCTTGGCCTGGTCGTAGTCCTCGGTGGCGATCTCAGCCTTTGTGGCGAGCGCGTCCATCCGCGCCTTCGCGGCGACGGCTTGGGCCTTCTTGTCCCCAAGTGGAGAAGCCCACGCAGGGGCCGCAAGACAGGTCAAGGAGACGATCAGGGCGAGCACGAGGGCCCGCATCATCCGTGGCTTCAGAGGTCCCTCCCTCACGGCCGGGATCGGCGTCCCGAGAGACGCCCGCAAACCCGGTCATGGTACCACATCAGGGCTGGCCCGAGGGTCCGACGCCGGCGCACAGACCGTCCAGCAGGGCCACCGCGAGGGCCTGGGCGCTGTGCTCGTCACGATGTCCCGGATCGAGGACGACCACCACTCTGCGACGAGGCCCCGGCGCCGACGAGACCGCTGCAGCGAAGCGGCGAGCCAGGGCGTCGCCGGCCTTCTCGGCCCGAACAACGGGCACGCCCGGTTCCGACACGGACCCGAACTCGATTGTCAGAGCGGCTCCGCCGATCGTGCCCGCTTCGACGACCCTCAGCTGCGCACCGGGCTCGCTGGCCATGGCGAGGTTCACAAGGCGCCGAGCGATATCGGAAGCCCCGTCGGCGTCCACGACGTCGACACGGATCAGGGCCAGCACTTTCGCGCTGCGGGCCGGGGCGGCCCGCAGTTCCATCGGGGCCGACGAGGGCTTGTCCGTCCAGACGTGCCGAAGGTTGGCGACGGCTCTGACGGTGTCCGGGCCTACGATGCCGTCCGCATCCAAAGCGACGTTGAGTTGGAACTCCCTCACCGCCCTCTCACTGAAGGCGCCGAAGATGCCGTCCGGCTGCCCACACGAGAAGCCCAACGCGTTCAGCGCGCACTGGAGTGATCGCACGTCGTCGCCGTGGAAGTACGGCACCCTGAGGTAGAGGAGGCGGTCGCCCAGCGTGAAGGTCGCGTCGACGAGGGCCGCCCACGTCTCCGGCCCGACAAGGCCGTCCTCGGCGAGCCCGTGCTCCCGCTGGAACGAGCTCACGGCCGAGAGCGTCGCTCCGAGGAACACGCCGTCTACGCCCGTGGCACCGAGGTCGGCGCCAAGAACGAGGAGGCGGCGCTGTACGTCCTCGACCGCCGCGCCGCGGTCACCCTTGCGGATGGGTCTCACGTGGCCCCTCACGTTGCGGGGCGCACCAGCAAACGATGTCTAGTGGCGCCCGTACAAGTCGCGGAACTTGGCGACGTTGTTCTGAGTGAACCGCTGATGCTGCTTCGAGCGGCGAAGGAAGCGCTCGATGTCGAGGTCGATGACGCGATCGTATACGTAGCGATAGCGATCGCCGTCACTCTGCAGGACGCGGCTCTCGGCAAGAACGGACAGTATCACCCTCACGGCGGGCTCCGGCTGCCCCACTCTGGGGGTCAGATCACCGGCGCAGGCCCATTCCCCGGCGCGGGTCCTCAGCATCTCGAGGACGGTGTGCACGGCGGTCTCGGTGCGACGATCGCCCGGCAACTTGGCCATAGCTGAATTGAGGCCCAACGCGTCCTCCGCTCTCTGCCTGCGTGCCGCTCTCAGCGGCCGTTCGGGGATCGTTGCCGGGATCCCGATGTGGCACCGGTCAAGCCGTACCCGCGCCCTGGGGATGTTACACCGGCCCGGGGCGCAGCGGCCGCGTCTCCCGCGATGCTCGTGCCCTCGCACCTCGCGGGAGTCTACCGCATGCGCAGCCGTCGGCAAGGGCCTGCATACACACGACGAAGGGGAGCTGTGCCCGGCCTCGCGCGTGACCCATGACCTCCGGACGCTACAGATCCAGGAAGTCCGCCCGCGAGATCGGAGGCTTGCCGGCCGCGCTCATCGACTCGTCCGCCAGCGCGGCGTCATCCGGACACACGCGGAGCGCGAGACCGCATGTGGCCCCCAGCTCCTTGGGAGGGGGGATCGGCGTCGCAGGGATGCCGTCGCCGCGCAGGACGTCCTCGGCCTCGAGCGCGTCGTGCACGGAGGCGAACCCGAACGCCACGAAGGGCTGCGCCTCGCGGCCCATCAGCGCAGGATCTCGGCGAGCGCCCCGAGCGCGACGTCGATGTCGGCGTCGGTGTTACCGTGGCCGACCCCGAAACGCAGGGCCCCCGTCTCCAGCGTTCCCAGCGTGCGGTGGGCCCACGGGGCGCAGTGCAGACCGCTGCGCACGGCGACTCCGGCCGTGCGATCGAGCATGAACGCGATCCGGTCCGGCTCGAGCTTGTCGGAGACCATCGAGCAGATGGGGACGCACTCCTCGTCCGTCGCGGGGCCGAAGACCGTGACGCCCTCTATCTCGAGCAGCCCCTCCTTCAGCCGACGGAACAGCCGCTGCTCCTCCTCGCGCCACTCGCTGCCGTGGGCGAGCAGGAGTCTCGCCGCGACGCCCGCACCGGCGATGCCGGGTGTGTTCGGCGTGCCCGCCTCATAGCGCTCGGGGCGACCCATCGGCTGAGCGGGCTCCTCGCTCGCTCCCCCACCCGTGCCACCCTGCAACAGCTCGCGCGCATCGAGACCGGGGCGCAGGTACAGGATGCCGACGCCCTGCGGGCCCAGGAGGCCCTTGTGGCCCGAGCAGGCGTACGCGTCCACGTCCAGCGTGCTCACATCCACATCAAGGTGCCCGAGCCCCTGCGCGCCGTCGACGAGCAACAGCGCGCCGTTCTCGTGGGCGATGTCCGCAAGGTCCGCGATCGGTTGGACAGCCCCCGTCACGTTGCTCGCGTGCTGGCAGATGACCGCTCGCGTCGGCGCCGCCCTGACCGCGCTCTCCATGGCCTCGACATTCACGAGACCGGCCCGGTCGGCGTCGACCACGACCACTTCGACACCCGCGTCGCCGAGCGCATGGAGCGGGCGGCTGACGGCGTTGTGCTCCATCGAGGAGACGACGACCCTGTCGCCCGCTGAGAGAAGCCCCTTGAGCATGAGGTTGCAGCCCTCAGTGCATCCGGACAGGAAGAACACGTCGCGGGCGTCAGGCGCACCCATGAGCTCGGCCAACGAGCGCCGCGCCTCGAAGACGAGCCGGGTCGCGGACAGGGCCATGCGGTAGGCGCCTCTGCCCGGGTTGGCCCCATGCTCGCGCATGGCGTTCACCACGGCGTCGATGACCTCGGGCGGCTTGGGATACGACGTGGCGCCGTGGTCGAGATAGATGCGCCGCGCCGCGCCGACCGTGGCCGCGGAGTCACTCATGGCCGGCACCCGCCATCATCTCGACAGCGTGTTCGAACTGGTCCGCCACGAAGCCGAACGCCTCGCGCACGGCCTTCGGGCTCCCCGGCAGGTTGACGACGAGCGTGCGGGCCCTCAGGCCGGCTGCCGCACGTGAGAGCATCGCCCTTCGGGTGATGGCCCCGCTCTGTGCCCGGATGTGCTCCGCGATCCCGGGCGCCATGCGGTCGCAGGCCGCCTCCGTCGCCTCCGGCGTCACATCCCGGGGACCGAATCCTGTGCCGCCCGTGGTCAGCACGACGTCGGCATGGGCGACATCGGCGAGCTCCACGATGGCTGCCGTGAGGGCCGGCGCGTCGTCGGCGCACAGGTGACGGCCGACCACAGTCCAACCGCGCTCCTCCGCGAGCCGCGCGATCTCCGGCCCCGAGAGGTCCTCATGGTCGCCGCGCGAACAGGAGTCGGATGAGGTGACGATGCCGATGCGGAGATCCGCCACTCGCGTCAGCTCCCGGTGTGTCCCGAGGCGCTCGCGGGCGCGCACGCCTTGCCGCGTTCCGCGGCGAGCCGTGCCTCCTCGGCCGCCTTCTCGGCCTCGAACTCGGCGATGGCCTCGGGGGGCGTGCGGTCGCACGTGCCGTCGCCGAGAGAGACCACGGCGACCTTGTCGCCGACGCGGACCTCGCCCGCCTCGCGCACGACAGCGAACAGCCCTTCGCGCGGCATCACACAGTCGCCGGCCTGATAGAAGATGGCGCACTTGGTGTGGCACACCTTGCCGATCTGGCTGATCTCGAGCAGGGTGTCCTCGCCCACCTTGAGTACGCTGCCGATGGGCAGCGTGAGAAGATCGATCCCCTTGGTGGTGATGTTCTCGGCGAAGTCGCCGGGGCCGACATCGAGCCCGGCGGCGGTCATCTTGTCGATGGACTCCTGCGCCAGCAGCGAGACCTGCCGATGCCAGTCGCCCGCGTGCGCGTCATTCTCGAAGCCGCGATCGAAGACGAGCAGGGCGCACTCGCCCGGGGTCTTGCGCATGGTCTTTCTCGGGCTCAGGTTCACCGACACGACGGTGCCGGACATCTGCTCGGTCATCTCTGTTCCTCCTCGCGGGTCCACAGACCGGACTTGCCGCCCTCTTTGACGAGGAGCCCGAGCCCCTCGACGGTCATGCCTCTGTCGACCGCCTTGCACATATCGTACAGCGTGAGCGCAGCCACGCTCGCCGCCGTCAGCGCCTCCATCTCCACGCCGGTCTTGCCGTCCGTCTCCACGGTCGCGGTCACGCGGATGCCGTCGGACTCGGCCTGGAGGTCGACGGTCGCATGGGTGAGCGAGAGCGGGTGACACAGCGGGATGAGGTCGCTGGTGCGCTTGGAGGCCATGATCCCGGCGACACGCGCCACCGCGAACACGTCGCCTTTTGGCGCGCGGCCCTCGACGATCATCGCCAGCGTCGTGGGCAGCATCCGCACGAACGTGGTCGCGACGGCGCGGCGGTGCGTGACCAGCTTCGCGGCGACGTCCACCATCCGCGCCGCACCATGCTCGTCGACGTGGGACAGGACGCTGTCCACACTCAGCCCCCTATCTGCGACATGCGACGCAGCGTGCCGATGCGCATGTTGTGCGACTCGGGTTTGGACGCCAGCGCCTTGCGGATGACATCGTGAAGATCCTGCTCACTGCCGCTGCGCAGCACGTCCCGGACATCGAGCTCGTCGTCGGAGAACAGGCACATGCGCAGCTTGCCGTCCGCGGTGAGCCGCAGGCGGTTGCACTCGCCGCAGAAGTGGTGGGAGAGCGGCGAGATCACGCCGATGGTGCCCAGCGCACCCGGGAAACGGTAGTAGCTGGCGGGACCCCATCCGCCCGGGGCCTCGCCCCGCGGGACCGCCTCAAGCTCGCCGTAGCCGGCCGCGAGCCCCTCGGCGATGAGTGTCGCCAGCGTCTCGTCGCTGGGAACGTGGTCCGCCTCGGTCCAGTCCCCGGCTGTCGTGTCGGACGCGCAGCTCCCGCCGGGAGTGGGCTCGCTCTCCCCGCCCACCGGCATGTACTCGATGAAGCGCACGTGCACCGGCCGCTCGAGCGTCATGCTCGCGAACGCGAAGAGATCCTGGTCCAGCGAGCGCACCACGACGCAGTTGATCTTGACCGGCCCCATCCCCGCGGCGAAGGCCGCGTCCACGCCCGCCAGCGCGTCCTCCAGCCTGCCGCCTCGCGTGACGTGGGTGTAGACGTCGGGGTTGAGGGAGTCGAGCGAGATGTTGACTCGCGTCAGTCCCGCCTCGGCCAGCGCCGGCGCCATCTTCGGCAGGAGTGTGCCGTTGGTGGTCAGCGCGATGGCCTCGAGTCCTGTGATCGCCCGCAGGCGCCCGATGTGGTCGATGATGCCGCGGCGCACGAGCGGTTCCCCGCCTGTGAGCCGGATCTTGCTGATACCCTCCTCGACGGCGACGGCGGCGAAGCGCTCTATCTCCTCGAAGGAGAGGACCTCCTCGTGAGAGCGCCAGGCAACACCCTCCGCGGGCATGCAGTAGATGCAGCGCAGGTTGCAGCGGTCGGTGACCGAGATGCGCAGATAGTCTATTCGTCGTCCGAAGCGGTCGACTGCCATGGGATCACCCATCGCCCTTTCTAAAGGAACGTGCTCTCGATCAAGTCGGCCAATCCCGCGATGTCGTCGAGAGCGAAACGCGGCACTCCTTCGGCGACCAGGTCGCCATTGTCGGTCACGAGCGCGAACAGCGTTGCGGGGTCGCTCGTCAGCTCGTCGGAGCGAGCACGCCGGGAGATCTCGATGCGAACGCTGCCCGAGCGCTTGAACCCTTCGGTGAGAAGGATATCCGCGTCTCCTGCGGCCTCGACGAGTTCCTCGATCGTGCGCTCGCGGTCTATCCGTCTCACCACGACGAACTGGGTCGGCGCGGAGATCATGGCCGTGACGGCGCCCGCGTGGGCGTGGCGCCATGAGTCCTTGCCGGGTATGTCGACGTCGACCTCATGGATGTGGTTCTTCACCGTCGCCACGCGCCTGCCTCGCGCCGTGAGCTCGCGGATCAGTCCTTCCATGAGCGTCGTCTTGCCCGAGTCCGACTTGCCGACGACGGACACGACTGGCATCTCATGCACGGACATCGAGTCCACCGGCTCCTCCTCGCTCGACACGCTGCGACTGCCCCGGGCTCAGAAGCACCCGAGACCGCAGTTGTGGACCCGCACGCCGGCGAGATCGGCCGCCGTACCGGCGACGATGTAGTCGACTCCGTTGTCCTCGGCGAACTTGCGCAGTACGGCGCACGTGATCTTGCCGTCGACGGCCTTCGCCCTGATGGCGTCCTTCATGGCGTCGGTGACCTTGCCGGTCCAGCGCGGATCCAGTTGCTTGGGTTCGGTGCTGCTCATACCGTGCCCTCCTCTTGGTCAAGGCGGATGCATTCGACGATGCTGCCGGCCGCGACTGCGGACTCGTGCTCCGGCAGGGATACCAGACAGTTGGCGCGGTGCATGGCGGTGAGCATCGCGGAAGACTGGCTTCCGGCGAGTCGCACATCATAGCGTGCCTCAGCACGCGGAGCCGCGGCCGGCTCCAACACGCCACGCAGGAAGTAGCGGCGGTCGGACTTCTTTCGCACGTCCGTCGCGAGCCTGGCCATCACGCGCGGCCGCGCGAGCGCCGTGAACCCGCGCATCTTGCGGATGGAGGGGCGCACGAACAGCTCGAAGCCGACCATCGTCGACGTCGGGTTGCCCGGCAGGCCGAAGAACGGGGTCGGGCCGATGGTGCCATAGGTCTGCGGCGCTCCCGGGCGCATGGCGACCTTCCAGAAGTCGACGTCGCCGATCTCGGCCAGGACGTCCTTCACGACGTCGAAGTCGCCCATGCTGACCCCGCCCGTGCTCACCATCAGATCGAACTCCGGCGCCCTTGAGAGGATCGCCTTCGTGTCGGCGACGTTGTCACGGGCGACGCCCAGCACGTGAGGCACCCCGCCGGCGAGAAGTACCTGCGCGCTCAACGCGTAGGAGTTGGCGTTGCGGATCTTGCCGGGTCCCGGCCGCTCCGTGATGTCGACGAGCTCGTCGCCGGTCGAGACGATCGCCACGCGCGGCCGGCGATAGACCTCCACGGTGGGTCGCCCGAGCGCGGCGAGCAGGCCGATGCCGGCCGCGCCGACGATCTCGCCGCAACGCAGCGCGACGTCGCCGGCGAGCATCTCCTCACCGGCCCGCCGGATGTGGTCGCCCAGGGCGGCGGGCGCCTTGATGGCCACGGTGCCTCCGGTGCCACCGGCGTTCTCGATGCCCTCCGTGGACTCGACCATGACCACTGCGTCGGCCCCCGCAGGCACCGGCGCGCCGGTCATGATGCGTGAGACCTCGCCGGGGCCGAGCTCGCGCTGAGGGACCATCCCCGCGGCGATGTGCTCCAGCACCCGGAGCACCACGGGTGAGCCGTCGCTCGCTCCTTCGGTGTCGTTCGCCCGCACCGCGTAGCCGTCCATGGCGGAGTTGTCGAACGGCGCCACGTCGATGTCGGAGATGATGTCGGCGGCGAGCACGCACCCGAGGGCGTCGAGGACGCTCACCGTCTCGGGTTCGAGGCGGTGGATACGAGCGAGCACAAGGGACTGGGCCTCTTCGACCGGGATCATGAGTCTGCGTCCTCCGGGTCCTGACGCACCCTGTGCGGGTGCGTGTAGATGGACATGGTGCCACCGCGCGCGTAGCCGGCCACGGTGATACCGAGCTCGCCGGCGATCTCCGCGGCGAGGTCCGTCACCGCGCTCTTGCTCACGACGATGGGAATCCGCGCCTTCGCGGCCTTGACGGCCATCTCGTACGATATCCGTCCGGTGGAGAGCAGGACCGCGTCCTCGGTCCGCACCCTGTCCAGCCACGCCCGGCCGAGGAGCTTGTCGACGGCGTTGTGGCGCCCCACGTCCTCGCGGACGAAGACGACCTCGCCGTCACGGGCCAGAGCGCACCCTTGCATCCCGCCGGTATCCTGGTACTTGTCGGAGCGCTGGTTCATCTCGCGCATCCAACGCTGGATGTCGCGCGCCTCCACCGTGAGATCGCCGACCACCTTCGCGAGGTCCTTCGCATGCCCCACGGATGAGAACGTGATCCCCTTGCCGCATCCCGATGTGATGTAGCGGCGGCGGTAGGTGAGTTCGTCAGGGACTTCCTCGTCGGTCTCGACATAGACGAGCCCGCGCTTGCGATCCGACGACGCCGAGCGCAGCAGATCACGCCTTGTGAGCAGGCCTTCGGAGACGAGGAAGCCGGTCGCCAGCTCCTCGAGATCCTCGGGCGTGGCCTGGGTCGTGGCGACCTCGACGTCGTTCATGTAGATGGTGATGGGGCGCTCCACGGGCATCCGGCCCTCGTGGCGTGTGGTGGCCACGACGACCGCGGGAGAGTCGTCCAGAGGCGCGGCGATGTCGCCGGAGGGTACGTCCGCGGTCTCGGCCGGACCGTGCGACACGATGCCGAGTCCGTCGGCCGACACCTCGATCACATCGAGGTCGGCATACATCGCCACGACCCGCCTGCGGCCCGTGGCAAGGACTTGTCGCGCGGCAGCAGCGCAGTCACGACGATAGAGCGCGAACAGGGGCTCGAGGCCCTGGTCCGTCACCGGCACGACGACCTGGGCGCCGTCGCGCCCGGCCCACAGGGCCCGCAGCAGCGCGGGATCGATCTCCGCCCTGTCTCCGGTCACAGCCAGCACCCACTCGTCCTCACTCTGCTCGAGTGCCGCCGCAAGTTCGCCGAGGGGCCCCTGGTGGTGGTCACCGTCGCTCAGCACAGGCACGTCGTCCGGCACTCCCGCAGCGCGTGGCTCGTCGGTCCGATTGGTCACGATGACGACGTGCGCGCACAGCCCGCGAAGCGCCTCGATGGTGCGAGCGAGGAGCGTCCGGCCGCCGCATGTGAGGTCGACCTTCTCGTCGCCCGGCCGCGCGAAACGCCCTCCGGCGAGGACCGCCGCGGTCACGGGGATGGTCGTGTCACGCGTGTTCATGAGTCCCTCACGAGCGCCGTGCGTGGCGGCGGAAGAGGAGATGGCCGGCCCGCTCACAGCGCATCCGATGCCATGGTGCCGGAGGTGACCGACACGCCGCGCGCGAGCAGTGAACGACGCCGAGAAGGCGCCGTGTCACGCATCGTGGGAAGCTTCGCCCGCCGCGTATGCGGCGGGCGCGCGGGGCGGTGCATCCAGTCTCCTTTTCAGTGCGGGA
>CAIKZH010000125.1 GCA_903831865.1 uncultured Coriobacteriia bacterium
CGGGCGCCAACGTGGTGGCGGCGCTTCGGCTGGCCGCGCGGCCCGAGGCGGCCGGCAAGGTCATCGTGACTGTCGCTCCGGACACGGGGGAGCGCTATCTGTCGACCCCCCTTTGGGAGGGGTACGGCGCGTGAGGGTCTCCAGCCGGCTGGATTACGCCCTGCGAGCGCTCATCGCGCTCGCGGGGCGGCCCCAAGGCTCCCGCATCGCGGCGGGAGACGTCGCTGACGCGATGGGGCTGCCCCGTCGTTTCGTCGAGCAGCAGCTCACCGTCCTGGCTCACGCGTCTCTCGTGGACTGCCGGCGCGGCGCGGGCGGTGGATGCGCCTTGGCTCGTCCCGCCGACAAGATCACGGTGGGGCAGGTCACCCGGGCGATCGAGGGCTACGTCCTCGACATCCCGCACGCGACAGGTTCGGCGGTGACTGAGATGTGGGAACGAGCGGCCGACTCTCTTGGGGACAGTCTCGACAGCGTCACCCTCGCCGATCTCGCCGTCCGTCAAGGAGAGTTGGACGCGCGACTCGCTCCCGCCTACTGCATCTGAGACCGGATGCGTCGATCCGAGGAGATCGAGAGGTGGTCAGCGGTGCCGCAGGCGTGTCTGATATCCGCAGACGGCCGTAACGAACGGGTCGCACGCCTGGTCGCGGCGCTTCGTCGTCATCGTCGTCTCGCCGATCGCGTCTGGGCGGCTGGACTGCGCCCGCTCGCTCACCGCGACTTCACGACTTCTCCACCTCGTCACAACGCGTCCGTCATCGCGCGGTCCTAGTCTCGGAGTCGCAGCCCGCTCGCCGAGACGATCGAGAGGACGAGGCCATGAGGATCGCGCATTTCCAGGTAGCAGCGCCGGGAGCCGGCGCCAAGGTCACCAGGCTCGCACGGATGATCGAGCAGCTGCGTGGCGTGGCCGGAGTGATCGTCGTGCGTTCGCTCGGTCTGTTGACCGTTCTCTACGACGAAGGCCGCACGGACCCGGTCACGATCTCTGACACTCTCGTGCGGTGGCGTGTGGGCGCCCCGGAGCGCCCCGCGGCAGCGATGGCCGGGACGACCTGGAGCCGGTAGCCGCGGCGCGACGGCGACGCCCGCGGGGCGGTGCTAGACTCCCTTGCGCAGGTGAAGCCGGCGCTGGGGGGGACGATGTACGAGCAGTTCGCGCGCGTGGGGTGCGACCTGTACGCCTCCGGCGCGGTCTCGAGTCACGGAGGCAACCTGTCGGCTCGGCTCGGTGAGGATCGCATCCTCATCACTCGGACCGGGTCGATGATCGGCCATCTGGCGCCCGACGATCTCATCGAGACGTCACTCACGGAGTGTGGCGATCCGCGTGACGCGGACTGTTCGGTGGAGCTGGTGGTGCATCGCGCGATCTACGCGGCCACCGGCGCGCGTGCGATCGTGCACGCGCACTGCATCCATACGATCGCACGCTCATTCGTAGACGACGTGATCGTGCCCGTGGATTCAGAGTCGAAGCTGCGCCTCGTCGACGTGCCCGTCGTCGTCAGTGCCACGACCGTCGGGTCTCAGGAAGCCGCCACGAAGCTGGCGGCCGCGCTGGTGGATCGCCGAGTGGCCGTCCTCCGCGCGCACGGGCCGTTCGCCCGCGGCGAGTCGCTGGAGGACGCGTTCCAGGCGGTCTCCTGCCTCGAGGCGAGCTGCGCGATCCTCGATGTGCTCCACGGCATCCGGTCGCACGATGGGCGCTGACCACCCGTCCCGGGCCTTCCGGCGCCGCTTCTGGTGGTGTCTGGGCCTGACGGTTCCCCTGGTGGCTGCAGATCCTGCGCTGCCTCTCATGAGGATGGCCGGGCTGACTGCCGCACATTCGTCGTGGCTGCAGTTCGCGCTTGCGGCCGCCATCTTCGCCTACGGGGGTTGGCCCTTCCTCGCGGGTCTCGTCTCCGAGATGCGACGCCGCTCGCCGGGCATGATGACGCTCGTCGCGCTCGCGATCACCGTCGCGTTCGCCTACAGCGCCGCAACGCTGTTCGGCGTGGGGTCGGGGCCGTTCTTCCTGGAACTCGCCACCCTGATCGACGTGATGCTGCTCGGGCACTGGATAGAGACCGCGTCCGTCGAGCATGCATCCGGCGCCGTCGAGGCTCTCGCTGCGTTGCTGCCCGCGGTGGCGCACCGGAGAGGCGAGAGCGGCGAGGAGGACGTCGCGCTTGCGAGCCTTGTGGCCGGGGACGTCGTGACGGTGCGCCCGGGAGAGAAGGTGCCGGCCGACGGCGAGGTGACCGAGGGAGCGTCGGAACTCGACGAGTCCCTTCTCACGGGGGAGAGCGCGCCCCAGTCGCGAGGCGTGGGAGACAAGGTCGTGGGCGGGTCCCTCAACGGGTCCGGGGCGCTGACCGTTCGGGTGGAGGCGACCGGGGCGGACGCCTACGTGGAGCGGGTGGCAGGTCTCGTCCGAGTCGCGCAGGAGTCGCACTCGTTCGCCCAGGACGTGGCCGACCGCGCCGCACGCTGGTTGGCGCTGATCGCGATCGCGGGTGCGGCCGTGACCTTCTTCGTCTGGTGGCGGGTGCTGGCAGCGGGCTGGGTCTTCGCGCTCCAGCGCGCCGTGACGGTCATGGTCACCGCGTGTCCTCACGCGCTCGGGCTCGCGGTGCCCCTTGTCGTGGCCGTCTCGGCCTCGCTCGGCGCGCGCAACGGGATCCTTGTCCGCGACCGTCTCGCTTTCGAGAGCCTCGCGAAGGTCGACAAGGTGCTCTTCGACAAGACGGGCACCCTCACCAACGGCCACTTCAGCGTTCTGGGCGTGGAGGGCCGGGGCGTCATGGAACCCGAGGAGGTCCTGGCGCTCGCGGCGTCGCTCGAGGCGCTCTCGGAGCATCCGGTGGCTCGGGCCATCGCAGCGGCGACGGACAGGCGCCTGCCGGTCGGCGCCTTTTCTGAGCTCGTTGGCCAGGGAGTCACCGGCCAGGTGAACGGGCACTTCGTCGATCTCTTCGGCGAGGACCAGGCGCGCGCGCGAAGGCTGCCGGACCTCCCGGAGACGCCCGCGGACGACGTGAGCACCAGGGTGGTGGTCGTGGTCGACGGAAGGATCGTCGGGACGATCCGGGTGGCCGACACGGTCCGTCCGGAGTCCGAGCCGGCGGTGTGCGCTTTGAAAGCCATGGGCGTCGAGCCGGTGATGATCACCGGTGACCGGTTCGAGGTCGCCCGGGACGTCACCGTGACCCTGGGGATCAAGCGCTACTACTGCGCGGTGGACCCGCCGGGCAAGGCGCTCGTCGTACGGCACGAGGCCGAGAACGGCGAGATCGTGGCGATGGTCGGAGATGGCGTCAACGACGCCCTCGCACTCGTCGAGGCGCCGGTCGGCATCGCGGTGGGCGGCGGGACCGACGTGGCCATCGAGAGCGCGGACATCGTGCTCGTCCGCAGCGATCCGCTCGATGTCGTCGGGGCCATCCGGCTCGCGCGTGCCGCATACCGGACCATGAACGCGAACCTCGTGTGGGCGACCGCGTACAACGTGATCGCGCTCCCGCTCGCGGCCGGCGTGTTTGTCGGCTTCGGCATCGTGCTGAGCCCTGCCGCAGGCGCGGCCCTGATGACGGTCTCCACCGTCGTCGTGGCCGTCAACGCCCTTGGCGTGAGGCGCAGGTTCGCTCGGATCTAGCTCGCGACCGCGGCGAGTTCGCGACGCAGTTCCTCCTTGCGCGCCTCCTCGGCGAAGGAACCCTCGATCGCGTTGCGCGCAAGGGTGACCACCTCGTCAGGATCCAGATCGAGCGCGCTGCAGACGGCCCGATAGTTGTCGGCGACATAGCCGCCGAAGTACGCAGGGTCGTCGGAGTTCACGCAGACGGCGAGGCCCGCGTCCAGCATGCGTCGCAGCGGATGGTCCTCCATCCGGTCGACCACCCTCAAAGACACGTTGCTCTTTGGACAGACGGTGAGGCACACCCGGTCTCGGACGAGCCGCCGGACCAGGTCCGGGTCGTCCAGACAACGGACCCCGTGGTCGATGCGCTCGGCGCCCAGTGTGTCGAGAGCGTCCGTGATGTACGAGGCAGGCCCCTCCTCCCCGGCATGGGCGACCCGGTGCAGACCGGCTGTGCGAGCGCGCCGGAAGACCTCCGCGAAGAGTCCCGGCGGGAAGCCGACCTCCGCCGAATCGAGCCCGACCCCCGCGATCCTTCCGCGTCCCACCTCGATGGCGACGTCGAGGACCTCGGCGGCCGAGGCCGCGCCTTCGTCGCGCAGGAAGCACATGATCAGCCGGGAGCTGATGCCAAGGCTGCCGCGTCCTTCCTCGAGCGCGGCGCTGATGCCACCGACGACGGCCTTCATCGACACGCCCCTCGCGAGATGGGTCTGCGGGTCGAAGAACGGCTCGACGTGCCGCACCCCGTCGCTGGCGGCCCGCTCCAGATAGGCCCACGTGAGGTCGAAGAAGTCTCGCTCGGTCGCGAGCACCGAGCACGCACGGTAGTAGACGTCGAGGAACGAACGCAGGTCGCTGAAGCGGTAGGCGTCCCGCATCTGACCCGCGGAGGCGTAGGGGAGCGCGACGCCGTTGCGCTGGCCCAACGCGAAGGCGTGTTCGGGCTCGAGGGTGCCCTCGAGGTGCACGTGCAGTTCGACCTTCGGCACACGGGCCACCATATCCTCCGACCGCATGTGCCTCGTGCCCCTGTCTCCGCTGAACCAAGTTTGGATAACTTCTATCCATCGAGTGTACGCCCGCACCCTTTCGAGGAGCGCGATGCAGACCCGTCCGTTGGAAGGCAAGGTGGCGCTCGTCACGGGAGCCACGAGCGGCATCGGGCTTGTCACGGCCGAACGGCTCGCCGAGATGGGAGCGGTCGTGGTCGTGCACGGGCGCGACCGTGGCAGGATCGACGGTGCGGTCGCTCGCGTCGCATCCACCGGCGGCCCGCCACCCGAGGCCGCCATGGCGGACTTCGCGTCACTGAGCCAGGTCCGCGCCATGTGTGCGACGATCCGCGCGCGCCACGACCGCCTCGACATCCTCGTGAACAACGCGGGTCTCATCAACGGGCGGCGCGTCATCACCGAGGACGGCAACGAGACCACCTTTCAGGTCGACCACCTGGCGCACTTCCTCCTCACGAGCGAGCTGCTCCCGCTCCTGCTCGCTGCACGAGAGGCGCGGGTTGTGACGGTCTCGAGCAACGCGCACGAGTCGGCCTGGGCGGGGATCGACTTCGACGACCTCACGCGGCGTCGTGCGTACAACCCGTACCGGACCTACGCGCAGGCCAAGCTCGCGAACGTGTTGTTCGCGTATGAGCTCGCTCGTCGGCTCGCAGGTACGGGCGTGACGTCCAACGCGGTCCACCCGGGCGGGGTACGGACCCGCTGGGGGAGAGAGGCGGGCGCTTTCAGCATCGGCTGGGCGCTGGCCCGGCCGTTCCTCGTCTCTGCCGAGCTTGGAGCGCGGACGAGCGTGTACGTCGCCTCCTCGACTGATGTCGCGGGCCTCACGGGCGAGTACTTCGTCGAGTGCCGTCCGCGGTCGAGCTCTCCCGTGTCCTACAGCGAGGACGCGGCCCGACGTCTTTGGGACATCTCGGAGACGCTCACCGGCGTGGCTTCGAAGGCCACGCTCCCGGCCGCGATGGAGGCGACCGCATGACACGCACGGCCCCGCAACGCCGGGTGATCGGCGTCTACCTCGGCACGACCACGCTCTATATCCTCGCCTCGTCCGTGATCTGGGGCATCAACACGCTCTTCCTGCTGAGGGTCGCTCACCTCGGACTGTTCCAGGTGCTGCTCGTGAACACGACCTTCACCGTGGGGCAGATAATCTTCGAGGTCCCGACAGGTGTGGTCGCCGACACGATAGGGCGGAAGCTGGCCCTGCTTCTTGGGATGGGCACGATCCTCGTCTCTACACTCCTCTACGTCGGCGCCGCCCAGTTCCATTGGGGCATCGGCGTCTTCATGGCGGCGAGCGTGTTCCTGGGGCTCGGCTTCACGTTCCAAGTGGGGACGGTCGACGCGTGGCTCGTCGATGCGCTCGCGTTCGTCGGGTGGGAGGGCCCCCTCGAGCAGGTCTTCGCATGGGGGGGGATGGTGACCTTCCCTGCGCTGCTCGGCGGGACCATCATCGGCGGCGTGCTCGCGAGCACTCTCAATCTGAGCGTCCCGTACCTGGTGAGGTCTGCCCTGCTCGGAGTGGCGCTCATCGCCGTGGCGGTCTTCATGAAGGACCTCGGGTTCAAACGCAGCCGACTCACGGTGTCGCGCTTCGGCGAGGAGACTCGCCGGATCTTCGTCACCGGGCTGCGATACGGCTGGCGGCACCCCGTGGTCAGACCGCTGCTATGGACCTCCTTCCTGAGCGGGCTGTTCGGCATCTTCAGCTTCTACGTGGGCCAGGCGTACTGGCTGGAACTCCTGCGCTCGCCCAATGCCTACTGGGTCGTGTCGGTGATCACCGCCGCGGTGTCGGCCACGGGCTTTCTCGGAAACCTTGCCGTGCGCCGGATCATGAACGGACCCAAGGGCAGACGACGTGCGGGCCGTATCCTCGCTCTGTTCACGGTCGTTCAGGCGGCATTGGGCTTCGGAATCGCGGCCGTCGGTTTGTTCACGCCGGTCGCCTCGCGCGGCGTCCCGACCCTTCTGCTTGCTGCCTCGATGTGGGTCCTGAACGGGTTCCTCTTCGGCGCCGGCGGGCCGATCCGCCAGGGCTTCATCAACGAGCAGATCCCGTCCTCGCAGCGTGCGACGGTCTTGTCTGTCGACGCCTTCTTCGGCGACGTCGGAGGCAGCGCGGGGCAGCCCGCCCTCGGCTACATCGCCCAGCAGGCGTCGATCCCGGTCGCGTGGGGGCTGGGCACCGTGCTTGCGCTGATGGCGGCGCCCTTCTACCTGCGCGCGGACCGGCGCGCAGGCGAGTCCACGGGGCAGCCGGGTGCCGGACCGGTGCCCGCGGATCCCGGAACGGACGAGGCGACGCCCACTCCCTGACGACGGCGGCCGACCCCCGAACCCCGCCCAGCGTGGGGTGTCGCGCGGTCCTGCGGGCCCGTCGCGGCAGGAGTGCGGCGCCCCGTGCAGAACAACAGTGGTGTCGCGTTGACGAGCCGACGATGCACGACAGGGGGCCAAGGCATGCGCACCGCGTCCCATGGCCCCGGGTCGGACCGGGACCCGGCGCACACGACGCTCGCCGCGGAGCCTGAGACGGTGTCCGAGGCGTCCGTGGAGCTCGATGCGCGCGGCGATCAGAGATGTGTCGACGCGCTCGTGGGCCTGCTCCACCGGCCCGAGCCTCTGGCGCGCGCCGCCGGGGCCTCTGGCCTGGGGTCGATCGACAACGCGAGCGCTGCGCGAGGTCTGCGCGCCGCGGCCCACGATCCCGATCCGTGTGTCTGCGCCGCCTCGCTTGCTGCCCTGTCGGGTCCTCACGACGCGGTCTTCCTGAAGACGGCGAGCGAGGCTGTCGTGACGCAACTCCGCTCCACCGATCCCGGACTCCGGGTACTCGCGGTCCGGGCGCTGGGAGGCGCGCTGGGAGGATGTGCGGTGGAGCCGCTCCTCGTGGCTCTCGTCGACGACGAGCCTCTCGTCCGGGGCGACGCCGCTGCTTCGCTCGGTCGGGTCGCGGGTCCGGTCGTCACCGACGCGCTGGCCCGAGTCAGCGTCAAGGACCCGGTCCGCTACGTCCGCGAGGTCGCGCGCCATTCGATCGCGCGTCTCGTGAGACGTGCGAACGCCCAGTGACGCCGCACCCCCGGCGGGCGTGGCCCGTCGGGGGTGCACCATTTCAAGTTGGACGGGAAGGTCAGCGTCCCAGCATGCGGCGGAAGGTTCCCACGTGCTCTTCCTCGTCGGCGAGGATGTCCTCGAGCAACCGTCGCGTCGTGACATCGCCGAGAGCGCCGACCGTGGCGATGGCGTCGTTGTAGAGCATCACGGCGTCGTTCTCGGCCGCGAGGTCGGCCTCTGCCATCGCCGCGAGGGTGCTGTCTCCCGTGCGGATCGCGTCCGGCTTCGTGGTGGGATCGCCGCCGAGGAAGTCGATCCGCTCAGCGAGTGACTCCGCGTGCTTCATCTCGGTGACAGCTGTCTCCTTGAACTCGCCGGCAAGCGCGAGGCCGTCGGATCCCGTGACGATGTAGTGGTGCCGCATGTACTGCATGATCACGGCGAGCTCACGGGCCCGCAGTTCATTGAGCACCTTGATGACCGATGCGGTGCTCGCTTCGGTGGAGTGCGCCCTGTTCGGCATATTGACCCACTTCCTCTCGGCTCCATCGCCGCGCTCGGCGGCGTGTGACGTGCGTCGACATCTGGGGCATACCCACGCGGACGGGCGGCGAGTCGGGTTCGGATCGACGGATATGGCGCCCGACCCGAATGCGCCGGGCCGGGGCGGGTCTGGCCGTTGAAGGCCACGTCGACGCGCTCAAGTGGTAGGGTTTACCGGTGGTGACGATGAACCTGACTGCCAGGGAGGCGGCCACATCGTGGATGATTGGGACGACATGGACGAGCAGGTCCCCGCGAGAACGCGCCCGAGCGGGCGCCGTCGCGAGCCCAGCGGGTTGAGTCGCAACCAGCGTTACGCGATCACCCTGGCGGTCGTCGCCGCGTTCATGCTCATCGTGGGACTGGTCCTGGGCTTCTCGATCGGGCGCGGGGTGGGAGCGAGGTCCGTGAGCCAGACGAAGGCGCCGGTCGCGACCCAGACGCAGTCAGTCGTTCCTTCGCAGACTCCCACGGAGGCGACTCCCACACAGATCGCGACCGAGCCGGCAGTGACCACCACGCCCACCACGCCGCCCAAGACCGTGTCAGCGACGCCGAAACAGATCTCTCCGTCCGATGGTCAACACATCTCGACCAGCCATGTCGACCTCACGTGGTCGAAGGTGACCCCGTCCGCTGGCGGGACCGTCCGCTACTCCTTCCAGATAGAGACTCTCTCCGGGGGGTCGTGGGGAGACCTCCAGACCCTCACGGGGATCCATTCGACGAGTTACAGCGTCCGCGTCCTCACGAGCCTGCGCAGGTGGCGCGTGTGGGCCGTCGTCGATGGCGTCGCCGGCCCGAAGACCGGCTGGAGGACGTACCGTCACACGACCGTCCCCGCCTCCAAGACCAGCACGTCGACGACCTCCGGCTGATCCTGGGGTCGGGCCGCCTGCACTATCGGCGGTGCCGGAGGTCTCGCGCCGGTCTCGGCGTGCCGATACCTAGGAAGTGAGCCCTGGAGCGGGCGTTGAGTCCGCTTGGGGGATACGCATTGCGCACCCGGTCTCGCGCCGTCCAAAGGGCACGCGCCGGTCGAGGGAAGAAAGGCACGTGGGGACTCGATGCGGGAACGCGAGGAGCGCATAGACGCCACGGACGGCGGAGGTTCCCCTCTCGCCGCGGCACGCGCTTACGTGGGCATCTTCGCCGCGGCTGCGCAGGGGTCCGAGCTCGCCGCGGTCGCGGACACCATCGTCGACGTCCTGACGAGCTCGCTCGATCTTGAGTGTGCCCGCCTGTACGTTGTCGAGGGAGACGGCGGCGCGCGCGTCCTGAGACTCCTGGCCGATTCGAGCCGCCACTCGGTACTGGCGCTGGACATGCCCTCGCTTCCGTTGGATGCGGGGTCACCAGCTGCGCGTGTGGTCAGCGAGGGCCGCTCGCAGTTCGTCGAGGACACTCACGGGCTCCGCAACGGCGGGCTCGATCAGATCGACGGGGTCGGTCGCTGGAGGCTCTCCGTGGGCCGGCAGGCGCACGCGACACTGCCCCTGATCGTGCATGGCGGCGTATTCGGAGCGCTCGGCATGGACTGGCCCGTGCCCCACGAGTTCGGGGCGCAGGAGCGCGCGCGCCTGGAAGGACTCGCCCTCGCCGTCGCACTGGCGGTGAGCACATTCCATGAGGTCGCAGACGGTGTGGCCCCGTCGCTGCCCGAGCAGTCGCGCCCGACGTCGACGGTCGCCGTGTCGTCGCCGACGGTCGCCGTCCCCGATCCGCTCCCAGCCGCCCATGGTCCGGTGACGGCGAGCTTCCTGGTCAAAGACGGAGGCGCGCTCGCGCCTGCGATCGCCGTTCCCTGGGGTGGCGGATCGATCGCCCGCCTGTCTGTCGCGTGGAACATGGGACTCGCCGGTGAGCTCTGGGCGGTCTTCTGGGACATCTTCCCCTACGGTGACGACGGTTCGATCGGGCTCCTGCTGGGGACCATCGGTTCCTCCGTCGGGGGGGCCAGCGCGCAGGCGGCCCTCGCCAGGACGGCGCTGCGTGGCGCGGTGGAGCGGGGAGAGGGCCTGGACGGCGCGGTGGCGACTCTCCGCGCGAGGATCTCCGGGGACAGTCCGGGTGTGTGCTGGACCTCCGCGACGGTCGCGCTGCTTCAGCGCGATTGCACGGTGCTTCAGTCGCACCAGGGGGGCGAGTCGCTCATGGCCACACTCCGCTCGGACGGGCGCATGGTGGTGGAGGACGCAGGGCTGTTGCCGCTCGGCGCGGCACCCGGCACTGCCATCGCGTCGCGCACCGACCTGCTCCTGCCCGGAGACCGGGTCGTGTGGGGCTGCGGCGGCCTCGCGGCTCCGGGCTCAGCGGCTCGCGAGTCTCTGAAGGAGACGTTGGCCCGCAGGGGCGGCGGCGAAAGCACCTCGGCGGCACGGTTGCTCGACCTCGCCGGAGCGGACAGGCGGCCCGCTGTGGCCATGGTGCTCGACGTTCTGGACCGCTCGGCGGTCGCGGACTGACGCCTGAGCGTGGCGGCTGTACCGCGTCGGGTAGGATGTGCACTCGGCGTCGGTGCCCGCTTCAGGAGGTCCGTGCGTGAACGAGTTCGTCCTCAGACCCTTCCGCGTCCTCGCCCTGCGCCGGAGACTCGCCTTCGCCTCACTGCTCGTCGCCCTGCTGCTGCTGCCCGCGGCGCCCGCGTTGGCCGGTTGGCGGGCGGACTATGTCGAGGGCAACGCGTCGGGGCAGGCCGTCTATGAGGACATGGTCATCCACCCGGAGGCGGTTCGCTCGGGCTCCACCGTCTACATCGCGTTCCAGGGATTCGGGCTGGCCCCGTGTGTGGCGGCGATCCCCGACGGCGGCGCGGTCGTCGGGCCGTATAGGGTCGGTCCTGATCCGCTGGTCGGCAGCGCGGACCCGAACGACTCGCACGGCGCCCCTGCTCTGCTCACGGACGCCACGAACGGTCGGCTCTCGATCTTCTGGGGAGCCCACGGGTCGGACTGGCTGGAAGCGGCGGCTCCACTGACCGACATCTCGACATGGACGACCCAGACTGCGCAGTTCGGCCTCGTCACCTACCCTCAGGTCTTCACCGACGACACGGGCGTGACGCACATGTTCTTCCGCGGGCACGGTGCGCGACTGAGTGCGGCCGTGCTCGCCAACAACGGCTGGTGGCACGCGACCTCCACTGACGGCGGTCTCACGTGGACGTCGCCGGTCCCCGTGCTCGCGTCGACGCCGCTCACCAACTGGTACGTGCACTTCGAGCCGGGGACCGGCGGCGTCGTGCACATGATCACAGTGACGCAGGACGGCACGACGCCGAACCCCCTCGCTCGCACCGGCGTCTACTACGCGTGGCTCGATCCGGCGAGCGGACGCTGGAAGGATGCCGCAGGGGATGTTGTCGGCACCGCCGGCGCCCCGCTGACCCTGGCCATCCTGAGTTCTCCCGGGAACGACTGCTCGGTCCCGGTGGGGCCGGACGCATGGCAGGACGGGGGAGTGGCCGCCGACGACGGGGCGGGACACGCCGGTCTCATCTTCGTGAGCGGCGGCGCGCAGTACGGTCCCGACAAGCTGCGGTGGGTGTTCGCGAGATGGGACGGCGCCGCGTGGATGACCTCCACCATCGCCCGCACCGACTTCCTGATGGACAGCGGCACCATCGAGTACACGGACTCCGGCATCGACGCCTACCTGACGGTGGGCGCGCCCGCCAGCTACGTCCCGGCGGACCCTTACGACTACCGGGGCGGCGACATCGTCCTGTTCCACTCGGGCGACAACGGAGCGACCTGGCAGCGCACGCGCACGATCGCCGTGGCCGATCGCGATCGAGGAGTCCTGTACAACGACCCTCAGATCGTCCAGTCCCACGATGCGACGGGTCCGCGCCTGCTGTTCAGCGAGTGGGACAACGACCCGGGCGCGCCCGGCCACAAGGTCTACCTGTGGAGTCCGACCAGCTGCTTCGTCGGACGCGACTTCTCGACATCGGTGGCGAGGCTCTCGGGCCCGACCAGGTATGACGTCGCCGCGGCGATATCGCGGACCGGCTTCCCGAACGGGTCGCAGACGGTGGTGATCGCCTCCGGCGAGGCGGGGACCGACGCGCTTGCCGGCGCCTCCCTCGCCGCGGCCGACAAGGCACCGCTCCTCCTCGTATCGAGTCGCGGCGTGCCGGCGGTCGTGGCCTCGGAGCTGGCACGGCTCAGCGTCACGAAGGTGATAGTGCTCGGCGGGACCGGATCCGTTTCCAACGCGGTGATGAAGTCGTTGAGGCGGGGACGGGTCACGAGCGTTACGCGCGTGTGGGGCCCGGATCGGTACTCCACGGCGGCGGCAGTGGCCGCCAAGGTCGTCGCGGCGGCAGGCAGGCGCCGCGTGGCGTTCGTCGCCTCCGGCGACGCACCTGCTGACGGGCTGGCCGCCTCGGCGGTCGCCGCGGCAAGAGGCGCGCCGCTGCTCCTGGTCCGGCGCACGTCGGTGCCGGCAGTGACCCTGCGTGAACTCGCATCGCTCGGCGTCACTAGGACGATCGTCGCGGGGGGACCGGCCACAGTCTCCGATCCGGTCCTCGCCTCCCTGCCGGGCGGGCACCGAGTGTCGGGCGCCGACAGGTACTCGACGGCCGCAGCCCTCGCCGTGCTCGGCCTGGACGGTGAGGCAGGTGTGTGCGCACCGTCGACGCGCGCCGACCGCTTCCTCATCGCAGCCGGCTCGGCCTCGGCGGACGCTCTCGCAGCGGCCCCCCTGGCCGCGCGGCTGCACGCGCCCCTGCTGCTCACGGACGGGAGTGTGCTCTCGACGCCCACCGCAGAGATCCTCTTGGCGCGTGGAGGCACGACGCTCCAATGCTGGGTGGCCGGTGGGGACGCCACAGTCCTGCCGTCGGTGTTCACGCAGATCGGCAGCGTGCTCGGCGCGCCGTAGACCAGCCGCAGACCCCGTGATATGTTCGAGCCCGGACACTAAGCCATGGCTTAGGGCTGGGGAATCCGCTCCAGTGGGCCCCGCAGTGCTGAAGACACGATCGGGCCCCACATCCCGTGGGGTACCCGGGCTCGCGCGGTGGGCCGTCGTCCCGGAGGGGGAGGCAGCGGTGGTCGCGTCGTTGCGGCGTCTACGCAGGTCGTGCACGATCGCTCTGGCCGCGGTGGTCCTGATCGCGACGGTGACGCTGTTCTCGGGCGTGGCCTGCGCGGCGGGGGCGTGGGTGCCGAAGCCTTCGGGATCCGACACCGATCTCTGCAGCGTCTCGTTCCCGGACGCGGCTCACGGCTGGGCGACCGGGCACGAGGGGACGATCCTTCATACGGTTGACGGTGGCGCCACGTGGGCCCCGCAGGTCTCGGGCGTGCCGACCGTGCTCCTCGACTCCGTCTCGTTCCCCGACCAGCTTCACGGCCTGGCTGTCGGCACGGACGGCACTGTGATCTCCACCAGCGACGGTGGTGCGCACTGGACGGTCAGGTCGTCCGGGACGACCTTCAATCTGAACTCCGTGGTGCTGGCGGACGACGACCTCCACGGCTGGGCGGCGGGGCAGGCCGGCACCGTCATCTCGACAAGCGACGGTGGCGCGCACTGGGCTTTGCAGGACTCGGGCACCGCTGAGTGGATCACCGCCGTCGCCTTCCCGGATACGAGTCACGGCTGGGCTGTCGGCAACTGGGCGGAATTCATGACGACGAGCGACGGCGGCGCGAATTGGACGCAGCAGACGTCCGGACTCGACGACATCACTCACGCCGTGTTCTTCGGGGTGGCTTTCGCCGATGAAGACGACGGCTGGGCGGTGGGCTACCACGGAAAGATCCTTGCGACCACCGACGGCGGCGCTACCTGGACGACACAGAACTCGGGCACGACGAGCCCACTGTTCGCGGTCGCCTGCACCGATGCCGAGCACGCGTGGGCAGTGGGCGCCGCCGGAAGGATCACTGCGACGGTCGACGGCGGCCAGACTTGGCATACGCAGAACTCGGGGAAGATCAACGATCTCCTCGGCGTGTGCGGCGACGGCTCGGCAGCGGTCTGGACGGTCGGAGGGGCGGGCACGGTCCTGATGTCCAACCCGGGATCGCCCGAGACCACCGTGTCGGGCAACACGGTCGGCTGGTCGACGATCCCCGAGGAGATCTCGCTGACGCCCAGCGGCACGGCGCCGCCGTTCACGACGTTCTACCGCATGAACGACTCCCCGACTTCCACCTGTTCCGCTCCGCTGCTCGTCTCCGCGGAGGGCACCACGACGATCGCGTACTGGTCGGTGGACGCACTCGGGCAGCTCGAGGCCACGAGCGGCGTCACCCTGAAGATCGACTCGTCGCCTCCTGTGAGCTCGATGTCGGGACTCGCTGACAAGGCGGTGTACGGCGGATCGGCGAGCTTCGGGCTGACTGCGACGGATGTGCTATCGGGGGTGTCCGGTCGCTTCTACTCGATCGACGGTGGGCCGCCCAGCGGGTACTCGACGACAGTCACCATTCTGCCACTCGGTCCTCACACCGTGAGCTGGTGGGCCACGGACAAGGCCGGCAACTCCGAGAACCCCCACCAGGTGGCGTTCACGATCGTGACCCCGCACAAGACGACGCTGACGATCTCCGCGAGTCCTGGAAGCGTGTCCCTCCCGAAGCCCTTCGTGCTCTCCGGCCGCCTGAACGGTGCACCTGCCAACGGCCTCGCGTGCGTCGTGTGGGTGAGGAAGCCGAACAAGGGCTACTTCTCCTACTCGTCCGCCAGGCTCTCCTACAACGCTTCGGGTTCCGCTTCGAGCTGGTGGTATCGCTACACGCCGACGGTGAAGGGCGTCTACACCTTCTACGTCAGCTTCACGGGCAGCGGTGCCTACCTGACCTCGCCGCACTCGAGCACGATCAAAGTGACGGTGAGGTAGCAGGACAACACGCGTGGCGACCGTTTGGCGCGGCGGGCGAGGGTCCGCGATGGACTGGTCTGAGGTGCGGTGCTATGTTCAGCGATGCAACAGTAAGTCATCGCTTAGGGTCTGGTCGTCCCTCGGATGCTTTCCGGCGGGGCTGGTCCGGAGAGTGGGAAGCGATGCTGACGCACCGGCCGGGGGCCGGTGCCCAACGGAGAGGGGGCGTTTGTGACAAGGCGAAGAGTAATGCTCGGTGTGTTCGTCACTGCGATCGTGGCCATGTGGTTGGGTGGGGTGGCGCCGGCCTTCGCGGCCTACAACCACGCGGGCGACACGGACTCGGTCAATTTCCGGGGCGCCTATCCGGCGTCGGTGGGAAGCAAGCTTGACTCGTGCGCGCTGTGCCATTCGGGCGGCAGCTATGTCTCGAGCGGGAAGACGGTCACGCTCGGCAGCTGCATGTGGTGCCACTACGTCTCCTCCTACGGCGCCACCAGCGTGACGACGGCCACTCTCAACCCGTACGGGATGGCGTATCTCAACGCCGGTCGCACGCAGAGCGCCCTCACGGCCATCGCCCAGGCTGACAGCGATGGGGACGGGTACTCCAGCGCCGTTGAGATCGCCGCGGGGACCTACCCGGGCGATGCCTCGGACAACCCGTCCGCAGTCCCGGCCTCCGCGCGGGTCTACACGCTCGCCGAGATCGAGGCTATGCCGCAGCACACCCAGTTCATGTTCATGAACGGGACCAAGTCGACCGACTACTACGCGACGTACTCGGGCGTCACAATGACCGACTTCCTCGCCAGTGCCGGGATCCTGAAGTCGGCGACGCGGATAACCGTGACCTCTCCGGACGGTTTCCAGCAGTACTTCCCGCTGCAGCCGGGGACGAGCACCATCCCGGGCGTCTATCCGGTCAACTTCACGTATCCGGACGAGTACTACTACTACAACACGCAGGCAGACACGGCCCTCAACCCGTCGCAGGGGTGGTGCAACTACTCCGCGCCGGGATGTGCGGGGCTCGTCGCCGGCTCGCCGATCAACGTCGTCGGCGGCCAGAAGATGCTCCTTGCCACCGAGTACAACGGTTCCAGGATGGCGACCGGCTATCTTGACCTGACGAACACGATCCAGGGCGAGGGTCCCTTCCGCGTCGTGCCGCCGCAGGTCATCAACGGTACGCCGGACCAGAGCAAGACCGCCACGAACCAGGTCGTCGCCTGGCCCTACAACTCCTCCGCGGACCACAACGCCGGCTACTCGCCGCGCGTGGCCACCATGATCGAGGCCGACCCGATGCCCGCGGGGACGACGGCTGTCAACAGTCTCGAGGCCGGATGGCCGTATGTGGACTCGGACTCGATCGTCGTCTACGGCGCCATCGACCCGGTCCCGACCGTTCGTAGCAACATCGCTGCCCTCCAGACCTACATGGCCGGTCTGGCCAGCGGAGTCTGGACGAACAGTCCTTCGCACTCGACGTTCGCTGCACAGGTCGCGGCGCTGGACCGGCAAGTGGCCGGCGGTGGGGCCGAGGGCGTCATGGCCGAGGTCTCCGGCACGCTGCTGCCGCAGTGCGATGGAGTCGTCACGAGCGGCACGCCCGATGCCAACGACTGCATCACTGATGCGGCGACACAGCGCACGGTGTACTACCGCCTGAAGGGCATCAACACGCTCCTGCGGTCGTCGGATCCGAAGGCGACCGCCGTCACGATCAACGCAGGCGCTTCCAGCACCAAGCGGGGTTCCAAGGTCGTGCTCTCGGGAGTCCTCACGCCTGGCGCGGTGGGCGATCCCGTCGTCGTAGAGGTGAGCAAGCCGGGTTCCGGACGCTGGTCGTATTCGTCAAAGCGCCTTGCCTACGCGATGTCGGGTGCTGCGGGAGGTGCCTGGTACTACGGCTACGTGTTCACGCCGAAAGCGACGAAGGGCACCTACTCGTTCCGCGTCAGGTTCGAAGCGACCGCTCTCAGGCTCGCCTCGATGTCCCGCACGATCCGGGTTGCGGTGCGCTAGCACCTGTCATCCGTGGCTTGAGGGCGGCCCCGCCGTCTGTCGCTTTGGCGACGGACGGTGGGGCCGTCGCAGGTCTCCGCGCGCTACCGTGGTGGGAGACACGCCCGCGCCCTCGTTGACCCAGGTGCGGATGCGGTGGATCACAGCCGGAGAGCCAGGAGAGGCGCGAACAGTGACGCGACAGGCGTCCCATGACCCCCACAAGCGGGCGGATGAACGCGGATCGGCTGTTTCGGCGGATTCCCCTTTGGCCTTCGCGCGCCGGGACGCTCTTGGACGACGTCCCCATCGTCTCGGTCGGGCTGACCGGGACAACGGGACCAGGCGGCCGAAGCTGGACCGCGCGACCCGGAGGATCGGGATGACGACCGCAGCGGCGATTGCGCTCGCGGTCCTCATCCTGACCGGCTGCGCGAGCGGCGGCCCGGCGGCACTGACTCCGGTCCCGCACGCGGTAGGAATGACCGGCGCGGACGCAGTGAGGACGCTGAGGCGCGCGGGGTTCACGGCGGTCGTGGCGACCGCTCCCTACCCGGCGGACGCGACCGAGGCCGTCGTCGCCCAGGACCCCGCACCGGATCAGCCGGAGCCGGCGGGCACTCGGGTGAGGATCCTGGTCGCCGTGCCCGGGCCGTCGCGCGTCGAAGTGCCCACGTGCGTGGGCCTGTCCTGGTTCCGTGCCGTCGGCGTACTGACGGCACGGAGTCTGGTAGGGAGGCTCGTCTACCTGCCGCACACGGCCGGGCCGATCGATGTCGTGCTCAGACAGAGCCCTCGGCCCGGCTCTCTCGTCTCGCCCCGGACAGTGGTCGTGCTGCAGGTTCCTCACGGGGTCTGACAGCTGCGCGGCCGCGCCTTGGTGCCTGGATCGGTCTCCTGACTCACCGTCTGTCACCGCTATTGCCCCGACCGGTTGACAGCCCTTTTCCACTAATGTGTAGTGCACGTGACCACAATCACGCAGTCGGGGGGACGAGAAGTCGGCCGCGTGATCGAGGTCAAATGCCTCCGAGTCCTGCCGCCTAAGGCCATACGGCGATGGTTGCTGGACCGATAGGGTGCCCACGGGAAACCAGGGCGCCTTCCACTCCGAAAAGGGGGCGCAGCGTCACGCCGAGATGTCGGCCCGCTGTGCGACCCGGAGGGAGTGGTGCATTGGGGACCCCGATCAGCTACACGAGCCGTGCGACAGATCGTCCATCGCGGACCTTCAGCCGTCGCGGTTCTTTCTGTGTTACCCGCGCAAGCGGGATCTTGGGGGGCCCGCGAGGGCTCGAGGGCGACGCGGCAGCCGGAAGGGAGGACTGAGGGTCGCCACCGGGGCCACTCCGGCGATGGTGCCCTTTGCGAATGGATCGAAGCTCTGTGCACGACCAGCACGTGTTCGGCAGGGTTCTTCCCGACAGCAGTGTCCGATCCGATCACGCCGCGCCATTCGGTCCCCTGGACGAGTGGAGCACCCGGCAAGGGGCGACGGGATCCGGACATCGCGAGAGCTAGGAGGGGTGCTTACGAATGTCTGACAAGCTCGAGAAGATCGATGCGATCGATGCTATCGAGACAGAGGCAGACGGCGTCGAAGGCGGCGTCTCAAGGCGCGAGTTCGTCGGAGGCCTCGGCAGCCTTGCTGCCGTTGCCGCCTTCGGCGGTTTCCGCGTCGGCAATCTCACGGTCTACCCCGTATCCGGGGGATACATCCAGGTCGACCACACCGAGTGTGCCGGTTGCACGAGCTGCATGGCAGCCTGCTCCCTGGTGCATGAGGGCAAGGTCAATCTCTCCCTGGCCAGGATCCAGATCATCAAGGACGATCTGACGCCGTTCCCGAACGACATCGGCATGCACCAGTGCCACCAGTGCGTCAATCCGCCGTGCGTGTCGGTCTGCCCGACCGGCGCTCTCTTCGTCGACACGGCGAACGGCAACGTGCGCCGGATCGATGCCACGAAGTGCATCGGCTGCAAGACGTGCCTGGGCGCCTGCCCGTTCACGCCCCGCAACCTCCAGTTCCACCCGCTGACATCCGGCACGGTGGGCGCTGCTTCAGGGACGGTCCACGCGAACGAGCACATCACGCAGAAGTGCGACCTGTGCACGAACACACCGTTCTGGAGCCGCACCGGCGGCATCGGTGGCAGCCAGGCCTGCGTGGCCGTGTGTCCCGCCCAGGCGATCAGGTACGTCACTGACGTCTCCGCCGGGTACGACGTCGACTTCTACGCGGCACTTCCCAGTAGCAGAGGATGGGGGACTCAGACGGCATGATAGGCGGACATGTAGGCAAGATCCTGAGGGTCAACCTGACCACTGGCGTGATCGACTCGATCCCGACCGAGAAGTACGACCAGTGGATCGGCGGCTTCGGTCTCGGCATGGCGGTCTGGTTCGACGAGATCGACCACGACTACATCACCGACACATACGACAAGACCGCTTTCGAGCCGGACAACGTTCTCGGCCTCTTCACGGGTCCGCAGCAGGGCACGCTCGCGCCATCCGGCTCGCGCTGCGAAGTCATCGGC
>CAIKZH010000126.1 GCA_903831865.1 uncultured Coriobacteriia bacterium
GCCTCAGTGGCCGACACCCTGCTGCGCAGTGGCGACGCGGGACGTGACGAGGCGCTCGCGGCGATCGCGACACTCGAGGAGGGCTGGCTCGCCTGCGAGAAGACGAGCTGCGACCTTCTTCTCCTGCGGAAGATGGGAACCTCGATCGTGCTCGTGGTGTCGAGTTCGTCGGAGGCGCTCGTCGAGAGCGGTGCGCGAGTCGTCGCGCGGATACCGCTGCCTGCTCAGATCGAGCAGCTCAAGACCCGACTCAAGTCGTGACCGGAAGGACCGTGAGGAAATGAGCGATACCAAGGCACGCCCGAACAGCAAGGTCGCCGGTACCGGCGACGTGATCGGGGGCGTCTACGGCGACGTGACCATCGCCGGCGCCGGCCGCGTGGGCGGCGACATCGACGCGATCACCTTCAAAGTGGCAGGCACCGCGGACGTCCAGGGCAAGCTGACCGCCAGCACGGCGAGTGTGAGCGGCAACGCGACGTTCGACTCGGACGTGAACGCCGGGAACATGGCGGTGAGCGGGACGGCCGAGGTCCATGGCGCGCTCAAGGCCCACCTGCTGAAGGTGGCCGGCAGCGCGAAGATCGACGGCAGGCTCGACGCCCAGAGGGTGGAGATACGCGGGACCACCAGGATCGGTGGCGACGTGCAGGCCGAGGTCTTCGACGCCCAGGGCGTCTTCTCCGTCGGCGGCCTTCTGAACGCCGGTACCATCTCCATCCGCCTGTACGGCGGCTGCGACGCGCACGACATCGGCGGTGAGCGCATCGAGGTCGCGCTGGGCAAGACCTGGCCCTTCCTGCCCTTCTTCGGAGAGCGGAACCTCACCGCCGACACCATCGAGGGCGACGTCGTCATCCTCGAGAGCACGCGGGCGAAGGTCGTACGTGGCGGAGACGTCCGCATCGGCGAGGGTTGCGAGATCGATCTCGTCGAGTACAGCGGCACATACGCCGGCGCCGCGGGCGTGAAGGCGTCTCGCAAGGTCGAGTCCGGAGCGACGAGCGCCTGAGGGCCCCGCCCCGCGGCTCCTTTTGGGAAGCGCGAAGGCGCGGGGCGGCATTCGCCGCCCCGCGCCTCGAACGTCCATGCGGCAGTCGCGGTCCTACTCGGTGCCGTCGCCCATCTGCTCGATGCCGACGCGGTTGCCCTCGGAGTCCCTGAAGAAGGCCGTCCAGCCCACCATCGGGCCCATGAACTCTTTCTCCTTCAGGATCTCTCCGCCGGCCTCCTTCACTCGGGCGATCATGCCGTCGATGTCGCCCATCGAGTTCAGGTACACGGTCGCGCCATCCATGCCCGGCTTGCGATCGCCGGTGAACAGATCGAAGCTCACCGGCGACACAGCGGGTCTCTCGCCTGCGGGAGGCGGGGTGCCTGTTCCGACGAGCGCGACTCCCTCCATACCTGGCGGCTTCGTCATGGGCATCCCCAGCACATGCGAGTAGAACTTCATGGCACGGGCAAGGTCGACCGCGGGGATGTCGGCCCACACGATGGTGTTCTGCATGCCGTTCCTCCTTCGAGTGTCGGAAGCCTGCTGCAGTTCCTACCCGGCTGCTCTCGCTGCGAGCCTGGCCCGGATGCCCCCCCAGCTTGACCCCGCCACGCCCCGGGCATAACCTCGCGCAGGTGCGTTGCCCCGCCCGGCTGCCGGTCGCGGGGCTTTCGTGCTGCCGTCCGTCAAGAAGGAGCCCCGCTGCGCATGTCGCTTCTCGCCGATCTGGCCGCCGCCCTCGAGCACGCGCCCGGATGGGCGCGCGCCTCAAAGGTCCTGCAAGGCGGAGAGGACTTCACACTGGCGACGCCGCCCACGGTGCGGCCGCTGCTGGTCGCGTGTCGCTTCCGCGCGCAGCCGCGGGCGGTCCTGGTTGCCGTTCCCGGCGAGCACGCAGCGATGCGGTTCGCCCGGCAACTGACCGCGTACCTGCCGCCCGCCGACGTGCTGCCGCTTCCCGGACCTTCGAAGCTGCCCTGGTCCCGCGAGCCGCGCGACGTCTCGGTCGCGGGCCAGCGTGCCAGGGCGCTTCATGCGCTCGAGGAGGGTCGTCCCGCCGTCGTCGTGGCATCGGCCCGCGGCCTGATGGGGCTCCTGCCTCCGCGCGGTGCGGCCGACGCGTTCGACCCGGTCGTGATCGACTCCGGCGCGGAGCTCGATCTGGAGACCGCTGCCGACCTGCTCGCACGCATGGGCTACGAGCGGGTCGATCAGGCGGAGGAGCGCGGGCAGTTCGCCGTCCGCGGCGGCACGCTGGACGTGTATCCGTCGGACGGGCACTTCCCGGTCCGTGCGGAGCTCTTCGGCGACCAGGTCGAGTCGCTTCGACGCTACGTCCCCTCGACGGGTCAGAGCGTCGGAGAGATCCCGCGGGTGGAGGCGTATCCCTGTCGCGAGGTGCGGCTGTCGCATCGCTCGGCGAAGGACGTGGAGTTCGCGTATCGCTCCGGATTCCGCGACCTGCAGCGTCGCGCCCTTGAAGATCCCTTCCTCGCCCACGAGCTCGAACTGCTCCAGCAGGGCGTGTTCTTCAACGGCGTCGAGGCGTACCTGCCGCTGCTCTATCGCGAGACCGCCTCGGCCACGGACTACCTGTCCAAGTCAGCCCTGGTCATCGTGGCCGAGCCGCGGGTGCTCTTCGACGACGCCTCACGCGTCCACGCCGAAGTGGCCACCGCCGCTGAGGTCGCGCACGAGGACGTCGACCAGTTCTTCGTGAAGCCGGCGCAGCTGGATCTGGGCGGACGGCAGCGGCTCACGCTGCTCTCCATCCTGCGCGCCGGCGGCACGGTCGATGCGCAGCTGGCCACCCGACGGCCCGACGTGGCGGGCGGCGAGAGCAAGACCATGGCGGCGTTCAAGGGGCTGCTGGAGTCGGGTCACACCGTGCTGGTGGCCGCGCACGACCGCCGTCAACGGGAGGCGCTCGTCGCCTCGTTCGAGGATGCGGGAATCCCGACCAGGGGCTACGGAGGCGCTGCGCGCGTCGAGCCGGGCACTCCCGGCGACGTCGCCGCGGGCCTGGACGCCAAGGCCGTGAACGTCTCGATCGCCGACGTTCCCGCCGGCTTCGTGGTGCCGGATGCGAGGTTCGCCCTCATCAGCGTCGACGACATGTATCCGCGGGCGTCGAGGAGACCCGCCGCTGGCGTCGACCCCACGATGCTCACGTTCGACTTCCAGCCGGGGGACTACGTCGTGCACGTGACGCACGGGATCGCGCTCTTCCGGGAGATCACCCGCCGCTCGGTCCTCGGCGCCGAGCGGGACTACCTCCTGCTCGAGTACGCCAAGGGCGACAAGCTCTTCGTTCCGACCGACCAGCTGGATCGGGTCACCAAGTACGTGGGACCGGACCAGAACGCGCCGCGGGTCACCCGACTGAACACCGCCGACTGGTCGCGCGCGACGGGCAAGGCGCGCGCCGCGGCGCGCAAGCTCGCATTCGATCTCGTCGATCTCTACACGCGCCGCGCGGCCGCGACCGGGCACTGCTTCGGGCCGGACACGCCCTGGCAGGAGGAGATGGAGGCGGCGTTCCCCTTCGAGGAGACCCCGGACCAGCTTGCGGCGATCGCCGACGTGAAGGCCGACATGGAGTCGGACAAGCCGATGGACCGGCTCATCTGCGGAGACGTGGGATACGGCAAGACGGAAGTGGCCCTGCGTGCCGCGTTCAAGGCCACGCAGGACGGCAAGCAGGTCATGTTCCTGTGCCCGACGACGATCCTCGTGCAGCAGCATTTCACCACGTTCAGCGAGCGGTTCGCACCCTTCCCCGTACGCGTGGAAGTGCTCTCCCGCTTCCGCACGAAGGCGCAGCAGGCCGAGGCGCTCGCGGGCTTCGCGGAGGGGAGTGTCGACGTGCTCATCGGCACGCACCGGCTGCTCTCGCGCGATGTCGTGCCGCGCGACCTCGGTCTCGTCATCGTCGACGAGGAGCAGCGCTTCGGCGTGGAGCACAAGGAGCACATGAAGAACATGCGCGAGCAGATCGACGTGCTCACGCTCTCCGCGACACCCATCCCGCGGACGCTGCAGATGGCGCTCGGTGGTGTGCGCGACATGTCCGTGATCGACACCGCGCCGCCCAACCGATTCCCCGTCGAGGTCCACGTCGGTGAGTTCGACTCCGACATCGTCCAGGGCGCGATCAGGCGCGAGATGGGGCGCGGCGGCCAGGTCTACTACGTGTTCAATCGCGTGATGAGCATCGAGCAGGCGACCGCCCGCGTGCGCGAACTCGTGCCGGAGGCGCGCATCGTCGTGGCGCACGGCCAGATGTCCGGCAAGCAGCTGGAGACCGCCATGGAGTCGTTCGCGGCGGGCGAGGTGGACGTGCTCGTCGCCACCACGATCATCGAGTCCGGCATCGACAACCCGCACACCAACACGCTCATCATCGAGGACTCGGAGCGGCTCGGTCTCGCCCAGCTCTACCAGCTCAAGGGCAGAGTGGGGCGCAGCCACGTGAAGGCCTACTCCTACTTCCTGTTCTCCCGTGGCAGGCAGCTCACGGACCAGGCCAGCGAGCGGCTGGTGGCCATGGCCGAGCTCACCGATCTGGGCAGCGGCATCCGCGTCGCGATGCGCGACCTGGAGATCCGCGGTGCGGGATCACTGCTCGGCGCCGAGCAGCACGGCAACATGTCCGCCGTCGGCTTCGACCTCTACGCGCAGATGTTGCGCGAGGCCGTGAGCGAGGCGCGGGGCGAGCCCGAGGTGGCGCTGCCGGAGGTGCGGGTGGACGTGCCTGTGAAGGCGTTCCTGCCCGAGGAGTATGTCGAGGCCACCGACGAGCGCGTCCGCTACTATCGCCGCTTCGCAGCAGCCGGCACTCCGGAAGCGGTGGAAGCCGCGGTCGCGGACCTCGTGGAGAAGCACGGCGCGATGCCCGAGGTCGCTTCCAACCTTGCCGGCGTTGCGCGCGCGAAGGCACTCGCGGGGATGGCGGGCGTCACCAACGTGGCGGTGGTCCGCGGGCGACTCGTCCTCCAGCCGATGACCCTCGATGACGAGCAGCGCGGGCGGCTCGCTCCGCTCGGCGCGATCTTCTCGGAAAGGGAGCGGAAACTGCAGGTGCCGCTGCCATATGGAGAACCCGTGTTGAACGGGGTGTTGGGCATGATGGCTGCTATAGTGTCTCTGCTTTGACCACATTCGTTCTCAAGGAAGATCACCGTCTTCAAGGAGCGCTCATGACCAGATCCATCCGACCCGCCGCGATCGCGCTGGTCGCCTTCCTCGTACTGGCAGCCGTCGCACTCGCGGCGTGCAAACAGACCACCGACGCGCTGGCGACCGTGAACGGTGTCGCGATCCCCGCGGCCCAGGTCAACACCCAGCTCGCCGCGGTCGAGAAGCAGCAGCAGACCACGATGACCGCGTCGGCGAAGCAGACCTACCGCGCCCAGATCCTCGACAGCCTCATACAGCTCGAGTTGATCAGGCAGCAGGGCAAGAAGCTCGGCGTCGATGTCACGACCAAGCAGGTCGACGACTACATCGCCCGTCTCACCGCGCAGTATGGCGGCGAGACCGGCTTCGCTGCCGCGCTCAAGCAGTCGGGGATCACGATGGCCCAGCTGCGTGACTCGATCACGAGCCGCCTTCTGGTCAACGCGCTCATGGCCAAGGTCACGCCCACGAGCACCATCACCGTGACCGATGCCCAGATCAGCGCCTACTACACGACGAACAAGGCCACGCAGTTCACGACGCCGGCACAGGTGCACGCAGCGCACATCCTGTTCTCCGCAACGGACACCGTTCTCGCGCAGAAGGTGCTCGCGCAGATCAAGGCCGGCGCGAACTTCGCGCAGATGGCCGCCAAGTACTCGAAGGACACCGCGAGCGCGAAGTCCGGCGGCGACCTGGGCTGGGCGGCGCCCACCAACTACGTGCCGCAGTTCGCTCAGGCGACGGAGAAGATGAAGGTCGGCTCGCTGGAGCTGGTCAAGAGCCAGTTCGGATGGCACATCATCAAACTGCTCGGCCGTCGGTCCGCCCAGGTGCAGTCCCTGTCCGCCGTCACGGAGCAGATCAGGCAGACCCTCGTGCAGCAGACGCAGACCACGGCCTTCACCAAGTATGTCGCCGGTCTGAAGAAGAAGGCCGACATACAGATCCTCGATCCCGCACTGAAGAAGATCATCGACGCCGAGGCGTCAGCGTCAGCGTCGCCGGCCCAGTAGGGTCCGGATGCCTGGCCGGGGGGCCGCGGCGAACCACGAGCAGGGCGACGCGTTCTCGGAACTCGTCGACATCATCGCTGTCCTGCGGGCGCCCGACGGGTGCCCGTGGGATCGCGAGCAGACCCACATGTCGCTTCGACGCAACCTCATAGAGGAGGCGTACGAGGCCGTGGACGCGATCGAGACCGGCGACGACGGGGAGCTCGCCGACGAACTCGGCGACATCCTTCTGCAGGTGGTCCTCCACGCCCAGATCGCCAGCGAGCAGGGCAGATTCGACATCCAGGACGTCTCGCGAGCCATCGTGACCAAGCTCGTGAGGCGTCATCCGCACGTCTTCGCCGGTACCCGGGCCGACACGCCGGCCGAGGTGATGACTCGCTGGGACGCGATCAAGCGCACGGAGAAGCCGGAGAGCGGTCTGCTCGACGGCGTGGCGCGCACCCTGCCCGCCCTCACATACGCCGAGAAGATCTCACGGCGCGCCGCGTCGGCCGGCTTCGAATGGGACACGGTCGACGACGTGTGGGACAAGGTCGTCGAGGAGACCGAGGAGCTGAAGGCGACGTCCGCAGGAAGCCCCGAGGCAGAGGACGAGCTGGGGGACCTGCTGTTCACGCTGGTGAACGTCGGGCGCAAGATGGGGGTCGATCCGGAGCAGGCGCTGCGCGGCACGTGCGCCAAGTTCATCCGGCGCTACTCCGAGATGGAGCGCGATGCTGCTGCCGAGGGTCGGACGCTCGAGGGGATGGGCATCGAGGGGATGGAAGCGCTGTGGCGCAAAGCGAAGGAGAGGGAACGCGCATGAGCATGATCACGGACATCTACGCGCGCGAGGTGCTGGATTCCCGGGGCAATCCGACCGTCGAGGTGGACGTGAGCCTGGACGACGGTTCGTTCGGTCGCGCCATCGTCCCGTCCGGCGCCTCGACAGGTGCGTTCGAGGCCGTAGAGCTGAGGGACGGCGACTCCGCCCGGTATCTCGGCAAGGGCGTCCTGACGGCCGTCGCCAATGTGAACGACGCCATCGGGCCGGAGCTCGTGGGGATGGACGCCACCGACCAGCGGGCTGTCGACTCCACGATGCTTGCTCTCGACGGTACCCCCAACAAGGGAGGACTCGGCGCGAACGCCATTCTGGGCGTGTCCCTCGCCGTCGCGAAGGCGGCAGCCGAGTCGACCGAGCTCACCCTGTACTCCTACATCGGCGGCGCGAACGCGCACCAGCTGCCGGTGCCGATGATGAACATCCTCAACGGCGGTGTGCACGCCGACAATAACGTGGACCTGCAGGAGTTCATGATCATGCCGGTCGGCGCCACCAGCTTCAGCGAGGCGTTGCGCATGTGCTCAGAGATCTACCACACCCTCAAGGGCGTGCTGAAGGAGCGGGGACTCAGCTCGGGCGTCGGTGACGAGGGCGGGTTCGCGCCGAACCTCAAGAGCAACGAGGAGGCGCTGAAGATCATCTGCGAGGCCGTGGAGAAGGCCGGCTACTCCCTCCGCGAGCAGGTGATGCTCGCGCTCGATCCCGCGGCGACGGAGTTCTACGACGCGGACCGTGGGGTCTATGTCCTCGCGGGTGAGGGTCGGGAGCTGACCTCCGAGCAGATGGTGGACTACTACGCCGACCTCGTGGAGCGCTATCCGATCATCTCCATCGAGGACGGCATGTCCGAGGAGGACTGGGACGGCTGGCGTCTCCTGACCGACCGCATCGGCGAGAGCGTGCAGCTGGTGGGCGACGACGTCTTCGTGACGAACCCGACGCGGCTCGGCCGCGGCATAGAGATGGGTGTCGCCAACGCCATCCTCATCAAGCTCAACCAGATCGGCTCGCTGACCGAGACCCTGAACTGCATCGAGCTCGCGAAGCGCGCCGGCTATGCGTGCGTGATCTCGCATCGCAGCGGCGAGACGGAGGACACGACGATCGCCGACGTCGCCGTCGCCGTGAACGCGGGTCAGATCAAGACCGGGGCGCCCGCCCGCAGCGACCGGGTGGCGAAGTACAACGCGCTCCTGCGCATCGAAGAGGAGCTCGGCGACTCCGCCGACTTCCCCGGCATGCGGGCGTTCTACAACATCAGCCGCTGACCGAGAGGCGAGAGGAGACCGGCGTGCCCGTCTCCGCGCGCCGCACCAAGATCGTCGCGACCATCGGGCCGGCGTGCGACGCGCCCGGTGTGCTGGAACGCGTCCTCGCCGCGGGCGTCGACGTCGCGCGGCTCAGCGCCGCTCATGCCGGCCTGCCGGAGCTGCGATCGCGCCTGCGAGCGCTACGCTCTGCGGCGAGCGCCCTTTCCCGTACCGTCGGGGTCATGCTCGACCTTCCCGGTCCGAAGCTCCGGGTGGGAGAGGTCGCCGCGGGCACGGTGCTCGCCGAGGGTGCGTCGATCCGGCTCCTGTCCGGGGACTGCGTGGGCGACGCCGAACGCGTCTGCGTCACTCACGAGGCGCTCTGGTCCGATGTGGCGAGTGGCGACCGGATCCTGATCGACGACGGACGCCTCGAGCTGGAGGTGTCGAGCGCCACAGAAGGTGAGGTGGGCTGCCTCGTGCGCCGCGGCGGGCCGCTCCTCCCTCACAAGGGGCTGAACGTGCCGGGCATCACTCTCTCCGTGGACTCGGTCACGCCCGCCGACCTTGAGGCGCTCGCGTGGGGCATCGAGGACGGCGTGGACATGGTCGCGCAGTCGTTCGTGCGCAGCGCCGCTGACATCGTGACCCTGCGTGACGCGATGGCGGGCGCGGGGCTGCCCATCGTCGCCAAGATCGAGAAGCACGAGGCGCTCGACGATCTCGACGCGATCGTATCGGCCGCCGATGCCGTGATGGTCGCACGAGGTGACCTTGCCGTGGAGACCTCTCCTGAGCAGGTGCCTCCTGCGCAGCGCGCGATCATCGGCGCATGCCGGTCCAGGGGCCGGCCCGTGGTGGTCGCCACCCAGATGCTCGGATCGATGACCGCGTCCCCGCGGCCCACCCGCGCGGAGGCGTCCGACGTCGCGACCGCCGTCTTCGAGGGCGCGGACGCCGTCATGTTGGCAGAGGAGACGGCGGTGGGCGCGTACCCCGTCGAGTCGGTCGAGACGATGGACCGCATCTGCCGCGCCGCCGAGTCCGCCGGGCAGAGCGCCCCTGTGTCCCGCGAGACCACCGGGCCCACGGCCTCGGTGGCGGCGGCGGCCTGCGACCTGGCGTCAGACATAGGGGCGGCCGCGATGGTGGTCGCGACGCAGTCGGGCGCCACGGCCAGGGCTGTCGCCCGCTGTCGCCCGAGCGTCCCGATCCTTGCGGTGACGCCGGTCGCCACGGTCGCGCGCGCCCTGACTCTGGTGTGGGGAGTGACTCCCTGCCTCGTCGGGCCCCTTGAGTCGATCGAGTCCATGACGCGTTCGGCCCTGGCGGCGTCCCTGAGCCTGGAGGCCGTGCGCGTGGGCGACAAGGTGGTGCTCACGGCGGGAACGAGCGTCGGAGTCGCCGGCTCCACCGACCTCATCCGGGTGCTCACGGTCTGAGGCCGCTGTCCCGGTGTGGCTACACTCAGGAGCGCATCGGACTTGGCTGCGTCCGGGCGGTGTGTCTCCTCAATCTCCACTTAAGGTCGAAGGTTGCGGTCGAGAGTGATATAGTGCGCTCGGGGACGACAGCAGGCCCCCGGCGATCGATGACACCTTGATCCGGGACGCCCACGCATGAGCAGCACTACGTCGAGACAGCGCGGGTCCTCACAGCGTCGCACGACGGCCTCGGCACCGAGGTCGGGCGGCACGAGCCGCTCCACGCCGGCCGCCCGCCGGCCACCCTCCAAGCCTGCGCCCAAACCGGCGGCCCGTCGGCGCCGCCGCCCGGGGTGGTTGCTTCCTCTTGCGGTCCTGGGCGTGGTGGCAGTGGTCGGCTGGGCCCTGTATCCCGCGGTCCAGCTGCAGTACCAGACCAGCCGCCGGGTCGGCAGCCTGGAGCAGCAGTACGACACCCTTCGCTCTCGCAACAACAAGCTGCGCCAGGAGGTCTCGGCCATGGGGACCGCCGCCGGCGTCGAGGACCTTGCGCGCAACAACCTGGGTCTCGGCAAGCCGAACGAGACCGTGTTCGTGGTCGTGCCCTCGGGAAGCTCCACGAGCGGGTCCAAGCCGGCCACTAGCGCTCCTCCCGCCCGCTCGATGATCCAGTCGTTCCTCGACGCCGTCTTCGGGGTGACGGCCAGCGCCGATGCCACACACGCGCCCTGACGCGCAGGCCGTCGCGCGACAGATCGGCAGGTCTCCCCGAGGTGAGTGGGAGGTCGCCGTGCGGTGCGGTGCGGAGGCGCCCTGTGTCATTCGCGTGAACCCCCATCTCGAGGATGGGACGCCGTTCCCCACGACCTGGTGGCTCACATGTCCCTGGCTCGTGGAGGCGCTGGGCGCGCTGGAATCGGCCGGGGCGTGCGCAGAGTGGACGGCGAGGATCGCGGCCGACGTGGACCTCGCGGCGGCCGTGCTCTACGCGGACCGTGCGTATCGCCATGCCAGAGCGGTCCTCGCCGGTGGCGAGGACCCTTCCCACGGCCGGGGAGTCGCGGGCCAGGCGGACCCGCTCACCGTGAAGTGCCTGCACGCCCGCGTGGCGGCAGCCCTGGCGGGCAACCCGGATCCGGTGGGTCGGGCAGTGCTCGCCCGGCTCTGCGGCGCCGGCGCCGTCTTCTGCCCCGATCCTGACGCAGCCACCTGTTTCGGCGCCGACCGATAGGTTCCGCTCGCCCGCAGGCCTCGCAGGCCTTGCCGGCAGGTACTATGTGCCGATGCGAGGGCGGCCCGAGAAGGGGGTGCGGCGTGGCGTCAGTGGAGCGTCGTGCGGCCATCGACGTGGGCACGGTGACGACCAGGTTGCTGATCGCCGACACCGACGGCACCTCGGTCCTCGAGGTCGAGCGGCGCACGGTGGTCACGCAGCTCGGGCAGGGGCTGCGGGCGTCCGGGTCACTCGCGCCCGACGCGATCGAACGTGTAACCCGAGCTGTCACGGATTTCGCTCGCGAGATGACGAGGCTCGGCGTCGTGAGCGTCGTGGCCGTCGCCACCTCGGCCGCCCGAGACGCGGACAATCGAGACGAGCTCCTGGGACGCCTTCGAGCTGTCGGCGTGGACACCGTGGTGATACCGGGGGCGGTGGAGGCGCGCCTGTCCTTCAGGGGAGCGACGTACGGGCTGGACGTGGAGGACGTGCTGGTCGCCGATCTGGGAGGCGGCTCGACGGAACTGGTGTTCGGAAGCGCGGGCGGGGCCGTGCGCACCGCGGGGATCGAGAGGGCGCTCTCCCTCGACGTCGGCTCGCGGCGTGTGGTCGACGCCTTCCTCGACTCCGATCCTCCCACGGCACAGGAGGTGCATCGCGCCGCCGACTGGGTGTCGCAGGAGATGCGGCCCTTCTTCGACTCTCTGCCGCGTAGCGCACGCACGCTCGTCACGCTCGCAGGCACGGGGACCACGCTCTCCGCGATCGAACAGCGGCTGGCCGTCTACGACCCGGACAAGGTCCACGGATCGCGCCTGCGCGCCGCCGACGTCGCGAGGCTGCGCGGGATGCTCGCCGGCATGACGGTCCGGCAGCGTCGGTCGGTCACAGGGATGGACCCCGAGAGAGCCGACGTGATCGTCGGCGGGGCTCTCATCCTTGAGAGCATCCTGGCGCTCTCGGGACTGGACGAGACGCTCGTCAGCGAGCATGACATCCTATATGGGCTCATCCTCGAGGGCCCCGCCGCGTTATCGTGAACCTCGCGCGCACGCAGGAGGCCCCCTACCCCAACTGGCAGAGGGAGCCGGCTTAAACCCGGCGAAGTCTGGGTTCGAATCCCAGGGGGGCCACCACGCGACGCCGCGAGCTCGAGCGCCGGAGGCTGAGTCTCATCGTGTACGCTCTTGCGCGTGCGGTTCGTTCGGACGGCGAGAGGAGGTCTGCGATGGCCGGTCCAGTGAGGCTCACGCAGCTGTCGTCGAAATCCGGTTGAGCCGCCAAGTACGGTCCGGAGGACCTGCGCGCCATACTCGAGACACTCACCCCGGGGCACTCGGAGTCGCTGATGATCGGGTTCGAGACCGCTGACGATGCCGCGGTCTACCGGCTCGATGACACGACGGCCCTGCTGCTGACCGTCGACTTCTTCACCCCTATCGTCGACGACCCCTACGACTTCGGGCGCATCGCGGCCGCGAACGCCCTCTCCGACATCTACGCGATGGGCGGTCGTCCTCTCACCGCCCTCAACCTCGTCGCGTTCCCATGCAGTCTCGGCCCCGAGATCGTGGCGGACGTGCTGCGCGGCGGAGGCGACGTCTGCCGGCGGGCCGGCGTCGTGGTCGTCGGCGGCCACACGATCGACGACCCCGAGCCCAAGTTCGGCCTGTCTGTCATGGGCGTGACCGCGCCGGACAAGGTGGTGCGCAACGTGGGCGCTCGTCCCGGAGACGCGCTGGTGCTCACCAAGCCGCTGGGCACCGGGGTGATCGGGACGGCGCTCAAACGAGGGCTCGAGGACGAGATGACCGCGCGGCCCGTCATCGAGTCGATGGCGACGCTGAATCGAGCGGCCTGCGAGGCGATGTGTGAGGTGGGCGTCGACGCCGCCACCGACGTCACCGGGTTCGGGCTGGCGGGCCATCTGCACGAGATGCTTGAAGGCAGCGGGTGCGCCGCACAGCTCGACTTCAGCGCTCTTCCGATCTTCGAAGGCGTCCTCGAACACGCGGCAGCAGGGGTCGTCCCCGGGCGCACGAAGGACATCATCGAATACGCCGCCCCCTTCGTGACGTGGCCGCTTCGGCCGGCTCCGCTCGGCGACTGTGAGGACACCCAGACGCTCGCCGTCTGGCGAGTGCTCTGCGACCCCCAGACGAGCGGCGGCCTGCTCATGGCGGTGCCCCGCGACCGGGTCGAGGTTCTCCTCGAGCGGATGCGCGCGGCTGGCGTGACACCCTCGGTCATCGGGTCAGTGGTAGAGGGCGGGGCCGGGACCATCTCAGTGGAGTAGACGCGCCGGCGGTCCGCATCGATTCCCGGACCTGAAGGAGGATGGGAAGATGGGCAAGACGTTCTGGTTCACCGCCGAGACCGTGGGCAGAGGCGATGACGAGCTGGGGCGCATCCTGATGCGCAACCTCATCTATACACTCGCCCGCGGGGAGGAGCTGCCCGAGGCCGTGATGTTCATGAACGGCGGCGTGCGGCTCGCATGTACGGGCTCCGAGGTGCTCGACGACCTCAAGCTGATGGAGGAGCAGGGCGTGGTCGTCCGGGTGTGCGGGACGTGCCTCGACTTCCTCGGCCTCAAGGAGGATCTCGCCGTGGGCGAGGTGGGCGACATGAAGGCCTCCGCGGCTCGCCTCGCGATCGGGCCGGCCGTCGTCACCGTCACCTGACCCTCCACCGCCTCACCCATAGCCGGGCGGGCGCGGCCCGGGCTCATACGCCTGCTCGGTTAGAATCGTCACCCATGGACAGACAGTCGCTCCTCAGGGCACTTCCCAAGACCGACGACCTTCTGCGCCGCGCGGACCTCACGGCGCTTGCGGAGACTGTTCCGCGCCCCTTGGTCGCCGACGCCGTGAGGTCGGTGGTGGACGACGTTCGCGAGCGGATCCTCTCCGGCGCCGCCGAGAGCTTCGATGACGACGGTCTCGCGGCGAGAGTCATCGCGCTCGTGACCGAGCGGATGCGCCCCTCGCTGCGCCCGGTGATCAACGCGACCGGGATCATCGTGCACACGAACCTCGGGCGTTCGGTCCTGGCGCCCGAGGCCGTCGAGGCGGCGGCGCGAGTTGCGGCAGGCTATTCGAATCTCGAGTACGACGTCGCGAGTGGCGAACGCGGCAGCCGGCACGTCCACGTCGAGAGCCTCATCTGCCAGCTGACCGGTGCGGAAGCCGCCATTGCGGTGAACAACAACGCCGCCGCCGTCTTCCTGGCCATAGCCGGTCTCGCCTGTGACGGCGAGGCGATCGTGAGCCGGGGGCAGCTCGTAGAGATCGGCGGGAGCTTCCGTATCCCCGACATCATGCGTCAGACGGGCGCCAGGATGGTCGAGGTCGGCACCACGAACAAGACCCGGCTCAAGGACTACGAGCGCGCCATCACCCCGCGATCGGCGCTGCTGCTCAAGGTCCACTCGAGCAACTTCCGAATGGTGGGTTTCACCGAGGAGGCGTCGCTCGCCGAGCTCGTGGCGCTCGGGCGCGAGCGCGGCGTCCCTGTCTACGAGGACCAGGGCTCCGGCGTGCTGATCGATCTCGCGCCCTACGGGATCGCGGGTGAGCCCACCGTCCGGTCATCGATCGAGGCGGGTGCGGACGTCGTGTCGATCTCCGGGGACAAGCTCCTGGGCGGACCGCAGGCGGGCATCCTCGCCGGCCGGCGCGATGCCATCGAACGCTTGAAGTCGCATCCCCTCGCGAGGGCGCTGCGCCTCGACAAGATGACGCTGGCGGCGCTCGAGGCGACATTGCGTCTGTACCTGGATCCCGAGAGGGCCGTGCGCGACATCCCCACGCTGGCCATGCTTCTGAGCCCGCCGGAGAAGGTCGCCGCCCGCGCTCGCATGCTCGCCTCGCGCATCGGCGCCGTCTCGGCGGGCGCCTTCGACGTGCTGACGGAGCCCGATACCTCGCGCGCCGGAGGGGGAGCGCTGCCGATGGCGGAGATCCCCACGACCGTCGTCACCCTCGCGCCCCTTCGGACGAGCGCGAACGCCCTCGAGGCATCGCTGCGACTCGGCGATCCCACGATCGTGGCCCGCATCCACGAAGGCCACGTGCTGCTCGATCTGCGCACGTTGAGCGCCGCCGAGGCGGACGCCGTCGTGGGGCGTCTCGAGCGGATCGCCTCAGAGACGGACGGTCGGTAGGCCGTGTCGCTCGTCCTGGGGACGGCCGGCCACATCGACCACGGCAAGTCCGCGCTCGTCAAAGCCCTCACAGGCACCGATCCGGACCGGCTGCCTGAGGAGAAGGAGCGCGGCGTCACCATCGAGCTGGGCTTCGCGCAGCTGACGTTGCCGTCGGGCACGGTGATGGGCGTCGTGGACGTCCCCGGCCACGAGAGGTTCGTGCGCCAGATGGTGGCGGGCGCCACCGGGATCGACGTCGTGCTGCTCGTGGTGGCTGCCGACGACGGGGTCATGCCTCAGACGCGTGAGCATCTCGCCATCATCGACCTGCTGGGGATCGAGCGAGGAGTCGTCGCGATCACCAAGTCCGACCTGGCGGACCCGTCGTGGCTCGCGCTCGTGCGCGAGGACGTGGCGCGACTGCTGGTCGGGACGAGCATCGAGGGCGCGCCTGTCGTCGCGGTGTCGGCGCGCACCCGCGAGGGTCTGGACGAGCTCCGCGAGGCGTTGGACCTCGTGGCGGGCGAGGCGGTCTCGCGGCACGCCGACCAGCCGATGCGGCTGCCGGTGGACCGCGTCTTCACGATCGCCGGCGCGGGCACGGTGGTGACGGGCACCCTGTGGACGGGACGCGTGCAAAGGGACGACCAGGTGGAGGTGTTCCCGTCGGGGAGGTCGGGGAGGGTGCGCGGCGTGCAGGTGCACTCCAGCGCCGTCCCCCTCGCCACGGCGGGTCAGCGCGTCGCGCTCAACATCGTCGGGCTCGACAAGGACGAGATAGCCCGAGGAGAGGTGGTCGCGGCGCCCGGCTCACTCACGGTGACGGATCGGATCGACGCCCTGCTGACCTACCTGCCCGGCAACGAGCATCCGCTCGAGAGCGGGGCGCGCGTCCACGTGCACCACGGCACCGCCGAGGTCCTCGCGCGGGTGCTTCTGATGGACGATCGCCCTGAGCTGGCGCCGGGGGAGCACGCCTACGCGCAGCTGCGGCTCGAGCAGCCGATCGCTCCACGCTATGGCGACCGGTTCATCATCCGCTCGTACTCGCCCGTCCTCACGATCGGTGGCGGAGTGGTGCTCGACGCGCTCCCGCCTCGCCGCACGCATCTGCGGGAGGAGGAGCGCTCGCTTCTGAACGCGCTGGCGGGCCACGATCTCACCGGAGCCGCCATCGGCCTCGTCACCTCTCGCGCCACGCCGATGACCTCGGCCGACGCCGCCGCCGCGCTCGGCCTTGAGCGTTCGGGAGTCGCCGACGATCTCAACAGATCCTCTCTCGAGCGGTTCAAGGTGGGCAGCGAGACCTACTACGTGACGCACGAGGCCTTCGAGCGGCTGCTGTCCGCCATCGTGGCCGCGCTTCTGGGGTTCCACTCGGCGCATCCCAAGGCGACAGGAGTTGCTGCCGGGGCGCTGCGGGACCTCGTCGACAAGCGGATCGCGCCGAGGGTGTTCGACGCGCTGCTCGAGATCGCCGCGTCCCGGGGTCTCGTGCGGCTCGTCGGCGGTCAGGTGCGTCACCCTCAGGCCGCGGCCGCAGCGCTCGCCGAGGAGGACACGGCGCTGGCCGCTCTCGAGCCCCTGCTCCGTGAGCAGGGGCTCGCTCCGTCGACCGTCCCTGAGCTCGCGGCGGCGGCGGGTGTCGACGTGGATGTGGCGCGCAGGGCCCTCGGGAAGCTGGCCGGCGCAGGGCAGGTGGTTCGCTTGGGACCCGACCTGCACTTCGCGACGGAAGCGGTGGACGATGCCAGGCGCAAGGTCGTCTCCTACCTGACCGAGCATCCGACGATGCTCGCACGCGATGCGCGCGACGCGCTGGGCACCTCCCGCAAGTACGTGGTTCCGCTCCTCGAGTACTTCGACTCGGAGGGGTTGACCAGGCGGGAAGGCGATGTCCGCACCTTGCGCGCGAAGTAGTAGGCGCCGCCGGCGTCAGTCTCCGGTGGGCGGGCTTCCTCCGTGGCAGGTGCAGCTGGCGGTCGTGTAGTTGTTGGGGTGGCACTTCACACACGGGAAGCTGCGGTACGTGTGCGCCCCGGTGTTCGACGGGTGGGTGAAGACCGCATTGGCGAAGGCTACGCCGGGCGTGTGGCACTGTGCGCACGGCACACCGAAGTGGTTCGCCGGCGGCGTATGACAGTCCTGACACGCGCTCCCCGACGCCGGGTGGGAGAACGTCCATCCTCCGCTCGGGCTCTTGTGACACGTGACGCAGGCTCCCGTGACCTTCGGGTGGCCCGCGGGCTTCCTGTGGCATGCGCCGCAGTCGGTGCCGGCTGCGAGCGCCGGGTGGACGAACACGAACTTCGTCCCCGGCTTGTGACACTTCGAGCACTCGCCTCGCGGGTCGTGGGGGGCCTGGTGGCAGGCCGAACAGCGCATGTGCGCCTGATCGTGGCAGTCCTGGCACACCACCCTGATGTGGCCGGGCGCCCGTGACGGGGTCTGTCTCGTGGGGACCGCAGGTCCCGTCGCTCCGGACTTCAGGATCCCCGCGTCGGCGAGCGCCTGCAGCGAGACGAGGTGCCCGGTCGTGGCGTGGCAGTCCTTGCAGTGTGCCTTGGTCTCGTGCAGCTTGTGCGAGAACAACGCACCGATCTTCGCGGGTACCGTCGTGTGACAGGCCGTGCAGCGTGCGTCAGGCATCTCCACCGAGTAGTTCGGGAACCGCGAGTCGGCGAAGAAGTGGTCCCAGACCTCCTTCAGCGCCGCCGGCTTGTGAGCGAGGTGCGCGATGATCCCGGGAGCGACGTGGCAGTCGACACACTGTGCCGAGCGCGCATGGCCACCGGCCTGCCATGCCGTGTAGTACGGCCGCATCTCGTGGCAGGTGGGACAGAACGACGACTGCTCGGTGTACACCAGTGAGCCGGCGATCGCGACCAGCACGAGGACAAGGCCCGCGCTCCAGAGAAGTATCCTTCGCCGCCGCCGCTTGCGCCGGCGTCCCGTCGGAGCTCCGGAACGGGGAGCGCGGTGCACTGCGCCCGGCGCGGCGGCCGAAGCGTCCTCCAGCCCCTGTCTGTCGGTCGTGGCGTCGTCCAGATCCGTCACCCCATCGATCGGTACTGAGTCCCCGCTCCGACCTTATCGTACCCGCCGCGGCGTCCGGCCGCGTCCCGCGGGTCCTGTCGGCGCGACTCGTCGGGCATCCGCACGTTCGGACGGCCGTTTGACACCCTCCTCGAAGCGCCCGCACAATACCCGCTTGGAGGTGGACGGGGCCTGGTGGCTCCCCTGGTCTTCAAAACCAGCGTGGGGCGTGAAGAGCGTCCCGGGTGTGTTCGATTCGCACGCGCCTCCGCCATCCGACCCCTGCGCGGGGATCCCGGGTACCTACCTTCGCGTCCGGTTCCAGCGGTCGCCGAGTCGATGGTCCCGGGTCCGTGCCGTGTCCGAGTCGTCATCCGCCGTCTCGAAGGAGGAACCCCGATGGAAGCCATCGAGGCGATCATGAGCCGCCGCAGCGTCCGCAGCTTCCAGCCGCAGCAGGTGGAGCCCGATGCCCTCGAGACCCTTCTGCGCGCCGCGATGGCGGCGCCCTCTGCAGGAAACCAGCAGTCGTGGAGGTTCGTGGTCATCACCGAACGGCCCCGGCTCGACGCCCTGTCGGAGACGAGCCCCTACGCGGCCCCGCTGAGGAGGGCTCCGCTCGCCATCGTAGTGTGTGCGGAGACCAGGGACGAGAAGCACCCGGGCTTCTGGGTCGAAGACTGCTCGGCGGCGATGGAGAACCTGCTCCTGGCGGCGCACGCGCTGGGGCTCGGGGCGGTGTGGCTCGGCTACCACCCGAACGAGGACAGGAAGGACGCGCTGCGCGCCATCCTGGGCCTTCCCCCGACCGTCGAGCCGTTCGGCATCGCAGCGATAGGGCACCCCGACGAGTCCAAACCCCCCGTCGACCGCTTCGACACGGCGCATGTCCACCGCGAGGTGTGGAGCTGAGCACCTCTCGCGTTCTTGCAGCCCGAGCGTTGACCGTGACGCGGCCCGGTGACGATGGGCCGGTCGCGATCCTCAGAGACGTGCGCATCCTCGTGGAGCCGGGCACGCTCACCGACGTGGTCGGGCCTTCCGGAGCCGGCAAGACCACGCTGCTGCTGGCGCTGGCGCGGCTGCTCCCCGGTGTCACCGGCCGGATCGAGCTCGGCGGCGTGCCCGCCTCTTCGATGGATCCGCGCATGTGGCGCTCCGCGGTCGCCTACCTGCCGCAGCGCAGCGCACTCGTTCCGGGAAGCGTGGCCGACAACCTCCTGCTGCCGTGGCGGTTCAAGGTGCACGGTGGTCTCACGCCCCCGGACGCCGGCCGCCTGCGCGAGGCACTCGACGGTGTGCGTCTGTCGGACGTCGCACTCGAGCGCCCCGCCGAGAGGCTCTCCGAGGGCCAGTCGGCGCGCGTCGCCCTGCTGCGGACGCTGCTTGCCGGGCCGGAGGTGCTGCTTCTCGACGAGCCCGACGCCGCCCTGGACGACGAGTCCGCGGAGCAGGTCGGCCGCCTCACCCGCGACTTCGTCGATGCCGGAGGCGGCGTGGTGCGCGTGCGCCATCTGCGCGCGGACGTCCACGCCGACCGGCGCCTCCACCTGGAGCATGGGGCACTCTCGGAGATGGAACGATGACGGCGAGCGCGATCGCCACGTCTGCGGCCGCCGCCGCGCGGGTCGGGGGAGTCGTGCCGATCGGATGGCCGCAACTGCTCCTCGCGTCGATGTTCGTGGTCGTCACAGGCGCGCTCGCACTCTGGATGCAGCTGGGCGTGACGAAGCAGCTGGCGATCGCCGCGGCGCGCACCTATGTGCAGCTGCTCCTGCTCGGCCTGGTGCTCGTCTGGGTGATCCGCTTCAACCAGTGGTGGGCCGTGGTCGGGATCCTGGTGATCATGATCGTCGCCGCTGCGAACGTGATACTGCGCCGGGCGCCGGACGCCCCCGGCGGACTGTTCCTCACGTCGGTCGTCTCGATGGCCGTGACGGGGCTGACCGTGACCTTCGCGGTGACGGGACTCGTCATCGGCGCCAACCCCTGGTATGACGCGCTCACGGTCATCCCGATCGCCGGCATGGTGATCGGGAACTCGATGACGGGGGTGGCCCTGTCGCTCGAGCGCGTCTTCGCGGACATGGACTCCCGCGCCGGTGAGATACGAACGATGACCGCGCTTGGCGCCACTGCGTGGGAGGCGGCGCACCCCAGCGTGCGAACGGCGCTGCGGGCCGGGCTCATCCCGACCATCAACTCCATGGCCGCGGCGGGCCTCGTGTTCATCCCTGGAATGATGACCGGCCAGATCCTCGCGCACGCCGACCCGTTGTTGGCGGCGAAGTACCAGATAGTGGTGATGCTGATGGTGGCCGCCGCCGAGATCATGGGCGCGGTGCTCGCCGTGCTGCTCAGCTACCGGCGGCGATTCGACCGGGAGGGCATATTCCTCGAGAAGGGCATGCGGCCCTAGATCCGTGAGGGCGTCTGCTATCCTAGGCCGGCCCACGCCTGAGCAAGCGCGTGGCGGGCGCATTCGGCAGGGAGCTGTGGGAGCGGGATGACCGGGTTCGAGCTGTACCTGAAGACGAACCAGAAGGCATTCGACCGCTACCTCGCGACGTTCTTCGGCGACGGCTCGCACCCCGACATGCAGCGCTACCTCTACGGACCGCTCAGTGCCTTCTCCGACAACTCCGGCAAGCGTCATCGCCCGCTGATCTGCCTGCTGGCGTGCGAGGCGGTCGGCGGCGAACCGGAGAGGGCGTGGCCCGCGGCGGCGGCGATCGAGCACTTCCACACCGCTGCTCTCATCCACGACGACATCGAGGACAGAAGCCGCACGAGACGCGACGAGCCCTGCATGCACGTGGTGGAGGGAGACGCGCTCGCCATCAACGCCGGGGACCTCGCGCTCGCTTTGGTGTGCGGCACCGTCGTCAACGATCCCGGACTCGATGATGCGACGAAGATCAGGGTCCTCGGCGAGCTCGTCAGCATGACGACGCGCACCATCGAGGGGCAGGCGCTCGACATCGGCTGGGCGCGGGACGGAAGATTCGACCTCACGATCGAGGACTACCTCGTCATGGCCAACCACAAGACGGCCTTCTACTCGGGGGGCGTACCGCTGGCCGTCGGGGCGATCATCGGCGGAGCGGACGACCCGACCGTCGAGAGCTTCCGTGCCTTCGGCCAGGCCACCGGCCTCGCCTTCCAGATCCAGGACGACCTGCTGAACCTGGTCGGAGAGCGCGGCGCCACCAAGAAGGACTTCCGCAGCGACATCTCGGAGGGCAAGCGGACGCTCGTCGCGATCCACGCCTTGAGGACGTCTCCGGAGCGCGAGCGGCTGCTCGAGCTCCTCTCCGCTCACACCGCGGACCGGGTCGCGCTCGCCGAGGCGGTCGGGATCATGGAGTCGGCGGGCTCGATCGACTACGCCCGGTCCTACGCCCTCGACATGGTGACGTGCGCCAAACGCGACCTGCTCGGGGCCGTACCCCGGAGTCACGCGCGCGACCTGCTCGCGTCGATGGCGGACTTCTTCGTGAAGCGGTCCGGCTAGGGTCCGGAGTGCTGCGGGGTATCCTCTTCACGAGGTGCGGCACGCAGCTCTTGCGAAGGAGGCGCCATGCGTACGGAGCAGGTCTCGGACCACATCACGTGGGTGGGCGCCATCGACTGGAACCTCCGCGATTTCCACGGTTTCGAGACACCCCGCGGAACCACCTACAACGCCTATCTGGTCCAAGGCGAGCACACGACGGCTCTGATCGACACCGTGAAGACGCCGTTCGTACCGGAACTGCTCTCGCGGGTGGCTTCGGTCGTCGATCCCGCCTCCATCGGGCTTATCGTCGTGAACCACGTCGAACCGGACCACAACATGGGCCTGCCCGACGTGATGGCCGCCTGCCCGAACGCTCGGGTCGTGGCGTCGGCCTCCGGCGTCCGCGGGGTGGCCGAGTACCACAACGGGCTCGTGGTCGAGGCAGTGGGCGCGAAGGACGTGATCGACCTGGGCGGCGTGAGCCTGCGCTTCCTGCCCATGCCGATGGTGCACTGGCCGGACTCGATGTTCACCTACTGCGCCGAGGAACGCGTCCTGATGTGCAACGACGCCTTCGGCCAGCATCTCGCCACCGCTGACCGTTTCGCCGACGAGGTGGGCGAGAGTCTCGCCCTCGACGAGTTGGGGCGTTACTACGCCAACATACTCATGCCGGTGTCAGCCCAAGTGTCGAAGGTCGTCGACAAGGTCGATGCGGCCGGTTGGAAGCCCCTGACCATCGCACCGAGCCACGGCGTGATGTGGCGCGGGGATTCTGTCTCGCGCGCCATCGAGCGATATGCCCACTGGTCCACCGGGGCTTTGAGGGACGAGGTCGTCATCGTGTACTCCACGATGTGGGGCTCGACGGACGCGCTGGCCCGGGCGATCGGCGACGGCGTCGCGTCCGAGGGCGTGGGCGTCGTGGTGCATGACCTGGCGGTCACCCCGCTGGCCGAGGTGACCTACGAGCTGCTCGAGCGTCGCGGTCTGCTCGTGGGGTCGCCCACGCTTCACCATGGGATGCTCTTCCGGGTCGCCGGACTGCTTCAGTACCTCGCTGCCCTGCACCCGGTCGGCCGCACCGGCGCCGCGTTCGGGAGTTTCGGGTGGTCGTCGGGTGCGACGGATCAGATCGAGGCGCGTATGGCCGACATCGGGATCGAGGTCGCGCAGCCGGCCTACACACAGAAGTTCCGGCCCACCGAGGGGGAGTTGGAATCCGCCCACGAGTGGGGCGCGTCGTTCGCACGCTCCCTGGGGGCTCCGGTGACGACCGACTGACGTCGCCGGTTCCGCCGTCGACGCGCTCGCAGGACCTCCGGAGAGGGGCCAGGCATGAACATCAACCAGCTTCGCGCCTTCGTGGCCGTGGTGCAGCAGGGCTCCTTCTCGGCGGCCGCCCGCGCCACCGGCATCTCTCAGCCGGGCGTCACTGCGCAGATCCAGTCGCTGGAAGCGGACCTCGGGGCCGCGCTGCTGGAGAGGCGCTACCGGAAGGTGGAGGTCACGGAGGCGGGACAGGCTCTACTGCCTGTCGCCATGCGCGTGCTCGATGAGCTCGACGAGGCCCGCGCGGCCGTCGGGCTGCTCAGCGACACGGTCGGAGGGCACCTCGAGGTGGCGGCTTCCACCACCCCCGGACAGTACCTGCTGCCACGCTCACTCGGCTCGTTCCTTCGCGCGTGCCCCTCGGTGTCGGTGTCGCTCAGGATCCGGGACACGACCGAGGTCGTGCGTCTGGTCGAATCCGGCGAGGCGCACGTCGCCATGACCGGCGCCAGAGTGTCCGGCGCACGGGTCGACTGGGTCGAGTCCCGGTCCGACCGTCTGTGCGTCATCGCGCCGCCCGACTCGCCTCTCACGTCCGAGGGGATGATCTCGCTCTCCGCCCTCGCGGAGCAGGCCTTCGTGGTCCGGGAGCAGGGATCGGGAACCCGCATGGTCTTCGAGAACGCGTTGAGGACGGCTGGCATCGACCCCGGCGACTTGCACGTGATCATGGAGCTCGGCACCGGCGAGGCGATCGTCAACGCGGTCGAGGGCGGCATGGGGATCGGGGTCGTCAGCAGGCTGGCGGCCGAGAAGGCCATAGCCCTCGGGACGGTCGCCTCTCTCGACGCCGAGGCCTTCCCCCTCGAGCGTCCCTTCTACGTCGTGACCCCCCACGGAGCCCGTTCACGAGCGGCTGACGCCCTCGTCTCGCATCTCGCGAAGACCCTCTCGGCCGAGACCTGATCCCCGGGCTCTTCCGCTCGCCGTTCGGCTCTCCTGACTTGTGAGCCGCGACCGCTGGTGAGACACTGACTCGCTGTCGGCCCCGCGCGGGCCGCAGACTCCGATCCCGGAGCGCCTTCCGCCTCGCCGAGTGCGTCGCGATGGA
>CAIKZH010000127.1 GCA_903831865.1 uncultured Coriobacteriia bacterium
ACAGGCGTCATGCCGTCCGGCCTCAGGTCTGGATGCGCGCGGTAAATGACCTCCAGAACCCCGATATCAAGCTCAAAAACGATCCGGCCCCATTTATCCATAATGTCCTTGAAATCGGCCTCGTCGAGCAACTCCACACCCGCGACCGCCCAGCCCGCCTTGATCGGGTTCAGCTCGCGATCGCCGGGCACACAGAAGTACACCAGCGCCCCGTCGGGAGTCTTGCCGGCCATCGTCTTGACCGTGTCATGGGCGCCGATCCCCAGGAACGCCGCGAGTTCCGCGATCGTGCGCACATCGGGCGTCGCGATCCTCTGCATGGGAAGCGGAGTCGTGACCGCTGGCGAGCGAGGGACGCTGGTGGACGCGGCCTCGACGTCCGCAGCCCATCCGCAGGCGCAGAAGACCAGTTCGGCCTCCCCGCTCTCGGCAAGCGCCATGAACTCTTTGGTGACCTTGCCGCCGATCTGTCCTGAATCCGCCTCGACTTCGCGGAAGTCCAGGCCGCAGCGCTCGCAGATCCGGGCGTAGGCGCGACTCATCGCGTCGTAGTGCTCCAGAAGGGATTCCTGTGTCGAATGGAACGAATAGGCGTCCTTCATGATGAACTCGCGTCCCCGCAGGAGGCCGAACCGTGGGCGGACCTCGTCGCGGAACTTCACCTGGATCTGATAGAGGGAGAGCGGCAGGTCCCGATAGGAGCGCACCTCTCCCCGCACGAGCGAGGTGACGACCTCCTCGTGAGTGGGACCGAGACAGAAGTCGCGGCCGTGGCGGTCCTTGAATCGAGCCAACTCAGGTCCGTAGACGTCCCAGCGACCGGACTCGTGCCAGAGCTCGGCGGGCTGGACGACCGGCATCATCACTTCCTGGCTGCCGATCGCGTCCATCTCCTCACGGACGATCTGCTCGATCTTGTGGAGGGCCCGCCAGCCGAGCGGCAGGAAGGAGTAGATCCCCGCCGCGTTCTTCCGGATCATGCCAGCGCGCAGGAGGATGCGGTGCGAGGCGAGATCCGCCTCTGCGGGCACCTCCTTGAGGGTCGGCGCATACAGAGCGCTCATGCGAAGCGCGACGCTCATCGTGGTATCTCTCGCCTTCGGGGTCGGTGACGTGACAGTGGTGCCGACAAGGATAGCGGACAGCAGCGGATAGGCGCGAAGGACGGGACGGGGTCCTCAGCCCAGGCGGGCTATCTCCTCGAACAGCGCGTCGACGATGTCGGATTCCGGCACCCTCCGGACGACCTGCCCCTTCGCGAAGATCAGCCCGACGCCGCGCCCGGCGGCCACGCCTATGTCGGCGTCCCTGCTCTCGCCGGGTCCGTTCACGACGCATCCCATCACGGCCACCTTCAGAGGCGTACGCAACTTCGCCAGGCGCGCCGAGACCTCATCGGCGATGCCGATGAGGTCCACCTCGCACCTGCCGCACGTGGGGCAACTCACGAGCTCCGGCCCGAGCCGCCTCACGTCGAGCGCGGCCAGGATCGCCCACGCGACCCGGACCTCCTCGACCGGGTCCGCGGTGAGCGACACGCGCAGCGTGTCTCCGATGCCCTCTTCCACCAGGATGCCGAGACCCACCGCCGATTTCACCGTCCCCCGCTGGAGCGTGCCCGCCTCCGTGATCCCGAGGTGGAGCGGATATGGCACCTCGCCTGCGAGCATGCGGTATGCGGCGACGGTCGCCCGGACGGAGGACGCCTTGGCCGAGATCACGATCTCCCGGAACCCTCTCGCGGCGGCGTGGTCCGCGAAGGACACCGCACTGGCGACGAGCTTCTCCGCGAGGTCCCAGTCCCGGTCACGGTACTCGGCGGCGAGGGACCCGGCATTGACGCCGATCCGCACCGGGATACCCGCCTCGCCTGCCGCATCGAGCACGGCGTCGAAACGGTCGGTCGCGCCGATGTTCCCCGGGTTGATCCGGAGTTTGGCGGCGCCCCTGTGCGCCGCCTCGACCGCGAGATGGTGGTCGAAGTGTATGTCCGCGACCACGGGCAGCGGCGACCCTGCAGCGACCGCCGCGAATCCCTCGACAGCATCTCTGTGCGGGATGGCGACCCGCACGATCTCGCAGCCGGCATCGGCCAGAGATTCGATCTGGGCGAGGGTCGCCTGCGGGTCGCGCGTGTCGGTGGTCGTCATCGACTGCACGGCGATGGGCGCGCCGCCACCCAGCGGTACGTTTCCGACCATCACGGGACGGCTCTCGCGGCGGGGGGCGACCATGCGGACTCCGGTGTGCGATGGGACACGGGTGAGGAGGTCGTCAGCCTCGATTGAACACGTAGCGAAGGATGTCAGCGTACATCAGGTAGAAGATCAGGGAGAGGAGCAGGGCGGTCCCCACGCCTGACAGCACGAGCGTGAGCCTCCGCGGCAAGGGACGGCGGGCGATCCTCTCGATGAGCTCCACCGCGATCTTGCCGCCGTCCAGCGGCGGGATCGGGACGACATTCACGACGCCGAGCGAGAGGCTGAGCAGCGCGAACAGCCAAGCATACGGCAGCGGCCCGTCCTGCGCGGCGTTCGCCACCTCGTACGACGCCCCGACTATGCTTCTCGCGTTCGTGATCGACGTGGAGAAGGTCTTCGGGTCGAAGAACTGCGCCACCGCCGCGAAGACGAGTCCCGTCCACCGCAACGACGTCCCCAGCGCCGTGAGGGGCGGCATGGGCGTGTAGATCGCCTGCGGACCGACGCCCAGGAAGGCTGTGCCATCGGGGCGAGCGCCCAGTGCGGCCGTGAGAACGAGGGTCCTTCCGCCCCTGCCGACCGACACAGCGACGACGTCGCCCGGCTTCTTCGTCTTGAGGAACGCGAGCACGTGCGACCAGGCCGTTACACGCCCCGGGCCGATCGCGAGGATCGTGTCGCCTGCGAGGATGCCGGCTCTGGCGGCTGCGCTGCCCGGCTGAACGACCTGCACGGTCCGACTGACGCCGGTCGGCGTGCCCCAGATTGAGAACGTGACCGCGAGGATGAGGATGGCCGCGACGAGATTCACCAGCACGCCCATCGCGAGCACCGTGATGCGCTTCCAGCTCGACAGACCCCGAAAGACGTGTGAGCGCACACGAGTGAGCAACGCGTCGTCGCTCTCGCCCGCCTCGCGGTGAACGAGCGTCCTGGGCGCGGGCTCGTCCTTGACCGTCTCGGCGGCGCCGTAGTCCTCAAGTGTCGCGAGCAACGTGATCGCCCGGTCCGTGTCGATGCCCAGCCCCCGGGCGAGTTCCGCGGTGGTGAGGTGTCCCCGGTCCGCAAGGAGGCCGATCGCCTCAGCCAGCAGCGGGTCCTCCGGGCCGGGCTCCATTCCGGCGATGCGGACGTAGCCGCCCAGCGGGATCGCCGTCACGCCGAATGCGGTCCCGCTGCGCTTCGACCTCCACCTCAGCGCCGGACCGGGGAGACCCAGCATGTACTCGTGCACCTTGACGCCGAAAGCCCGCGCAGCCAGGTAGTGGCCGCCCTCGTGCAGGAGCACGAGCAGCGAGAACGTGATCACTCCCCAGAAGACAGCCGCCACCCCTGTGGGCATGTTGGCCACAATGTTCATCGATTCAGCGTGGCTCCTTCATCCGTGGCGCGGTCGCCCGCTCGGCATGTCGACCGGCCCGTGGCGACCCGATGTCTTACTTCCCCGGCGTGGCGCTGCCGCACACGCATCAGCCAGCAAGGGCAGCGCCACCGGGGCGTCTGCACCCGGCAGCCGCTCAGGCGGTCCTCCCGGCTATCTCACGTGCCGTCTGCTCAGCGAGTCCGCGCGCCTCGGCATCAACGCGTTCGAGTTGCTCGAACGAGCTGACCGGGACAGTCGCATGCGTGGCCATCACGGTCTCGACGACAGAGTCGATGTCGGTGAAGCGGACGCGGCCGGCGAGGAACGCCTCCACTGCGACCTCGTTCGCCGCGTTCATCGCGCACGGCAGCGTCCCACCGGCGCGCCCGGCATCGAGGGCGAGGGACAGGCAGGGGAACTTCTCGAGGTCGGGCGGCTCGAAGTCGAGATGACCGACGGCCGTGAAGTCCACGGGGGGCGCCGGCGCACCCCAGCGATCCGGATGCGAGAAGGCATACTGGATCGGCAGCCGCATGTCGGCAGGCCCCAGGTGCGCCTTCACGGATCCGTCGGAGAACTCGACCATCGAGTGCACGGTCGATTGAGGATGGACGACGATCCGGATGGCGTCGTATGCGACGGCGAACAGATGGTGAGCCTCGATGGTCTCGAGGCCCTTGTTCATCAGCGTCGCCGAATCGATCGTGATCTTCGGCCCCATCGTCCAGCGCGGATGTGCAAGCGCCTCCTCGACGCGCACTGAGGCGAGCTCCGACCGGCTGCGCGTGCGGAAGGGGCCGCCTGACGCCGTGAGCCAGATCCGCTCGAGCGCGGCGCGCGGCTCTCCGAGAAGGCACTGGAAGATCGCCGAATGCTCGGAGTCCACGGGGACCAGCGACCCCGGCGACGCGAGCGGCATGAGGAGGTCTCCCCCGATTACGAGCGACTCCTTGTTCGCGAGCGCGAGGCGCTTCCCCGCCCGAAGCGCTGTCTCGGAGACGCGCAGTCCCGCGGCGCCCACAAGCGCATTCAGCACGACATCGACATCGGGCAACGCGGCGAGCTCCAGCAGGGAGTCGGCTCCCACGCCGCGTGCGGTCCCGGCGGGAAGGCCGCTCAACCCCGCGGCAGCGTCGGGGTCGCCGAGCGCCACGTGTCGCACGCCACAACGGCATGCCTGCTCGGTCAGCAGGACCGCCGACCGGTGGGCGCCCAGGGCCACGACGTCGATCCTGTCAGGGAAGCGCGATGCGACGTCGAGCGCCTGCCGCCCGATCGAGCCGGTGGAACCGAGGATGGCCACGCGGAGCCGCGGGCTCACTTCGCGCCTCCGAACAGCAGCATGTAGTAGACGACCACGGACACGAAGATGAGCGAGTCGAACCTGTCGAGGAAGCCGCCGTGGCCCGGCAGCAGGCTGCCGGAGTCCTTCGCGCGGACCTCGCGCTTCAACCGGGACTCCGCGAGATCCCCGAGGACGCCACCCACCGCCGCCGCCACGCCGATCAGAAGGAACCACCAAAGGGGCGCGGACGAAGCCCCGCGTATGAGCCACCAGCCCAGGCCCCACACAAGGACAGTCGCGAGAGCGCCCGCGGCGAAGCCCTCCCAGGACTTGTTCGGGGAGATACGGGGCGCCAGAGGGCGACGTCCGATCGCGGAGCCCACGAGGTACGCGATGACGTCCATGGCCCACACGCCGGCGAGCGTGATCAGCACGAGCTCCGCGCCGGAATCCAGCGCGCGCAGCAGGACAAGATGCGCGAGCGTGAAGCCCACGTACAACGCTCCGAAGACGGTCGTCGCCGTGTCTGAGGCTGTGACCTGCGGGAAGACGATGTGCCACAGCAGCGCTGCGAGGATGAGTCCGCCGAGGACCGCGGTGAGACCGATGGCGCCGAGTTCGCTCGACGTGGACGCGCCGCTGCCTGCGACGAGATGGGTCGCGTAGAGTCCGGCGGCCACCGGCATCGCGGCCACCGCGATCACGCCGAAGACCTCGTTCGGCTTGCGCCGCTCGGTGCGCATCAGCCCGTAGAACTCGACCACGCACGCCGCGGCCACAAGGGCCACGGCCGCAGCCCAGACGAGCATCGTGCCCCACAGGTCGGCGATGACGAGCACCGCCCCGATCGCCACCGCCGTCAGCGCCCGGATCCCGAAGTCCCTCAGTGCGTGCGGCGTGCGGATCCGCTCTCGAAGTGTCGCGTCCCTCATCTGCCGCCGAACCTCCGCTCGCGCCCCTGGAAGTCGACGACCGCCTCGAGCAGGTCGTCTCTGCAGAAGTCCGGCCATAGGACGTCCGTCACCCTGATCTCGCTGTACGCCACCTGCCACAGGAGGAAGTTGGACAGCCGCATCTCACCACTCGTTCGGATGAGCAGGTCGGGATCGGGCAGGCCGGCGGTGTACAGCCGTTCCTCCAACGCCGCCTCGTCGACGTCGTCGGCGGAGATGACCCCAGCGACCGCGTCGCGAGCCAGCGCGCGTGCGGCTCGCACGATCTCGTCTCGCGCGCCGTAGTTCAAGGCGACCACCAGGTCCAGGTCCCCGTTGCCGGCGGTCTGCGTCACCGCGCTGCTGAAGGCCTTTGCGGTCCGGGACGGCATGCTGTCAAGCTCCCCGATCACGCGCACCCGGACTCCCTGCCTCATCAGGTCCGACATATTCGCCCTCAGGACCTCGACGAAGAGGCCCATCAGCGCGGACACCTCCTCGTGAGGCCGGCGCCAGTTCTCGGTCGAGAACGAGTAGATCGTGAGATAGCGGATGCCGCATTCCTTCGCCGCGGCGATCGTCTCCTCGATCGCCTTCGCTCCCGCACGGTGCCCGGCGGCGCGAGGCAGGCCACGCGCCTCGGCCCACCTGCCGTTGCCGTCCATGATGATGGCGACGTGCGCCGGCACGGCCTGAGGATCGAGACGTCGGAGGAGAGCGTGTGCGCGCTCGGAGGAGAAGAAGTCGGAAGATGGAGGATTCAGCATCGTGTGGGGCCTAGACCTCCATGATCTCGCGTTCCTTCTTCTTGAGCATGTCGTCGATACGTGCGATGAAGTCGTCGGTCATGCGCTGCACCTGCTCTTCGCCGCGCCGCGCCTCGTCCTGCCCGAGGTCACCCTCCTTTTCGCGCTTCTTGAAGGAGTCGTTGGCCTCCCTGCGGGCGCCGCGGACCGCGATCCGAGCCTGTTCGGAGTAGCCGTGGCAGACTTTGACGAGCTCTCGACGGCGTTCCTCGGTGGGCGCCGGGAAGGGCAGACGGATGACGGTCCCGTCGTTGCTCGGGTTCAGCCCGAGGTCCGAACCGAGGATCGCCTTCTCCGCCGCCTTGATGATCGACTTGTCGTAGGGGGCGATCACCAGCAGCTGCGGGTCGGGGGAGCTCACCGACGCGAGCTGAAGGAGTGGCGTAGGGGTGCCGTAGTAGTCCACCTGGAGCTTCTCCAGGATCGCGCCCGACGCCCGGCCGGTCCTCACGGTCGCGAACTCGTGGCTGAGTGCTGTGAGGGCCTTTGCCATGCGCTCCTCGGTCAGCTTGATGATCTCGGCGGGCATCACTTTCCTCCTCTGACGATGGTACCGACCCGCTCACCGGCGAGTGCGCGCACGATGTTGTCGTCGGTCGTGATGTTGAAGACGATGATCGGCAGGTCGTTGTCCATTGCGAGGGTGACGGCGGTACTGTCCATCACCTTCAGACCGCGACTCAGGACCTCCATATAGTCGAGTTCATCGAACCGCTTCGCGTCGGGGTTCAGGGCGGGGTCGTCGTCGTAGACGCCATCGACCTTGGTGGCCTTCAGGATGCACTCGGCGTCGATCTCCAGCGCGCGCAGTGCCGCCGTCGTGTCGGTCGTGAAATACGGGTTTCCTGTGCCCGCCGCGAGAAGGACGACCCTCCCCTTCTCCAGGTGTCGGATCGCACGACGGCGGATGTAGGGCTCGGCCACCGCCTGCATCTGGATCGCGGACATCACCCTCGTGAAGACCTCACGCTTCTCCAGCGCGTCCTGGATCGCCATGGCGTTCATAACGGTTGCGAGCATGCCGATGTAGTCGGCCTGCGACCGATCCATGCCTTTCGCAGATGCGGCCAGTCCCCTGAATATGTTGCCTCCGCCGACGACGATCGCGATCTCCACACCAGTCTCGTGCGCCGTCTGGAGCTGCATCGCCAGTCCGTCCAGCACCTGTGGGTCGATGCCGTAGCCGGCGTCACCCATCAAGGCCTCACCGGATAGCTTGAGAAGGACGCGCTTGAACCCTGACGACGACATCGTCCTCCCCTTCACCGGCGCGGCGGCTCCGACCTCACCCAACGGAGCGCCGCCATGACTGTCGGTCCTCATTGTAGAACGGGCGGCCCGCTCGCGGGCCGCCCGTGGTCACTTCGACGCATTCGCCCTAGCAGGCGCAGTCAGTCCCGGCTTCCGATGAGCCGCCGAGCACGAACCGGTCGAAACGCAGCACCTTGAGAGTCTTCCCACTGCGCTTGGACGCTTCGGCCACGAGCTGGTCGACCGTCTTGTCGGGGTCCTTCACGAAGGCCTGCTCCAGGAGGCAGACCTCCTTGTAGAACTTCTCGAGGCGCCCCACGGCCATCTTGTCCTGGATGGCCTCCGGCTTGCCGGACTGCTCGGCCTGCGCCTTGTAGATCGAGGTCTCGTGCGCGACCGTCTCCGCCGGCACGGCCTGCCTGTCGACGCAGATGGGCTGAGCCGCGGCGATGTGCATCGCAACGTCCCGCGCCAGCTCGACCACGGTGGCGTCGGCGTTCGTCGCGCCCGCGATCTCCACCATCACGCCGATCCGGCCGAGCCCGTGGATGTAGTGACCGATGACGCCGTCGTCGATGATCTCGTAGCGCGTGAAGCGGCCCACACCCATGTTCTCGCCGAGTTTGCTGACGAGCTCTCCGAGCGCCTGCTCCACGGTGAGCGACGGGTTGCGCTTCCACTGCTGAGCCAGGAGGGCCGACGCGCCCTCCCTGATGCCGTCGGGGGCATCCACGGCGACCTGCTCGGCGACCGCGGAGACGAACGTCTGGAACTCCGCGTTGCGGGCCACGAAGTCAGTCTCGCAGTTCACCTCGACCATCGCACCGACGCGTCCCTGGGCGTTCACCCACGCCGCGACAAGTCCTTCATTCGTCGCTCGACCTGCCTTCTTAGCGAGGTCGGCGAGGCCCTTGGTGCGCAGCACGTCGATGGCCTTCTGGATGTCGCCGCCCGTCTCTTCGAGGGCCTTCTTGCAATCCATCATGCCGGCGCCCGTGAGCTCCCGCAGCTCTTTGACCATGCTGGCGCTGATCGCCATGTCAACCACTCCCTGTCGTCCGTGTGAGCGCCCCACCTGCACGCGATGCGGCTCGAAGTCGTACGAGCGTTCAGTCCTGCGGGGCCGCCGACTCAGACTCGACGTCCGAGGCGGCCTCTTCGGTCGAGGCCTGCGCCTCGGGCACGGGCTCGGCGGCCTCCGACACGATCGGCTCCTCGACCTCGGGAGCCAGCGCCTCGGCCGTCTCAGACTCGATCTCGGCCGTGGGCTCGGGATCCGGCATGACGGCTTCCATGACCGGCTCCGGCCCGGCTGCCGCGGGTTCCGCGGTGACGGCCTTGACGGGCTCTGCCGGCGAGACCTTCTCCTCCATGGGCGCGAAAGCGGCGCGGCCCTCGACACACGCGTCGGCGATCACCCTCGTGATGAGGTTGACCGCGCGGATAGCGTCGTCATTGCCCGGCACCACGTAGTCGGCCTCGTCTGGGTCGGCGTTCGTGTCCACGAGACCCACGATCGGGATCTTGAGCCGGCGCGCTTCGGCCATGGCGATCGCCTCGCGCTTCGTGTCGATCACGAAGATCGCCCCGGGCAGATCGGACATGTCTCGGATGCCGTTGAGGTTGCGGTTGAGCTTCTCGAGCTCTCCACGCAGCTTCAGCGCCTCCTTCTTGGGAAGCGTGTCCATGGTGCCGTCGGACTCCATCAGCTCCAGGCTGACCATGCGGGAGACCCTCTTGCGGATGGTGACGAAGTTGGTCAGCATGCCGCCGAGCCACCGCTCGTTCACGTAGGGCATACCGGAGCGACCGGCCTCGTTGGCGACCGCCTCCTGCGCCTGCTTCTTGGTGCCGACGAACAGGACCGCCCGGCCCTTGCCGGCGATGGAGCGGACGAACTTGTACGCGGTGTCGATCTCGCGCAGCGAACGCTGCAGGTCGAGGATGTAGATGCCGTTGCGTTCCGTGAAGATGTAGGGCTTCATCTTCGGGTTCCAGCGGCGTGTCTGGTGTCCGAAATGGACACCTGCCTCGAGCAGGTCCTTCATCGATACGACGGGCATGGTGCGACCTCCTGTGGTTGTGACCTCCGCCCGGCGGGCAAGCCCTCGTCGCGACCGCACCTGATGGGTGCGGCACCTCGCGCGAGGCACCGGCGGGCGTGTGTAGTGAAAAGCCCGGGTAGTGTACCACCGGGCCGCAGAGCCGGACAACCGTGACGGAGACGCTCAGACCGCGAAGCCGGCGCTCGCCCTCAGCTTGCCGCGCAGCCTCAGAACGGCCTTCGTGTGCAGTTGGCTGACGCGGGACTCGGTCACACCCAGCACCTGGCCGATCTCCTTGAGAGCGAGCCCCTGGTAGTAGTAGAGCGCGACGACCGTGCGCTCGCGCTCGGGAAGCTTCTCGATGGCGGTGGCGAGTATCTCCTTGATCTCCTCCGACTCGAACGCCTCGACCGGGTCCGCGGCATCGTCGTCCTCGATCATGGAGACGAGGCTCGTGTGGTCATCGCGCTCGGAGTTCGGCGCCCATACGTCCTCGAACGAGATGACCGAGGCGTAGGAGAGCTTCGCGAAGATGTCTTGAAGATCCGAGAGAGGCAGGCCGAGTTCGTCGGCCACTTCGGCATCGGTCGGCGTTCGCATCAGGCGCCCTTCAAGCGCGACGATCGCTCGTTCGATGTCCCGTGCACGAGCGCGCACGCTCCTGGGCACCCAGTCCAGTGAGCGCAACTCGTCGATGATGGCGCCCTTGATGCGAGATATCGCGTACGTCTCGAACTTGATCTGACGCCCCGGCTCGAACTTCTCGATGGCGTCGATCAGCCCGAAGAGACCGTACGAGATCAGATCTGCGTTCTCCACGGTCTGGGGAAGGTTGGCCGAGACCCGGCCGGCGACGTATTTCACCAGCGGCGAGTAGTTGAGGATCAGCTGTTCTCGGGCCTCAGGGTCACCGGTGTCCTTGAAGGAACTCCACAGTGTGGAGAGGTCGACACGCTCCTGGGGGAGCTTCATCAGCGGCCTCTCGAGAGTCGGGCGTTCAGGTGTTCACGCACGTGGATGAGCGTCGCGGTGCACCCGCTGCAGATGCTTCACCCCGACGTGAGTGTAAATCTGGGTGGTGGACAGGGCAACATGCCCGAGGAGTTCCTGCACGGTCCTGAGGTCGGCGCCGTTCTCGAGAAGGTGTGTGGCGAAGGTGTGACGCAGCGCATGTGGCGTGATCCCGCCGGACTGCCCGGCCGCCACGAGCCTGCGCGTCAGCATGCGCCGGACGCCGCCGGCCTGCAGCCGGCCCCCCGCGCGATTCAGGAACACGGCGCTCACCTGGGCGGACCTGGCCAGGAGCGGACGTCCTTCTGCCAGATAGGTACGAAGTCGCGCGATCGCCTCTGGGTACAGCGGCAGCACCCGCTCCTTGTCCCCCTTCCCGATCACACGTATCTGGGCCGACGCGAGGTCGAGATCCCCGAGATCGAGGCCCGTCAGTTCGCTCACCCTTGCGCCGGTCGCGTACAGCAGCTCCAGCACGGCCGCGTCGCGAAGGTCGGCCGGGACGCCCCCCGCCGG
>CAIKZH010000128.1 GCA_903831865.1 uncultured Coriobacteriia bacterium
CATCAACGATCGTGCCGACATCGTCCACGTCCACGGCATAGGCAATGCGCTCTTGTTCCCGCTCTTTCGAGTCTTTGGCAGACGCGTCGTGACGGCCGTCGACGGAATGGATTGGACGCGCGCCAAGTGGAATCGGGCCGAGCGCGCGTACCTTCGCCTGGCGCTCTTCATGGCGGTGCATTGGGCCGACGCTGTGTATGTCGACTCCGCTGTGGCTCAACGCCTCTGCAAGACACTGTATGCACGGGACTTCCCTCTGATCGCTTACGGCACGGACATTCGCGGCAATGTGGGACTGCAGGCGCTGGAGAAGCACGGTCTTGAGCGCGAGAAGTACTTCCTCTTCGTCGGACGTCTGATCCCCGAGAAGGGAGTGCACCATCTCATCGATGCGTATCGGCGCGTCGATACCGACTTCCCCCTGGTCATCGTCGGTGACAACCCCTACCACCCTGAGTACGTCAGAAAGCTCAAGGATGCAGCTGACGAGAGGGTGCGCTTCGTGGGCAGCGAATTCGGTCAGGCCTTCTGGGAGCTGTGCGCCAATTGCTACGTGTACATCCAGCCTTCCGAAGTCGAAGGCACCTCGCCCGTCGTGCTCTCGGCCATGGGGTGCGGGCGCTGCGTCGTGGTCAACGGCATCGAGGAGAACGTGGACACCATTGGCGACGCAGGTCTCGCCTACTTTCGCAACGACGTGGACGACCTCGCCGGGCTCCTGCGTGACTTGTTGGCTCGCCCCGCATGGGTGCAGAGGCTCGGCATGGCCGCACAGCAGCGCGCGCGCGAACTCTACGACTGGGATCGGATCACCGACCAGCACGAAGCCCTCTTCCGGTCGGTGTCGGACCGACGATGAGATCTGGGCTTGGGGCGCAACGGGTGGTGACAGCGTCGAGGCCGGCGCAAGTTGGCCGGCTCTTGCTTCGGTGCTAAGGTGACGGGCACGCATATACGGTGCCTACCCTCTTTGGACGGGAGTGTTTTCGGAAGTGAACGACTTCGCAGCGCCTCACACGCAACACGAGAATCGAGGGACGACCGCGGGTGGTCTCATGAGGGTCGCCCGACGTCATTGGCGAATCATCGCCATCACGGTGGTCGTCGTGACCGTCGCGACGTTCGCTTTCGGCGCCATGCGGCCGACGCGGTATCGGGCCACATCCACCGTGATCTACCAAGGGGACATCCCCGTCAACAGCTCGCTGACCATGGAAGTACTCAGAGTCGGCACACTCGTGAGTAGTCCTGGTTTCGTCCAGCGGGTGTACAAGGATCTGCATGTCCCGGTCCCCCCGACGGCGACGTTCACGGTCTCCACGAGTGCCATTCCCCTCGATCCGACCGGGGCGGTCAATCTGATCACGACGACCAACCTCGCGGGAATCCAGGTCGAGGCTGGGACCGCGCAGTTCGCGGCTGGGCTTGCCAACGCGTATGCTGACGCGCTGGTTGCATGGCGGACGGAGGTGGCCCGGGCCCAGGCAAAGCTCTCCGTGCAGTCGCTCCGCGCACAACTGGCGGCTCTCACCGCCAAGCAAAGCTCCGCGACTGCAGACAAGAGCCTTCTCTCGTCCCTCTACGTTCAGATCTCACAGCAGCTGACCGCACAAGAGGCGCTCGCCGCGCGAGGCACCGGCGGATACTCCGTCGCCACCTACGCTGCCGTCCCTTCGACGCCCTTCTCGCCGCGGCCCATGCGGAATGCCATCGTCGGCTTCATGGCCGGCCTCATCATCGGCTTCGCGCTCGCGTTCTTGCGCGAGAGCAGGGACTCTCGACTCGATGGGGAGCAGGATGTCATCCGGCTCTTGGGTCTTCCCGTGATCGGGCGTATGCCGAGCGTCGGCAACCCCGCTGTCAGCCGGGCAAGTCTCTCCGGAGCGGACCGCGAATCACTGCGCCGAGCAGCGTACGGCGTCCTCTATGCCGCGCAGCAGGTCGACATACGGACAATTGTGGTGACCAGCTCGTGTCAGGGTGAAGGCACGGGCGTCGTTATCTCAGAAGTCGCACTGGCTCTGGCCCGTAGCGGAAAGCGAGTCGTGGTCATCGACGCCGATCTGCGTGCGCCGGCTCAGCATGCCCTCTTCGCACTGCCCAATGATAGAGGCCTGTCGTGCGTGGTGACCAAGGAATGCAGCCTCGAGGAGTCCGTTCAGAGGGTACTTCTGGCCCCACCCGGCGGGTCGTCTCTTTGTATCCTGACGAGCGGCCCGGTGTCCGGCGACCCCGGCGACATTGTCGGGAGTCACGGGATGATCGGGGTCATCGCTTCTCTCAGAGACGACGCCGACATCGTGCTCGTCGCTTCGCCTGCACTGCAGACCGCCGCAGACACGATCGCCCTCGCGAGCATGACAGATGGCATTATCATCCTCGTCGACACGCAGATCGCCACCAGGCCGGCCTTGGCGGAATCAAGCGAGGCGCTGAGCCGACTCCCTTGTCTCAAACTGGGCGTGGTGATCGCCTCTCCACCGACGGCGAAGCGCTGGCGCTTCGCTCCGCGGAGAGGCTCTTCTCGGTCCGCTGCGTCTGGGGCAGAACGTCGCCTCGAGTCCGTGACGCTGGCGACGTCGGCGTCTCCCGAGGACCTAGGTGCCGGCGTCGGCTCCGGTGATGCCGGCTGAACAAGAACTGTGGTCGGGAGTGTTGCGGCACTCTCCCCAGGTTTGGGCGGCGCCGTCGCGGCGCTGCGGAGCGCACTGAGTCCGGGCCGCCGATTTGTTGCTCTCCTTCGCCCATGGTACGGTCGGGCTCAAGCGACAACGGTGGGCAGCGTTCTCACGTTTTGGGAGGGTGACCATTATGTCTCAGATACTGGTGCCCACGGGGCATGTCACTCGTGACCAAGTCGGACGGGGATCGATGGTGGCGCGCG
>CAIKZH010000129.1 GCA_903831865.1 uncultured Coriobacteriia bacterium
AGCCGCCTCAAGATCATGGGCAACCTCAACATCGCCGACCGGCGGCTGCCGCAGGACGGGCGCACCACCTTCGAACTCTCCACTGGGCAGGCGGTCGATCTGCGCCTCGCCTCGATCCCGTCGCTGTACGGCGAGAACATCACGATCCGCATCCTCGAGTCCTCGTCACTGCCGCCCACGCTCGCCTCTCTGGGGCTGACCGGCGACAACCTGGCCCGCTATGAGAAGGCGCTCAGAACGCCCGAGGGCGGCATCATCATCGTCGGCCCTACGGGCTCGGGCAAGTCCACGACTCTGTACACGACACTCGAGCTCGTCAAGTCGCCGGAGCGCAAGGTCTACACCGTCGAGGACCCCATCGAGCGCAAGATCACGGGCATCATCCAGACCGAGGTCAAACCCATGATCGGCCTCACCTTCGCTCAGGCGCTGCGCTCGCTCGTGCGCGCCGACCCGGACGTGATCATGGTCGGCGAGATCCGCGACCTTGAGACGGCCAAGATGGCGGCCGACGCCGCGGTCACCGGGCACCAGGTGTTCAGCACGCTGCACACCAACGACGCCGCCTCGGCGGTCAACCGGCTCGTGGAGATGGGCGTGCCCCGGTACATGGTCGCGGCGGCGTGGCACTGCTTCCTCGCCCAGCGTCTCGTACGCCGCCTCTGCCCGCACTGCCGTAAGCCCGAGACGATGACAGCCGAGCGCTGGGTCGAGCTCGGTCTGGGCGAGGCGCCGCGGAAGAGGATCAAGGTCTACGACCCCGTCGGCTGCACGAAGTGCTTCGGCACGGGGTACCGCGGGCGCGTCGGCCTCTACGAGGTGCTCGTCATCGACGACGACCTGCGCGACCTCATCGCCACGGGCGGCTCGGTCCAGGATATCCAGCGCCTGGCGCGCGAACGAGGCGTCGCCTCGCTGCGTGACGACGCCATCGCCAAGGTCCTGGACGGGGCCACCAGCTACCTCGAGCTTCTACGGGTCACGGTCTAGCTCGGGCCTAGACGGCTGTTCTATGCGGGACGGGGGCGAGACACCGATGCATGAGGCAGGAGATCGGAAGAAAGCTGAGAGAGACTCTTCCCGAGTGTCCTACCTTTGGCCGGCGGCGCGTAGCGGGGGCTCGCACCGCCGGCCGAACACCGTGTGGACCCCAGACTCAAGCCCGGACGGGACGGACGCTCCTCGTCCGGGTGCGCGCAGACGTGGATGCCTGGAGCGCGGGCGCACGCACCGGACCGGAGGCAGCGGGGCAGATGCGCCTCGCGGATCCTGAAGTGACGCGACCTTCGTCGGGCGGCTTCGACGCGCTCAGCCACGTCGTCCTGGCGGTCAACCAGGCGGAGGATCTGCAGGCGGCGATGCGCGAGGTCCTGCAAGCGACCCTGCGCACCATGGACTTCGACGGCGGCGGCATCTACGTAATCGATCACGAGACCCGCACCGCGCACGTCCGCTACCACGAGGGGCTCCCGCCGGACCTGCTCGAAGAGGTCGAACACGTGAGCGTGGACGCGCCGCCGTACAAAGGGCTCTTCGTCGACCAGCAGCCGCTCTTTCTCGAGCACTACGAGGGGCTGCAGCCGGAGCGAGCCCTGCGTTGGGGGATCATGTCCATGGCGAGCGTGCCGCTCCTTTCGCGCGGCGAGACGGTCGGAGCGCTCAACGTCGCCAGCCGGCGACGCCACGGCTTCTCCCAGGAGGAGCGGGACCTGCTCGTGACCATCGGCCGCGAGGCCGGCTTCGCCGTCTCGCGGGCTCAGGCCGACGAGCGCGTGCGGGCCAGTGAGGCCAATCTCGCGCAGTTCTTCGCCAGCAGCCGGGACATGCTCCTCGTCGTCGACGAGAGCGGGCGGATCCTGGCCGCCAACCCGGCGGTCGAGAGTCACCTGGGGTACACGGCCGAGGCGCTCCGCGACATGACCGTCTACGAACTGCACCCGCCCGAGCTGCGCGCCGAGGTGGAGCGGGCGACGGCGGACATGCTCGCCGGCACGGCCACTCTGGGCACCCACCCGCTCCTGGCACGCGACGGGCGCAAGGTCCCCGCCGAGACGCGCGTGAGCCGCGGCACCTGGGGCGGACGGCCGGCGATCTTCGCCTCCATG
>CAIKZH010000130.1 GCA_903831865.1 uncultured Coriobacteriia bacterium
ACGAGAGCCAGCAGGGGATCGTCGTGGGCAGCGGCGGGGCGATGGTGAAGAAGATCGGGACAGCCGCCCGCACCGATCTTGAGACGCTGTTGGCGACGAAGGTCTTCCTCGACCTCGCGGTGAGGGTCAAGCGCGACTGGCGGCGCGACGACGCGATGGTCGAGAGGTTCGGCTACGGGGAGGGCTCGTGACTGTGGACAGAGCGCAGCTGGCCTCACGGCTCGACCAGACGCTCCTGCGCCGCGACGCCGGCCCGCGGGAGACCCGCGCGTGGATCGAGGCGCAGACCGGACTTGGATTCGCCGCCCTCTGCGTCTCGCCGTTCGCGGTACCCATGGCCGCGGCGGCGCTCGCCGGGACGGCCACCCGCGTCTGCTCTGTCGTGGCGTTCCCCTTCGGATTCACGCTGGGCCTCGCGAAGGCCGACGAAGCACGGCGTCTGGTGGCGGCCGGGGCTGTGGAGATCGACATGGTCTGCGAGATCGGCGCTCTGTGCGAGCACGACGAGAAGTGGGTGCTCGACGACATCCGTGAGGTCGTCCGAGCTGCGGATGAGGAGAGCGCCGGTGCGGCGATCACCAAGGTGATCCTCGAGACGGGGCTTCTACCCGACGAGGCGACGATCCGTCTGGGATGCCGGCTCGCCGAGGACGCGGGGGCCCGGTTCGTGAAGACGTCGACGGGATTCGGTCCCCGTGGCGCCAGCGTCGAAGACGTGCGGGTCATGCGCTCGGCCGTCGGGACCAGGCTCGGAGTGAAGGCCGCGGGCGGCATCCGCGACCTCGATGCGGCCCTCGCGATGATCGACGCGGGGGCGGACAGGATCGGCACGTCGTCCGGCGCGGGCATCCTCGCGCAACTCGACGAGCGCCCCACGAGCTGACGTGCCCGCGTACCCGCTTCGCGTTCTTGTCCTGCGGCGCACCAAGCTCGGCGAGGCGGACCTGATACTCACGCTGCTCGCCTCCGACGGCCATCAGGTGCGTGCGGTGGCCAAGGGGGCGCGCAAGCCGGGAGGGCGTTTCGGGGCGCGCGTGGAGCCCTTCACGGTGCTCGACGTGCTGCTGCACACAGGCCGCAGCCTTGAGGTCGTCTCGGAGGCACGGACCGTTGCGACGCACGAGGCGGTGCGCGCCGACTACGACCGCACGACCGCGGCGTCCGCCGTGGCGGGTCTGCTCGAGCGCATCTCGGTCGAGGGACAGGTCGAGCCCCAGCTCTTCGACATGTCCCTGGCGACGCTGGACGCGATGGAGACGTCTCCAGTGAGCGCCATGCGTCCGCTGGTGCTCGCCTTCGTGCTGAAGGCGCTCGCCATGCACGGCGTCAGGCCGGCGCTGGGCGAGTGTGCGGCCTGTGCAGGCGTCGCGGACCCCGCCTACGCGATCTCGCCCGCCGCGGGCGGAGTGCTGTGCGAGAGGTGCGCGCGGGAGGACGAAGGCTCGCTTCCCATCAGCGTGGAGGCTCACGCCGCGCTGCGGGCGCTCATGCGCGCGAAGATGAGTGACGTGGCCGGACTCGACATACCCGAGCGGGTGCAGCGGGAGGTCACGATGCTCCTTCGGGCGTATCTGGCGTTCCACGTGCCCGGCCGCATCCGCGCGCTGGACTTCTTCGCGGCAGGTCGCTGACGACGGGGGCGCGCCGTGGTCCCGCGCACGTCGCTGCCCTTCGCTCGGCTGTGGCAAGATGTCGAGTCATGATGCCGATCGTCTTCACCGCGAGACTTCAGCGACGCGACTACATGTGGCTGGCCGTGCGGCTCGCCCTCGTGCACCGCGTGAGCCTCACCGTCATGCTGAGCGGCCCCGTGCTGTGGGGGGTCGGATGGTTCTCTCACAGCAGCGCCCTGATGCAGTTCGGCGCCACGATGTCGTGGCTGATCGTCGGCGTCCCGCTGGCGGGCCTCCTCTCCGGCGCGTACGTCTCGTATCGTCCCGCCGCGGCTGAGCTCTTCGTTCCCGTCGAGTACGCCTTCAGCGAGATGGGGATCGAGGTCGCCCAGGGCGACCGCCGTGCGCTCGCCGACTGGAGCGAGTTCGTCGGGTGGCGCCGGGTCGGCGGATTCTACCTGCTGCACACCTCACCGGTGCGCTACCTCGTCGTTCCGGCCCGCGACATTCCCGCCGAGCGGCTGGGTGATCTCGAGACGCTTCTGGATGAGCACCTGAGCAGGCGCTAGGTCGCGCCGCTGCGCGTCGCCCGCCGAGGCCGACCGACCGGGCGCGGTAGAATGTCTCGCACTCGTGCGGGACGCTGCGCGCGGGTCAGCCGACGACCGACACGGGGAGAGTAGATGCCAGCGCTCTCGTTCCAGGACATCATCCTGACCCTCTCGCGCTACTGGGCCGACCACGGCTGCGTGGTGCTGCAGCCGTATGACACGGAGGTCGGGGCGGGGACGTTCCACCCGTTCACGGCGTTGCGCACGCTCGACCCGACGCCGTGGAGATGCGCGTACGTCCAGCCGTCGAGGCGTCCGACCGACGGACGATACGGCGAGAACCCGAACCGACTGCAGCACTACTACCAGTACCAGGTCATCCTGATGCCGTCGCCCGACGACGTGCTCGACCTGTACTTCGGGTCGCTGCGGGCGATCGGGATCGATCCCGCGGAGCACGACGTCCGACTGGTCGAGGACGACTGGGAGTCGCCGACTCTCGGAGCGTGGGGGCTGGGCTGGGAGATCTGGCTCAACGGCATGGAGTGCACCCAGTTCACCTACTTCCAGCAGGTGGGCGGGTTCGAGTGCCGGCCGGTGCCGGCGGAGATCACCTACGGGCTCGAGCGTCTGGCGATGTACATCCAGGGCGTCGACAGCGTCTACGACATCCGCTGGGTGGGGGATGTGACCTACGGTGACGTCTTCCTGCGCGACGAGCAGCAGTATTCGGCCTACAACTTCGAGGTGGCCGACACCGCGATGCTCTCCCGCAACTTCGAGGTCTTCGAGAAGGAGTGCGGACGGACGCTGGAGGCGGGGCTCGTGCTGCCCGCGTACGACTACGTCCTCAAATGCTCGCACGCTTTCAACCTGCTCGACGCGCGCGGCGCGATCGCGGTGACCGAGCGGACGGGGTTCATCCTGCGCGTCCGCGCGCTCGCCAAGGCATGCTGCGCCGCCTACATCGATATGGTCCGGGGGACAGCGCCCGACAGCGCGAAGACCGAGGGGAGTGTGGCCTGAAGCCATGGCACGCGACCTTGTCTTCGAGATCGGCGTCGAGGAGATCCCCTCAGCAGCGCTGTACGACGCGGTGTCGCAGCTGCGGGGGCTCGCAGAGAAGCGTCTCAAGTCGCTCCTGCTCGGCTATGAGGATGTGCGCGTCTACGGGTCGCCGCGGCGGCTCGTCGTGCTGGTCCTCGGTCTCGCCGAGCGTCAGGAGGACCTGCACCAGAAGGTGAAGGGCCCCGCAGCGAAGTCGGCCTTCGGCTCCGACGGTCGACCGACCCCGGCGGCGGTCGGTTTCGCGCGCGGGAAGGGTGTGGACGTCGCCGCCCTCGTGCGTGGTGAGGAGGGCGGCAAAGAGTACGTATACGCGGTGATCGACCGCGAGGGCGCGGCGAGCGCCGATGTGCTCCCCGAGGCGCTCGCCTCACTCGCCGCCGACATCCAGTGGCCGAAGTCCCAGCGATGGGGCAGCGGCGACGCGCGCTTCATCCGGCCCGTGCGCTGGCTCCTCGCGCTCCACGGCAGCGACGTCGTCCGAGTGCGGTTCGCCGGTCTCGTCGCGGACAGGCTCACGTGGGGGCACCGCTTCCTGGCTGCCAACCCGATCAGCGTCCCCGATGCCGACCAGTACTTCGAGGCGCTCGAGCGGGGCAAGGTCATGGTGGACGGCGCGACACGCGCCGAGTTCCTGCGAGAAGGGATCGATGCCACCGCCGGATCGGCCGGGGCGCGGGCGGTCGTGCCGGAGAAGGTGTTCGCCGAGGTGGTCAACCTGGTGGAGTATCCGACGGTCGCGGTGGGGCACTTCGACGCCGCGTTCCTGCGCGTGCCCCGCGAGGTGCTCGAGACGGCGATGGAATCACACCAGCGCTACTTCCCGTTGGAGAGCGCCGAGGGCACCCTCACCGACGGCTTCATCGTCGCGCACAACGGCGACCCTGACCGTACCGAGGCGATCGTGCGCGGGCACGAACGGGTCATCCGCGCGCGCCTCGCCGATGCCGCCTTCTTCTACGACGAGGACCTCAAGGCGAACATGGAGGACTGGGTCGAGCGTCTCGAGACCAGCGTCTTCCACGAGAAGCTCGGGACGCTTGCCGCCAAGACCGAGCGCATCGAGACGCTGGTCGGTGTCCTCGCCGAGATCTGCGGCGCCGGGCCTGACACCAGCGCGGCCGCCGTACGGGCGGCGCACCTCGCCAAGGCCGACCTGGTGAGCCATGCGGTGGTGGAGTTCCCGGCGCTGCAGGGAGTCATGGGCCGCTACTACGCGCTCGCGGCAGGCGAGGAGCCCGAGGTCGCCGACGC
>CAIKZH010000131.1 GCA_903831865.1 uncultured Coriobacteriia bacterium
CGCGAACCAGGCCTTCGAGACGGCCGGCGGCAGGGTCGTGGGCCTGCAGTTCCACCTGGAGTGGACGCGCCACTCGCTTGCGACGCTGGTCTCCAACTGCGCCGACGAACTCGTCGGCGAGGGTCCCTGGAAGTGGAACGCGAAACGCCTGCTCGAGGACGAGGGCGCGTACGAGAGCTCACGGGAGCTGCTCTTCGGACTGCTCGACCGGATGGAGGAGCTGGCTTGAGCGACGGAGAGCGCGACATCATCGCCGTCACCGATCTGGTGAAGCGGTTCGGGGAGAACACCGCGGTGGGAGGAGTGAGCTTCGGCATCCGGCAGGGCGAGGTCTTCGGGTTGCTCGGCCCCAACGGCGCCGGCAAGACGACGACCATCTCGATGATCTGCTGCCTCATCGCGCCCACCGAAGGTGAGATCGTCGTCGACGGTCACCGGGCGACGCGCGAACCTGAGAAGGTCAAGCGGCTGCTCGGCGTGGTCCCACAGGAGATCGCGCTCTACCCCACGCTCACCGCGATGGAGAACCTCCGCTTCTGGGGCCGGATGTACGGCCTGAGCGGCAAGCTGCTCGAGGACCGGGTCGTGGAGGCGCTCCAGCTGGCGGGCCTGGAGGACCGCGCGCGCGAACGCGTGGAGACCTACTCGGGCGGCATGAAGCGGCGCATCAACATCGCCGCGGGCATCCTGCACCACCCGAAGGTCCTGATCATGGACGAGCCCACGGTGGGCATCGACCCTCAGAGCCGCAATCACATCCTCGAGACGGTGAAGCGTCTCAACGAGGGCGGCACCACGGTGCTCTACACCTCGCACTACATGGAGGAGGTCGAGTTCCTCTGTGACCGCGTCGCGATCATGGACCACGGAGACATCATCGCGAGCGGGACGATCGACGAGCTTCGACGCGTCGTGGGCGACGAGAATGTGATCACGGTGCGGCTGAGCGAGCTGCCCGAGGGGGTGCTCGAGCAGCTGCGCGCGCTGCCCGGCGTCGACGGGGCGACGGCGGCCGAGGCGGTCACGCCCGATGATGCCGCCACCGGCGAGTCGGACAAGGCGGATGAGCCGAGGGTGATCGAGGTGCTCTCGCATGACGCGGGCGCAGTGATCGTGGACGTCGTGGCGACCTTGGGACGCTCCGGGGCCAGGGTCATCTCCGTCGAGGTGCATGAGCCGGACCTGGAGAGCGTGTTCCTGCACCTCACCGGCAAGTCGCTTCGAGACTAGCGGAGGCTGATCCCGCCATGCGCTGGCTCGACATCGGGCTCAAGGACGTTCGCGTCACGCTTCGCGACCGTGGGGCGCTCGGCATCCTGCTGGGGATGCCGATGCTGCTGATCGTCATCCTCGGGTCGGCGCTCGGCAACATCTCAAGCAACGTCTCCAAGATCCCTGTGGCGATCGTGAACGAGGACAAGGGCGACGTGGGGGCGAAGGTCACCGACGGCTTCTTCACCGACGAGTCGCTCGTGAAGCTGTTCAACGCGAGTCGCGTGAACAGCGCCTCCGATGCGGTGGCGTCGGTGCAGCGCGGGGACCTGGCGGGCGCGCTCATCGTGCCGGCGGACCTCACTCGCCGCCTCGACTCCGGCCGACCGTCCACGCTCACCGTGTACGTCGATCCCGGCAGGCAGGTCTCCGCCACGGTCTTCAGCAGCGTGGCGCAGGCGCTCTCGACGCGAGTCTCCGCTGCGTCGATAGCGGCGAGGACGAGCGTGTTCTACACGCAGAACGTCCCGGCCGGCCCGGGGTTCGTCTACGGCGTGGTGGGGCAGGCGGTGAGCAGCGCGAGCGCCACCGACGCCCTCTCTCATGTCGGGATGCGCGAGTCGACCTCCGCCCAGGGCGTGCAGGTCCCGACGCTCTCCTACTACGCCGCCGCGATGTCGGTGATGTTCCTGCTGTTCGGATCGATGTTCGGCGCCTTCTCGCTCGTACGGGAGCGTGACACGTGGACGCTGCCACGCATGCTGACCACGCCGGCGACGAAGACGGACATCGTCGGCGGCAAGACTCTCGGAGTCTTCTTCGTCGGGCTCGCCCAGTTCGGCGTGCTCTTCATCTTCACGAACCTGATAGGCGTTCGTTGGGGCAACGTCGCAGCCATATGGCTGCTGGCGATCACCACGGTCCTCGCAGCCAGCGGGCTCGCCGTCCTGATCGCATCACTCGGTCGCACGGTGCGCGCCGTGTCCGGCTTCGCGCAGATCTTCATCCAGTTCATGGCGGCTGTGGGCGGCTCCTTCATCCCCGTGGCGCAGTTCCCGGCCTGGCTGCAGCCGCTCCACTACTTCTCCGTGAACGGCTGGGCGATCGACGGGATGCTCGCGGCGATGCGCGGCGGTGGGCTGCTCTCCGTGCTGCCGAGCGTCGCCGCGCTCATGGTGATGGCCTCGGCGTTCTTCGCTTTGGGCACGTGGCGACTGAGGTGGGAGTGACGTGAACAAGATCGTCACGATCGCCGGGCTCAACCTGCGCCAGCTCACCAAGGACCGGGCCGGTTTCGCGACGCTGCTCGCGATACCGATCATGCTCACGCTGCTCTTCGGGACGGTCCTCGGCGGCGGGGAGCGAAAGGTGCCCGTCGCGATCGCCGATCTGGACGGCACCGTGTACAGCCGCGAAGTCGCCGGTGCCCTCGATCCGGCGAGCTACACCACCGTCGCGGTCGATGAAGCAGGCGCCCGCGAGATGGTCTCGAACGAGAGCGCCCTGGCGGCGATCATCATCCGCAAGGGCTTCGGCGACGACGTGGTCGCCGGCAACGACACCACCCTCACCGTCCTGGAGGATCCGCGCTCCACAGCGTCGCTCGCCGTGGCGGAGGCCGTCAGGGGCCGGGTCCAGCGCGTGGCGGCCAACAGCGAGACGATCCGCGTGGTCAAGAGTGCGTTCCAGCAGGCGTCCAGCTTGGCGGGACAGCCGCTCGGGCCGCCTTCGCCGCGCGACGTCTACACGTACGCCGACAAGCTGTGGACGCCCCCGCCCCTCTCGGTCGCCGAGGTCTCTGTGACGCCGTCGAAGACGCGCGGCTCAGGCACGCAGGCGGCGGGCTTCCAGCAGTACTCGCTGGGTTTCACGCTCATGTTCATGCTCTTCATGGCGCTCAGCTCCGCGGGAGGGTTCCTCGACGAGCGCGAGCAGGGCACGCTGTCCCGCCTGCTCACGACGCCGACGAACAGGGTCGTGCTGGTCGCCGGCAAGGTGGTGGGGATCCTCGCGACGGTGGCGCTCGAAGCGACGATCATGATCGGCTTCGGCGTGCTGGTCTTCCACGTCCCGTGGGGCGACGACCCGATCGGCGTGGTCATGATCGTCGGCTCGTTCTCGCTCGCGGCCACCGGTCTCGGCGTGATGGCCTCCACTCTCGTCCGCACCCGGGGGCAGCTATCCGCGGTGTCGGCAGTCTCGGCCACCGCGCTGGCGATGCTCGGCGGCTGCTACTGGCCCCTCGACATCGTGAGTCCCGCGATGCGCACGATCGCCTACCTCACTCCCACCGGATGGGCGATGAGCGGGCTCACGGACGTCGTCGTCCGCTACCAGGGCACGCAGCACGCGATCGCTCCCAGCCTCATCCTGATCGGGTTCGCGACCGTCTTCCTGGGGGTGGGCATGACACGGCTCAAGCTCGAGTAGGGGGCGGGACATGGTATCCACCGCGCTGCCTCCCGCGGACGACCTTGTCGCTCGGCTGCGTGGCCTGGGTGACCCGGCGAACGTCGCGGGCATGATGCGCTTCGGGATCTCCGGCGAGGGCGCGCTCGGTGTCCCCGTGCCGGCGATCCGGGCGCTCGCGAGGGAGCTCCGGCCGTCGGGCACGGCCGACCCGGAGGGCGTCCACCTTCTCGCGCTCGCGCTGTGGAGCACCGGTGTCCACGAGGCGCGCATGCTGGCGGCGTTCATCGACGTCCCCGCGCTCGTGACCCGCACGCAGGTCGAGGCGTGGGCCTGCGACCTCGACTCGTGGGATGTCTGCGACCAGCTGTGCGGCAACCTTCTCGACCGCACGGCCTTCGCGTGGGAGCTGCGCGAAGAGTGGGCGGGCCGCCCGGAGACCTTCGTCAAACGCGCCGGTTTCGCCCTGATGACCCAGCTCGCGGTGCACGACAAGGATGCGTCCGACGAGCCGTTCCTGCACTTCCTGACCCTGGTGGAGAGGGAAGCGGACGACGACCGGCCCTACGTGCGCAAGGCGGTCAACTGGGCGCTGCGCCAGATCGGCAAGCGCGACGCCGCCTTGTGGAGCGCGGCTGTTGACGCGGCGCGGCGCTTGCGCGAACGTGAGTCGAGGGCGGCCCGATGGGTCGCCTCCGACGCACTCCGGGAGCTGCAGAGCGACGCTGTCCGCACGCGGCTGGGTCTCTGACCCGTCGGGCGGCGCCGTATCGTCCCCGGGACCCGACCGAGAAGACGCGTTCACTGCCATGAAGACCCGCTATGACACCAAGGCGATCGTCGCCGCTCTTGCCACACTGCTCGTGTGGTCGAGCGCGTTCGCCGGCATATCCGAGGTCGTGACGAGGGGCGGGTATGGCCCCGGCCAGGCCGCGCTGCTTCGCTTCCTGGTGGCCTCCGCGACGATGCTGGTCGCGGCCGTGCTCACGCGGATGCGCCTTCCCGATCTTCGCGACCTGCCGATGCTCGCGCTCTGCGCTCTGTTCGGCATCACGATCTACCATCTCGCGTTCACGTTCGGGGAGAGCCGCGTGTCGGCCAGCGCGGCGGCGCTCATCATCGCGTCCGGCCCGATATGGACCGCCCTGCTCGCCGTGTCGTTCCTTGGAGAGAGGCTCAACCGGTGGGGCTGGGCGGGAGTCGCGCTCGCCTTCAGCGGGGTCGCGGCCATCTCGTTCGGCGCCGGGGGCGGCGTGCACTTCGAACCGCTGGCCCTGGTTGTCCTTCTCGCGTCGGTGTCGACGGCCATCTACTTCGTGCTGGGCAAGGGACCGCTGAAGAAGTACTCGTCGCTCGAGTTCACGAGCTACATCATCTGGCTGGGCGTTCTGCCGATGCTCGTCTTCATGCCGGGGCTGATACACCAGCTGCCGCATGCGCCGCTGTGGTCCACGGCGACCGTCGTCTTCCTGGGCGTCTTCCCGGGCGCGCTGGCCTACTTCCTGTGGAGCTATGCCCTCGCTCGCATGCCCGCGTCCACCACCGCGAGCTTCCTGTACGCGACGCCCGTGCTCGCGACGGCGGTTGCCTGGCTCGTGCAGGGCGTCGTGCCGGGGCTGGTGACCGTGGCCGGCGGGGGCCTCGCACTCGTCGGCGTGCTCCTGGTGCAGACGAAGGGGCGTCCCGCTCCGTCGACCGTCGTGGTAGTGGCGAGGACCGAGGAGCAGCGCGCCGTGGTGCGCGAGCTGGTGGCAGAGACCATGGGACAGATGACCGCGAGACTCGAGATACCGCCCGGACGGTTCGAGCAGGAACTCGCCGCTTTCGACGAACTCTACGGCGGCGAGAAGGGCCGGGCCCTGCTCGCCACGGTGGACGGCAAGCCCGCCGGCTGTGTCGTCATGAGGCCGATCGGCCCGGACGCGGAGATCCGCCGCATGTACGTGCGGGACGTCTTCCGCCGTCGGGGCGTCGCCAGGGCCCTCGTGCGCGCTGCCGTGACGGAGGCGTCCTCTCTCGGCTTTCGCCGGCTGCTGCTCATGACCTCGGAGGAGTTCGAGGGCGCCGTCCCGCTCTACCGGTCCGAGGGGTTCTCGCCGATCGAGCCCTATCGCGAGGCTCACGCGCGGGCGTCCGCGTCGTTCGCGCTCGACCTTCAGTCCGGGGCCTGATGACTGGCAGGGGTTGGTGTAACATTCCGCGAATCCGGCGACTCTGGAGCGAACGAGTGAAGATGAAGAACCTGGCGGCGCTGATCGCACTTGCTGCCGTGGTCGTCCTGGCCGCGGGATGCAGCAACCCGACGGCCCAGGCGGACTCGGACATCTCGTCGGTCAACGCGCATCTGAACGCCGCCGCGGCCTCTGAGGCCAAGGCGAAGGACCTCACGACTCGATTGGGCGCGGTCTCCTACACTAAGGCCGGGGCGACGCAGGCCCTGACCCTCATCACGCAGATGCAGGCGGAGTTGAACACTCAGAAGACCGAGTTGCAGGCGGCCCAGAGCAAGCTCGGCTCCGCCACGAAGCTCGACATCAAGCCCGAGCTGAAGAAGTACATCCAGCTCGAGAGCCTCGCCATCGACACGAGGATCGAGATCGTGGACGCGGGGATGCAGCTGTACGACGAGACGGGCCAGATGTACCGGGCGATCAGCGCGGGCAAGTCGAACAACGTGGCGATGAACAAGATCACGGCATCCATGGACCAGTCCTCGAGTCAGATCGAGGCGCTCACTCTGCAGGCCGCCACCCAGACCCAGGCCGCCTCCTCGTACTTCACGGCGCACAAGCTGGGCGGCCAGTAGTCGCCGCCGGGGCGCCCGCTCCCCCTCACCGCACGCCGAATCCGGCCTCGCCGCGGGGCTTCTCCCACTGCACGTCGACGGACTCCACGTACGCCTTGGCGGGGCCGACGCGCACGTAGTCGAGCGCCCGCTCGACAGCATCAGGAGGACCCTCGAAGATGGCCTCCACCCGGCCGTCGGGCGTGTTGCGCACCCACCCCGACACCCCAAGATCCACCGCCTTGTCGGCGGTCGACTGGCGGAACCAGACTCCCTGCACGCGACCGCTCACGGTCGCATGAGCTCGGACCACGGACGCGGGCATCGCGACACCTCCCGCAGTAGAATCCTGCCTGCGCCCATCAGAGCGCAACCGATGAAGAGGAGACGCATGCCAAGCCATCCCGCGATGGAGGCCAGCACGTGGCTCGCGACCATCCCCTCCCGCCGCTCCAGGCGGGCCTTCGATACGCACGCGCTCTCCCACGAGGACCTCGACGCCATCGCCACGCTCTGCAGCCGGTTCACTCCCTATGAGGACGCTCGCGTCCTGCTGCTTCCGGAGGCGCCCGAGACCGTGTTCACGGGGCTCATCGGCTCGTACGGCAAGGTCACGGGTTCGCCTTCGGCCCTCGTCTTCATCGCTGACGCGGCATCTCCCCACGCTGAGGAGCACCTCGGCTACACAGGCGAGGCAGTCGTGCTGGCGGCCGATGCGAGAGGGATGCAGACCTGCTGGATCGGCGGCTCCTTCTCACGGTCGGCGGTGACCCGCATCGTGACCTTGCGCGAGAGCCAGGTCGTTCGCGCGGTATCCCCGCTCGGGCACGCGCTCCTTGAGCCACCGCGGGCGGAACGGGTCATGTTCGGCGCGAGCAAGCCGAAGTCGCGGCGCTCGCTGGACCAGATCGCAGCCGGACAGGAGGACTGGCCGGCGTGGGCCCAGGCCGGCGTGCGTGCCGCGCAGGTGGCTCCGTCGGCGATGAACCGGCAGCCGTGGCGGTTCCGCATGGAGGGCGACTCCGTGATCGTGGCCACCTCGGGCGTGCGGACTCCGGTCGTCTCCACGCGGCTGGACTGCGGCATCGCCATGCTGCACTTCGAGCTCGGCGCGCGCGGGGAAGGACTGGACGGCGAGTGGGAGGCGCTCGAGGGTCATGACATCGCGCGCTGGTCGCCCAGGTAGCACTCCGCGCGCCGCGCTGTCGCTCCGGCGGCGCTCGTCGGCCCTCGGCGCGGCCTGCTACGATGACAGCCCTGTCCATCGACACGCGTGGGAGAGCACATGAGCGACGATCGCCACGATGGTGAGCCGCGGATGTCGATGAGAGCGAAGGTCATCGCCGCGGCGGTCATAGTGCTGGTCCTGCTCGCGGTCGGCTACGTGCTGTTTCGACTGTCCCCACCGACGATACCTCCCGACCAGACGCCCCCCGCGGGCCACTCGGGCGCGCCGTGCAGCCGGTGCCACCATGTGGACCCGGCCGCGCCACGGATCCGGGTGCCGTGAGCGGCCACGGCGTGGGAATGGCAGCCGCGGACGGGTCAGCCGAGCAGGCGGATCCCGGCAAGGACGCGCGCGGGGAACGCAGCTCGCGTGACTACACCCTCGGCGAGGAGATCGCCAACAGCATCACTCACGGCGTCGGGATCGCGGTCTCGATCGTCGCGCTCACGCTTCTCGTTGCCGACTCGGTGGCGTACGGCGACGGGTGGGCGCTCGCGAGCGGCATCGTCTTCGGCCTCTCGCTCATCCTGCTCTACACCGGCTCGACGCTCTACCACGCGATCCCATTCCCGAGGGCCCGCCACGTCTTCAAGGTGATCGATCACTCCGCGATCTACCTGCTCATCGCAGGCACCTACACACCGTTCACACTCGTGACGCTGAGGGCGTCAGGAGGGTGGTGGATGTTCGGGATCGTCTGGGCACTCGCAGCGGCGGGCATCGCCACCGAGGCGTTCTGGACCTACCGCCCCAGGTGGGTGTCGGCCGTGGTCTACCTCGCGATGGGCTGGCTCATCATCTTCATGATCGGACCGATCGTGCACGCCATCCAACCGGCGGGGCTGTGGCTGCTCGTGGCAGGAGGCGCCTGCTACACGCTGGGGACGGCGTTCTACGTCTACAAGCGGGTCCCCTACTTCCACATGGTGTGGCACCTGTGGGTGCTCGCGGGGAGCGTCTGCCACTTCCTCGCGGTGCTCCTCTACGTCGTGCCGCTGAGTGCGAGGATCGGCTAGCCCGCCACCTCGGGGCGCGCCTTCGCGTCGAACGGGTTCGTCCGGACCGCGAAGGAGAACAGGTACGGGTAGTCAGCCTTGAGGTGGCGCACGTAGAGCAGCCACTCGCCCAGCAGCCTGCCGTACGCCCTCGCCAGGTCGAGCTCGAGATGTCGGCGGTCCGGCGTCGACAGGTCCTTGAGGTCCCCGCGCGCGGAGAGTTCCTCGCTGAGATGCGAGACGGCCCACAGCATGTCGGTGAAGGACGCGTGCTCCAGGAGATTGCCGTTCTGCAGCAGCCCCAGGACGAACGTGCGCTGCTCATCCAGCGCGGTGTGCAGCCCCGCGATGTCCCCCGCGCCGAGGTCCATCGGGTGGTCCTCGCCACTCACGGCAAGCCGGTGAGACTGGAAATCCGCCGGGGTCCACTCGGCAGTGAAGAGCATGTGCGCACGATCGTGTTCGACGTCGGTGTCGAATGCCGACAGGCGCGCCATGAGGTCGTCGCCGGCCTGCGAGAAGAAGGCCCCGACGACCATGTTCATCTTGTGCAGCAGCTCCTCGCGCTCGCGCGCCGCGATGAGCCGGTTGATGAACAGTCCGACGACCAGGACGTTGATCGGGATGAAGGCGATGTCCAGCAGCGTGTAGAAGCCGAGGCTGCGGGCGTCACGATAGAGGGCGAAGTCCAGCAGGAAGAACAGGGCGGCGACGGCCAGAAGCAGCGTCACGAGCCACCCGATCGACAGGGTCCGTTTCACTGCGGGTCCCCCGCGGCCGTCCGTCCGTCCGTGATCACGAGGTCGCTCACACTCCCTGAGTCCGGGTCCACGATCACGATCCGATGTGCGTCGGTGTCAGCCACGAACAGCCGGTGCCCGTCGGACGTCACTCCCGCGGGGTGGCAGAATGCTGTCCCCGATCCCGCGGCCCCCGGTAGCGCCCGGCACGTCGCGCTGTCCACGTCGAGCGTCTTGATCTTGTCGTTGTAGGTGTCGGCGACCATTATGCGCGTGTCGTGGAAGCAGATGGCCTCGGCGTGCTGCAGGCGCACCGCCTCGCCCGCGCCGTCCACGTCGCCGAAGTCAAAGAGGCCGGTGCCCACCAGAGTGCTCACCCATCCGGGGTCGCCCATCGCCAGGGTGCGGACCGACGAGGACTCCGCGTCGGCGAAGGCGACAGCGCCCTGGTTCCCGGCGAGCCCCATCGGCTGCGCCAGCAGCGCCTCGCGAGCGGGCCCGTCCTCGATCGCCTCGCCTCCCGTGCCCGCGTAGGGAGCGATGCGCTGCGCGGCAAGGTCCAGCAGCCACAGCGGGTGTGAGCCGGCCATGGCGACCAGGAGGCCTTCGTCAACGAGGGTCACGTCCCACGGGGAACGCAGCGCGACGGCGGTCGCGGGCCCGGGGCCGGGCCGGCTCTCGGCAATGAGGCCGGTCCCTGCCAGGGTCGTCACCGCGCCGGACCCCAGATCGACGGCCCGGACCGCGTGGTTCGATCGGTCCGCCACGTAGAGGGTCGTGCCGTCCGTTGCCAGCCCCTGAGGCGAGTGGAACGCGGCGCAGTCCGCTGCCCCGTCGCTGAGTCCGGCGAGCCCCGACCCGAAGACACGTCGTATCGCGGCTGCATCATGCGCGACGAGCTCCATCTCGAGGATGCGGTGGCGCCCCGTGTCGGCAACGAAGAGCTTCTCGCCCCAGGCGAGCACCCGGCCGGGGAACCGCAGCGGCCCCTCCGGCTCGGCCAGCACGTGCGGGTCCCGACCGAAGTCGCGCGGCTCCTCGTCGAGCGTGCCCTCCGTCCGGAACCTCTCGATCTCCCGCGCGATCGTGCCGGCGAGCGACTCGGTGTCGAACTCGCCCGCCTGTCTCAGCACGATGCGCCCATCCGCCCCGACGAGCACCACCGTGGGCCAGGCGTTCACGTCGAACTCGCGCCAGATCCGGAACTGGCGGTCGTTGACGACGGGATGCCGCACGTCCAGACGCGCACACGCCGAACGGATCCGCTCGGTGGCACGCTCCGCGGGGTACTTGCCTGCGTGCACGCCGATGACGACGAGCTGGCCTTCGAACCTCCGGTGAAGCTCCGCGACACGCGGGAGCACGTGCATGCAGTTGATTCAACCGGCGGTCCAGAAGTCGAGCAGCACCATCTTGCCGCGAAGATCGGCCATCCGGATCGGCGCGGACGTCCCGACCCACTCCAGGCCCTCGGTGAACTCCGGAGCGTGTACGGTGAACACGCCACCCAGGGTCATGCCCCGTCCTCCTCGTGTCGCGCCTTCGGGTCCACGGTGTCGCTCTGGGGAATGGGTACCCATGTTCGAAGTCTTGGGAGGGGGACTGAGGTGGACCGGACGGCTCGCACGGTCGCGTTCTCGGCGACGGAACCGGTGTGCCAGGGCACCGCGTCGTTCTTCTTCGAGCGCCCGGAGGCGTATCGGTTCGCCGCCGGCCAGTATTTCACCCTCACTCTCCTGACCGGGGACGGCGAGCAGACGAAGTCCTTCTCGCACTGCGACTCCCCGGGCGACGAGCGCTCGCAGCTCACTACGCGCCTGACGGGGAGCGCGTTCAAGAACGCGCTCGAGGCGCTGATGCCGGGTGACCCCGTAGCGGTCGCCGGGCCGTTCGGATCGCTCACGGTGCCGGAGGGGATGACAAAGGCGGCGTTCCTTGTGGGAGGCGTCGGCATCACCCCTGCTCGCAGCATCCTGCGCGACAGCGTGCAGCGTGGGACCGGTCTCACCGCGCTCGTGTTCGACGGGAACCTTGACGAGGGATGCATCCCGTTCGATGAGGAGTTCAGGCGATACGAGGTCGAGGTGCCGGGCGTTCGCTTCGTGCACGTGCTGGAGCGCCCGGGTCAAGCGTGGACCGGTGAGCGCGGATTCATCACCGCCGACACCGTGCTGCGCCACTGCGACCCCCTGGACGGCTGGCACTGGTTCGTGGCCGGACCGCCTGCCATGGCGAAGGCGATGGAGGTGGTCATCGCGGGCCTCGGGCTGCCTGAGGACCGGGTCTCCAGAGAGCCGTTCTCGGGGTATCAGTGACCAAGCTGGCAGACGTTTCCGGTGTCGGCATCGCAGGGTATGAATCAGGCATTGGGACTCCGGTGCCCAGGGACGATCACACCACTCGGGAAGGACCCGCACCATGGCACTCATGGCGAGAACGTGTAACTACGACGCGATGGGAGCCGAGCGCCTCGGAGCGAGGCTGTTCGTGTTCCTGGGCGGCCTGTTCTGGGTGATCGCCGCGCTCTCGGCCCCGCTCTTCTACACAGGGCAGGGAGTGGGCACGGCTGTGCTCGACGCGCTGCTCCCGTTCGGGTTGGCCGCGGTGGCGCTGCTGGTCGGCTGGTTCTACGAGAACGTCGCTGCGGTCCTCCTCTTCCTGGGAGCCGCCGCAACGGTCGTCTGGGGCATCGTCGCGGGGTGGGAGCCGGGCGTGTGGGCTGTCATGGCCCTCGTGCTCATCGCCCCGCAGATCATCGCGGGTCTGCTGTTCATCATGGCTGCGCAGGCACAGAGAGTCTGTGATGGCGCGAAGGCCTGAAGGCGCCGCCAGGGAGCGTGACGTGAAGATGGCCCCGGCCGAGTCGGCCGGGGCCATCTTCACGAGCGCCCACAGATGCGCCGCCTAGTACTCGCTGAGCGGCAGGTGGTCCTCGATGGTGATCTCGAAGTTCAGCCGCTCCCCCGCGAGGGGATGGTTGAAGTCCAGAGTCACGTCCTTGCCGTCGATCGCCACGATCTTGCCCAGCAGCTGGTCGCCGTCGGGCGTCTCGAGGGGCACGATCCCGCCGATCATCGGCTCCTCGCCGAAGGCCTCGCGGTCGTACGTGTGGCTGAGCCCCTCCTGACACGGGCCGTACGCGTCCTCGGGCTCGATGGCCGCCGCGACCGTCTCGCCCTTCTCGTGGCCGATGACGGCGCGTTCGAAGCCCGGGATGAGTTCGCCGTTGCCCACGACGAACTCCAGAGGCTCGCTCTCCTGGTTGGTGTCGAACAGGGTCCCGTCGTCCAGGGTCCCCTTGTAGTGGACACGGACCGTGTCTCCACTGTTGATCGCCATATGACGTGCCTTCCGTCGGTTGTCCGGGGGGTGGTGCAGCGCTGACCATACATCACGGCGCCGGGGACGCGCTACGTGGCGGCGGGTCGGGGCGCCCGGCGGGAGATGCGTCGCTGCTCGGGCCGGTGTGCTGTGGTGCGGGGAGGCCGCTGTTGGTAACGTAGGAGCATGGGACGCTATCTCGGCGAGATCATCACGATCGCCATACTCATCGGGTTGAACGGCTACTTCGCCGCGGCGGAGATCGCGCTGGTCTCCGCTCGGCGCACGGCGTTGCAGCAGTCGGCCGAGAGGGGCTCCGCCGGGGCACGCGCCGCTCTGCGGCTACTCGACGACCCCAACCGGCTGCTCTCCACCATCTCCGTGGCCATCACGCTGGTGGGTTTCAGCGCGGCCTCGCTCGCAGCTGTCACCTTCGACGGGCCGCTCACCGCCGCTCTCACGGCCGCCCGGATCCCGGGGGTCTCCTCGCTGGCCGCGGGCTTCGCCGTCTTCCTCGTCACGATCGCGGTCACGTACTTCACGCTCGTGTTCGGCGAGCTGACGCCAAAGCGGCTCGGCCTCAAGCGCTCGGAACGCGTCGCCACGGCCGTGGCGCGGCCGGTGACCTGGCTGTCGGCCGCGCTGACCCCGGTCGTGTGGCTGCTCGGACGGTCGACCGACGTCACCTCACGCGCCATCGGTCTGCGAACGGGCCCGGAGGAGGGCCATGCGGTCTCGGAAGAGGAGATCAAGATCCTCGTCACCGAGCAGGGCACCCTCCTCGACGAGGAGAAGCGGATGATCCGCGAAGTCTTCGAGCTGGGAGACACGGTGGCGCGCGAGATCATGGTGCCTCGCGTCGACATGGAGATGCTCCCCGACACCCTCACCGTGGGGGAGGCGCTCCCGCGTTTCCGGACGACCGGGTTCTCGCGGATCCCGGTGTTCCACGACGCGCCGGACGACGTGACGGGAGTGGCGCTGCTGAAGGACCTCCTCGGTCCCATCGCCGCAGGGAGGACGGCCGATCCGCTCGGTCCTCTCGCTCGCCCGGCGCTCTTCGTCCCGGAGACCAAACCGATCCTGGATCTCCTGCAGGAGATGCGCGCGGCACACAACCACATGGCGATCGTCGTCGACGAGCACGGCGGGACGGCGGGAGTCGTGACCATCGAGGACATACTCGAGGAGGTCATCGGAGACATCTCCGACGAGTTCGACACGGAGCGCCGCCATCTGAGCAACATCGGAGGCAACGTCTGGCTGGCCGACGGCAGGATGCCGGTCGAGGACGCGAACGAGAAGCTCGGCCTCGGCATCCCGGAGTCCGAGGAGTACGAGACGCTCGCAGGATGGGTGCTGAGTGAGCTCGGGCATATCCCCGTGGCGGGCGAGCTGGTCTGGTCAGACGGCGCGGAGGTCCGCGTGCAGACGGTGAGGAGTCAGCGGATCGCACGGCTTCGGATCACGCTCCCGGCGGGTCACGCGACCCCGGGTGCAGTCACACCTGAAGAGGGACGAGGGGGACCGGATGATGAGTGACGAGGGAGAAGGAAAGGCGTCGGGCGGGGCCGAGACACAGCCGACACCACCGGCGACGCCGGTGCAGCCGCCGTCCGACGACGCGACCTGGAGCGGCACGCATGGCGCGCGGGGGCGGCGCGGGGGGACCTTCATCGGCATCGCCCTGATCGTGATCGGCGTGCTCGTGCTGCTGGGGCAGGTCACGTCGCTCAGCGGCGTTCTGCGGCTGTGGCCCCTTCTCGTCGTCGCGGCGGGCATCGGCTCGATCGTGCGGCCGCATCGTTGGGGTCGCGGGACCGTGGTCAACATCGTGGGCGGCCTCACCACCGTGGTCGTAGGGCTCATCCTGCTCGCCAACACATGGGGTTACCTCGGCTGGAACGTCTGGTTGAGTGTCTTCTCGCTCTGGCCGCTGCTCGTCATCGCCTGGGGCCTCGAACTGCTCGGGCGAGGGATCGGGCAGCGTTGGCTGGGCGTCGTCGGCGCCCTGCTCGTCTTGGGCGGGCTGCTCTACGGGGCGTTGATCCTCGGACCGAGGCACGCACCGGTCGCGTGGTTCCCGTTCACGGGCGTCGTCTCCACCAGCCCGTTCGCCTCCGATGTGGCCCACGACCCGTCGCTCGCCCACGCGGACGCGTCGATCAAGGTGGGAGCGACGCAGCTGGTCGTGGGCGCCGGCGAGAAGCTCGCCTCCATAGACGGCCTGGCGCCGGCGGGGGACGCGCCTGTCCTGGCGTCGACGTCCGCCAGCGGCTCAGCCAGCGTGACAGTGACCGAGCCCGGTGGGTCCCGCACGTTCGACGTCGGAAGCCAGACACTCGACGTACGGCTGGATCGCGCCGCGACCTGGCGCTCAGTCGCGCTGGATGTCGGCGCCGTCGACGGTCGCGTCGACCTGAGCGGCCTGAATGTGCAGGCGGTCTCGGTGAACTCGGGGGCATCACACCTGGCACTCACCGTAGGCACCCGGTCACCCCGGGTCGCGATCGCGATACAGGGTGGGGCGGCGGACATCACGCTGCGTATCCCCGCCGGCGCCGCAGTGAACCTCGACGCCAAGAGCGGGCTCTCCGACGTGACCGTCCCCCCGTCGTACCGTCGGGTCGCCGGCGCTCCCATCTTGGGGGAGTCGCGCTGGATCGCGCAGGGAACGGGCCCGCGGATCGACATCTCGGTGCAATCGGGCGTGTCGTCCGTCACCCTGCAGACCTACTAGGAGGACTGTGAAGATGACCCCATCGAAGGACTCGCGTTCGTCGGCAGCCACGGCGGCCGGCATCGCGCTCGTCGTGGTCGGAGTGTGGTGGCTCGCGTGGGCGCTGGTGCCTGAATGGCTGCGCACGATCGGTACGCAGGTGCTCGGAGCGCTGGTGCTTATCGCGCTGGGGGTCCTGGTCGTGGTGGCCGCCCGTCGCGGGACGTTCAACGCGTCCTACACGGGGACGCGGCTCCACCGCTCACGGAGCGACCGCTGGATAGGCGGCGTCCTCGGCGGGCTAGGGGCATACCTGGGCATCGAGCCGCTGATCCTGCGCATCCTCGTACTCGTGCTCACGCTGCTTGGACAGGGCGTGCTGGTGCTCGCCTACATCGTGCTGTGGGTACTGGTACCGGAGGAGCCTCTCTTCGCGGCCACGTTGGTCCCACCTGTGGTCACGGACTCCGCACCGGTCGAAGCAGAGCAGTCCGAGCCCGTTCAGTCACCGCCGTCGGAGGATGCCCACGATGAGTGAGACCGGCGACACCGCTCAGGCCATGGATCCGGCGCCGCCGACGGCGCCGGGCGATGTGATCGACGCGCACACGCACCTGTTCACCGTCGGGCTCCTCGAGGAGATGGTCTCGAAGATGCCCAACGTGCCCGAGCGCTTCAAGGACGGCCTTCGCAAACGGCGCTGGGGCAAGAGGGCGGACACGCTGCCGGACATGTCCCCTCTGGAGACAGCGAAGTGGTACGTCGGACGGCTGCAGGCGGCTGGCGTGGCCAAGGCGCTCGTGATGTCCATCGCGCCGGACAACCAGTGGACGCGGGACTTCCTGGTCGCCGCCAACGGACACGTCCACGCGCTGTGCGGGATCGACCCGCGGGACCCGGGCGCTCCGGCTCTGCTCGAGCGCGAGGTGGCGGCCGGGTTCAGGGGGGTCAAGCTGCTTCCCTCGAACCGCTGCTACCGGCTCTCCGATCCTGCGTGCCGCCCGTTGTTCGAGAAGGTCGCCGAGCTCGGAGTCAGCGTCACGATCCACTACGGTGTCACCGTCGATCCGACGGGGGACATGCGCTACGCCGATCCGACCGACCTCTCGCCGGTCGCCCGGGACTTCCCCGACACCCCTTTCGTGATCGCCCACTTCGGTGCCGGCTATCTGCAGGAGGTGCTGCGCGTCGCCTACCAGTGCAAGAACGTCTGCGTGGACACCTCGGGCACGAACAACTGGATGGACTACTACGTGCCGAAGATGCCGCTGTCCGAGGTGTTCGAGCGCGCGCTGACCGCGCTGGGGCCCGAACGGGTCCTCTTCGGCACCGATGCCGGTACGACCGCCGCGTACCGCACGTGGATCAAGTTCCAGCAGATGAGGACGCTCGAGGAACTCGGTCTGTCGGCGGGCGACCTCGACCTCGTGCGGCGTGGGAACGCCGTGCGCATCTTCCGTCTGGATGACCCGCTGACGTGACGCGACCGGAGCCAGCCGAGCGCGTCGAGCCCGCCGCCGACTACGACCGTTTCGTCGACTGGCGCGCGCGACTCGCCCGGGAGGCGCCGTTCTACAAGCGCGTCTTCGGGGAAGCCGGGGTCCGCAGCGTGGTCGACGCGGGCTGCGGCACCGGCATGCCCGCGATCACGTGGGCACAGTGGGGACTGAAGGTCACCGGAGTCGACCCGGACCTGTCGATGCTCGCGCAGGCACGAGTGAACGCCGCCGCGGCTGCATCAGCGATCGACGATGCCGGCGGAAGTGTCAGCTTTGTGGAGGGCGCGTTCGGAGGCCTTGCGGAGCTCGGACTCGCGGGAGCGGACGCCGTGACCTGCACGGGCAACGCGCTGCCGCACGTGCGCGGGCTGGACGGCCTACGTGCGGCCATCGAGGACTTCGCGGCGGTCCTGAGGCCGGGCGGGCTCCTCGTGCTCCACCTCCTCGACCACGACCGGCTCCTCGGCCGTCACCTGCGCTCCATACCTCCGGTGGTCCGTGATGCCGAGGACGGGACGTGGGTCTTCCTTCGGGTCATGGACTACACGGACGAGGGCATCCTGTTCGACTTCATCACGCTGCACCGGCCGCCGGCGGAAGCCAGCGGCGACGGCTCCTGGGAGGTCTCGTCCCGCCGCTCGGTCCACACGGCGATCCCCTCGGGCGCGCTGACGAGCGAGCTGGCGCGCGCGGGGTTCGACGGCGTCGGACTCTTCGGTGACCACACGGGCAAGGCCTTCGATCCTGAGCATGACGAGTCGCTGATCGTGGTGGCGCGCCAGCGCTCCTAGCGGTTGCGGCAGAGCCTGCGCCCGAGCGGGCACTCCCTGCCGAGGGCGGCTTCGCACTCCGCGATCGGAGCCGAGATGCCCTGGACGCCGGCCCTCGCAAGACGCTCGAAGAGGTGGCAGAGCGGAAGGCCCGCGACGTTCTGGTAGCACTCGCCCTGCTCGACTGTCGCGAGGTGTCGCTCGATGTTGTAGGCGCCGGCGCACCCCAGCGCCTCGTCCCCCGCGAGCCAGTCGCTGATGGCCCCCGTGTCGAGTTCCCGCATCGCGACCGGCGTGGTCACGGCGAATGTGGTCGGCTCGCTCTCGCCCGCAAGCAGGAACGCCGAGCCGGTCACCACGTCGTGCACGCGGCCGGAGAGCGACTCGAGCATGGTGCGCGCCTCCTCCACGTCGGCGGGCTTGCCGAGCACTCGGCGGTCCATCACCACGATCGTGTCGAACGCGAGGATGAGTGCGGTGTCGGGCCGCGCGCCTCGCGCCGCCCTCGCCTTGTCCGCGGCCAGGGACCGGGCGAGGACCGGCGGCACGCCGCGCAGGGGGGAGTCCAGGTCCTCGTCGGTGTTCGTGCTGAGGCACTCGTAGTCCGCAGCGAGCCACGCCAGAAGTCGACGCCGGCGGGGTGAGGCGGAAGCGAGAAGGATGGAGGGAGCGTCCATGGCGCGGATGATAGCATCGCCGCCCGGCCACGCCCGGCCCCGACCGGTGCGACCAGCGGGGTGCCGTCGCCGTGGCGGCCCCCCTTCGCTCGGTACATAATCGTGTGCGTGTGACTCCGGGTCGCGGTCCGTGGGACCGCCGGGCCCGGGCGCAGCCGGAAGGGAGCGCGTGGACGGTTTGGTCGACGAGACGCGCCAGACGGTACCCGCGCCCGTTCGGCTCTTCGCCGTCCGCTTGAACGCGGCCGACTCGGCCCTGCGGCTCTACCCCGAGGGTGGGGAGATCCCCAAGCGCAACGTCTCGGACCTCGTGGATGCGCTGCGGGCTGCCGTCACTCCCGGTGACAGGGCGCTGGACATCGGCGTCACGCGCGACGCTCTCACCTTCGGCGAGCTCCCGCTCGTGCCGGGCAGCACCTCGGCCTCCGTCTTCGCGCGGGAGTTCTACATCCGCGGACTGCTCGGCGTGCGCTTCCGCCTCGAGGCCGAGTCCGAGGACTTCGTTCGGTTCCTGCGTCTGCTGCACGCTCCGACCGAGGAGATCGCGGAGACCGGCGGGTTCTCCCACACGCTCCGGGCGCAGGGCGTCACGTCGATCATCGCCCTGGAGTCCGAGACCAGGGTGGTGGACACGGACATCCCCGGGCAGGAAGGGCGCCGCCCGGAGCCGCCGCCCGAGGACATCGAAGAGATCCTGCACGGGCTCGGAGCGCCCAGGACGGGCGACTACCGTGTCCTGCTGCGCGTGATGCGCGATCGGCGCGCTGTGGCGGCCTACCTGCACAAGGTGCGGCAGGCGGACCCCGGGCGCGGGGCCACCAAGGAGCTGGCCGAGCGGATCGTCACCCTCGCGCGGCTCGCGCATCACGGGACGCTCGCGGAACGCGAGGCGGCGCTGGAAGTCATCGCCCAGGCGGTCATGGAGCTCGAGATCCGGGAGCGCGGCGAGCTGTACATGGACCGCCTCCTCGAGGAGGCCCGCCGCGACAACGCGCTCGCGACGGTGCTGCGCACCCTTGGAGCGGACGAGCTGATCGACTCGATCCTCGCGAAGACGGAGGAGAACCCCGAGGGTCTCGAGAAGCTCTCCCATTCGGTCCGTGATCTCGCCGCCGTGGACGAGGCGGAGACGAAGCAGAAGCTCGTCGAGCGTACGGCCGCACGCATGCGCGAGAAGGGCTTCACGGAGCGGTTCGTGGAGGACTTCATGCGCATGGTCACTCCCAAGACGCTGGTAGGAGTCGAGCAGGCGCCTTCGGAGGCCGCGTCGCTCAGTGCCGTGCTCAAGCTGTCGGACCCGACGCGCGCCGGTGCGGACGGCTTCGTGTACGAAGAAGCGATCGAGCGGCTACGTGCGGAGGCGGACCGGGGGATCACCGACGGCGACGTGCTCGCGACGCTCGTCACGGTCGCGGCGCTCGAACCGGAGACGGAGAACTTCGGCCTTGTGATGGACACGCTGGAGGAGGGGATCGGCTTCCTCGTCGAAGCGCAGGAGGTCGAGGTCGCGGCGGATGTCGCCGAGGCACTGCTCGCGGCGGGGGCATCGCCGAAGGTGCCGGAGGCGCACCGCGCGCGGATGGTGAAGGCGGTCACGGCGCTGGCGCGGCCCGAGTCGCTGCGAAAGATCACGGCCATCCTGCGCACCTACCGCCCGGAGTCTCCCGAGTACATCGCGAGCCGACGTCTGCTCGGGGTGCTCGGTGACACGACGATCGAAGCGCTGTTGGAGGCGCTCGCCGACGAGGACGACATGACGGCGCGCAGGGCGCTGGTCGACCTCATCTCCTCAAGCGCCCGCCACTCCATCCCCGACCTCGGTGCGCGTCTCAACGATCGCCGCTGGTACTTCGTGCGCAACCTCGTCTCCATAATGGTCTCCACCCACTCGCCCGAGACCCTCCCGTACCTGCAGAGGACGCTTCGGCACTCGGATCCGCGGGTCCGCCGTGAGACCATCCGCGGCCTTGGCAGCATCCGGACCGGTGTGGCGGACTCGATGCTGATCGCCGCCCTCACTGACGAGGACGGCGGCAACGTGCAGGCCGCCGCCCACGCGCTCAGCTCGATCGACTGTCGCGGTGCGATCCCGGCTCTCGAGGAGGTCGCGCGCGGGATCGGGCGCGGAGCCCGGGACACCGCGACCCGGGTCGAAGCGGTGAACGCGATCGGACGCATGACCGACTCGCGAGCGGCATCAGCCCTCGCCGACCTGGCGAAACGCCGTCTCTTCCGTCGTCGCGTGAGCCGCGAGGTGCGTGCGGCCGCGGCGCTGGCGCTTCGGTCCGGTCCCTCCGGCAGGACCGGGAGGGGGCGAGAGGCGTGACGGATGCGGATCGCCTCGAGACGCTGCGCCCGGGGTCCACGCGGGTGTTCAACGCCGCCCAGGTGCTGCGCGCGAGAGAGCTTCTCGCGCGCCTGTCCGGCGCCCGCCGGGCGGTCCGCTTCTACCCGCCGGGGCATCTGGCCGTCCACGAGAACGTCGCCGGCCTCATGGCCGTGATCCGGGAATTCCACAACGAGGGAGTCGAGGTCCCGCTCGTCTTCTTCGACAGCGAAGTGCTGCTCGGCGAGCAGCTGCTCGCCACGGAGAGCGTGATGTTCGACCAGCTCATCCGTGACATGTCCTCGGCGGGCAGGACGAGCGTGTGCTTCCTGCCCGGGCTCGGCATCGAGGAGCTCGAGCGGGCGATGGCGGTGCTCAGCGCCGACAGCGCGACGATCGAGGCCGAGGGTGGCGTCCAGGCGGCTGTCGAGGCAGCCGACATCCCGCACGTCGAGATCGGCACCGTCGCCTTCGCGAGACATGCCGTGGAGACCGAGCACACCGAGGACTCGGACGCCGATACCACCCACACCAAGGCCCTCGACGTGATGCGCGACTACGAGCGTCAGCTCGGGGAGGATCGGACCCCGACTGCGGCCGACGCGATCGACGTCGTGAAGGACATCGTCGACAGCGTTCTCACCGACCGCAATGCCATGCTGGGCATGGCCGTCCTGAAGCACTACGACGAATACACGTTCTTCCACTGCGTGAACGTGGCGATCCTCTCCATCGCCCTCGGATCGCTGATAAGCACGAGTCCCAGGTTCCTGAACTCGCTCGGGGTCGGAGCGCTGCTGCACGACATCGGCAAGATGACGGTCGCCCTCGGCGTGCTCAACAAGTCGGGTCGGCTCACCGCGGACGAGTGGGACCTGATGCGGATGCATCCGCTGCGCGGGGCCGAGGTCGCGGCGTCGATGCGGGGCCTGGACCGCTCGGCGATCGTCGCCGTGCTGGAGCACCACATGCGATACGACCTGGACGGCTACCCTGAGCGGGAGCCGCGGCGAGCGCAGCAGCTCACGAGCCGCATCACCGCGATCGCCGACTCGTACGATGCGATGACGTCGCGCAGGACCTACTCCTTCGCACATCTGCCCGATGAGGCGATGGAAGTGCTCTCCCGGAATGCCGGCACGGCGTTCGACCCGGTGCTCGTCCGCATGTTCACCCAGATGATCGGGGTGTATCCTCCGCGGTGCGTCGTGCGACTCTCGAGTGGTGAGGTCGCCATCGTGGTGCGGGAGAGCGCGGACATGATGGCCCCTGTCGTGAGGGTCATCACCGACGATCGCGCCACGCTCGTCGAGCCACACGATGTGGACCTTTCCGACGCGGCCGCCGCGGACGGACGGCGGGTCGAGTTGTGTCTCGACCCTGACGCGCTCAACATCGACGTCGGCGACTACGTGCCGGAGCGTGAGAAGCCGAGCACCACGAAGTCCTGATCTTCGTCACCCGAAGGAGCCCGAGGCACATATGGCTACGAGCCGCCCACAACCGGGAGTCCCATCGCTGCGCTCGCGGATCATCACCGCGATCGTCATCGTCGGTGCCTTCCTGATCGCCACCGCCAGCGCCGCAGCGACGTTCTACACCGACGCACTCTGGTTCATCGACATCGGACACGGTGCCGTGTTCTGGACACGGTTCTGGAGCTCCATCGGCGTCGGCGTCGCCTTCGGCGTCGCCTCGTTCATCATCATCTACGTGAACCTCGTGGTCGCCCGACGACTGCGTCCCCGGGTCTCCGTCGCGCCGGTCCTTCCCGGACTCGCGCCTTCTCCTCAGCAGCAGGTCGAAGAGGTCCTGTCGCGGGTCCGGAGCACGCTGGAGCCTTTCGCCGCGTGGGTGCTGCTCCTGCTCGCGATAGTCGTCGCGTGGGGGATCGGCCAGTCGATGAGCTCCGGCTGGGAGACCATCAGGCTCGCGCTCTCGGGCGCGACCTTCGGGGTGAAGGACCCTCAGTTCGGACTCGACGTCGGCTTCTTCGTCTTCCGCCTGCCGGCGCTGCGCATCGTCGCCGACTGGCTCTTCTCGACGCTCGTCCTCACGCTCTTCCTCGTCGTTGCGGTGCACCTCTACGAGGGCGGCATCCGGCCTGCTCAGCGCCTGCGGGGCATCGATCCGCATGTGAAGGCCCACGTCTCGGTGGTCCTGGGACTGATCGTGGCCTCGAAGGTGTTCGACTACTGGCTCTCGATCTACGAACTCGACCTGTCCGCGAGAGGCCAGGTCGTCGGTGCTTCGTACACCGACGTCCACGCCCAGATACCGGCCTACTTCATCCTCATCGGGATCGCGGTCATCACCGCGGTGCTGCTCATGCTCAACATCCGCTACCGCGGCTGGCGGCTGCCCATCGTGGCGCTGGGCGCGTGGATCGCCGCGAGTCTGCTGGTGGGGGCGGTCTACCCGGCGATCGTGCAGTCGCTCGTGGTCTCGCCGAACGAGCTCGCCGTGGAGAAGCCGTACATCCTGCGCAACATCACGGACACGAGACAGGCGTTCGACCTCGAATCGATCGACGCGACGGCGTTCCCGGCTGCCGAGGACCTCACGTCCTCGGACATCGCAGAGGCGACCTCCACGGTCCGCAACATACGGCTGTGGGACCCGAACGTCGTGGTCGACTCCTACAAGCAGCTCCAGGAGATCCGGTTCTACTACGACTTCAAGGGCGTCGACATCGATCGGTACACGATCGACGGCTCGATGCAGCAGGTGCTCGTGTCAGCTCGTGAGCTGAACGTCGACAACCTCGCGGCCCAGGCGAAGACCTGGATCAACACGCACCTCGTCTACACGCATGGCTACGGCGTGGTCATGAGTCCCGTCAATTCGACCACCGCCGGACTGCCGGACTTCATCATCGAGAACATCCCGCCGCGCTCATCGACCGATCTCAAGGTGACGGTGCCCGGCATCTACTACGGCCAGGAGACGAACTCCTACGCGATCGTCGACACAAAGCAGAAGGAGTTCGACTATCCGGTCGGCGGGGCCAACGCCACGACGTCCTACAGCGGGGACAACGGCATCCCGATCGGGTCTCTGACCAACCGGCTGGCGTTCGCCATTCGCACGGGGGACGTGGAGATCCTGTTCTCGAACGCGATCACGCCCACCAGCCGGATGCTCTTCCAACGTTCCATCACCGAGAGGGTCCACGCGCTGGCCCCGTGGCTGCGACTCGACAGCGACCCTTACCCGGTCGTCGTCGAAGGGCGGGTCCTGTGGCTCCTGGACGGCTACACGACGTCCTCCGCCTACCCCTACTCGCAGCCGGACCCGGCGACCGGCGTCAACTACATACGCAACTCGGTGAAGGTCACCGTCGACGCCTACGACGGGAAGGTCACTCTGTACGCCTTCGATCCGCACGATCCGGTGCTCGCGGCGTACGAGAAGCTGTTCCCCGGTCTGCTCACCGACGTGTCCAAGATGCCAGCGGCAGTCCGGGCGCACCTGCGCTATCCCGAGGACCTCTTCAAGATCCAGGCGTCCACCTACGAGACCTATCACATGCTCGATCCGCAGGTCTTCTACAACAAGGAGGACCAGTGGGCGGTCCCGGGCGCACGCACTTCCGCGCCGATGCAGCCCTTCTACGTCCTCATGCGTCTTCCGGGCGTGGCGACCGAGCAGTTCCTGCTGATGCAGCCGTTCACGCCTCTCAACAAGGACAACATGATCGGCTGGATGGCGGCCTCTTCCGACCCGGGCGACTACGGGCACAGGCTCGTCTACAACTTCCCGAAGTCGCAGCTGATCCTGGGTCCGGAGCAGATCAAGGCCCGCCTGAACCAGGAGCCGTCGATCTCCACACAGCTCACGCTGCTCAATCAGCAGGGAAGCCGGGTCATCTTCGGCAACCTCCTGGTCATCCCCATCAAGGACTCGATCCTGTACGTCCAGCCGGTCTACATCCAGGCGGAGCAGTCACCGATGCCACAGCTTGAGCGCGTGATCGTCGACTACTCCGACAGCATCTCGATGGCGCCGGACCTGAAGACGGCCCTGACCCAGGTCTTCGGGGCCGCGCCGTCGGACGCGGAGAGCCTGACGTCGAGCACGGTCGCGCCGGGTCAGGCCACGACGTCCACGACCGGTGCGCCGGCGACGGGTACCAACGCCGCGCTCCTGAAGCAGGCGAGCGATCTCTACTCGGCTGCGATAGCCGCGCAGAAGGCGGGCGACTGGGCGTCGTACGGGACCGACATCAACCGCCTCGGACAGATCATCGACCAGCTCGCGAAGCCCTCTGCGACTGCGACCAAGACGCCATAAGCAGGTGCGGCGGGCGCCGGGCCCGCGGCGCTTCGGGTATCTTAGTGGTGGCTTTCGACGCGCAGTCAGGGGGGTGACGGACGATGGCAAGGAAGACACCGGTCGACGACGCGCCACGCGACGACTTCCTGACGCGGATCATCGACGAGTTGCTCGACCTTCTCCAGACTGCCCGCGACTGGATCCGCCAGGAGGCGGAGGCCACGGTCAAGGAGAAGATCGTCCCGCCGCTGCAGAAGCTCGGGCTCACCCTGGCCTCGGGCACGGCGGCGGCGATCCTGCTGGTCGTCGGGCTGCTGTTCCTCGCGGTGGCTGCGATCGTCTATCTGTCGCAACTGCTGGGCGTGCCGCTCGCGTTCCTCATCATCGGCGCCGTCTTCATCATCGGCGCCTCGATCTTCACGACGATCAAGGTGAAGGCGATGCAACGATGAGTGCTGACCTCGAGAGCCCGATGCCGGACGCTCCCGCCGAGGAGATCACCCTGGACGACCTCCGCCGCAAGGCGCTGCACATCCGGGACGAGGTGGCGGACGAAGCGCGGGACCTTGTCGTCCGCCGGAGGGTCCAGGTGGTCGCCGGCGCCGTCGTCGGCCTGCTCGTGGTCGTATCGGTCGCCTACTTCGTCGGCACCCGCATGGGACGGGCCTCGATCGAGGCGCTGCCCTCCGACTGACGTATGCGGATCCGCTCGATCGACGTCTCCACCGACGCGGTCGAGGCGGTCATCTCCTTCGGCGCCGACGAGCCGATGCGGACCTCAGAGGCTCCCGGGTGCGCCGCGCGGGTGCTGCGCGAGCTCCCCGGCCTCAGGGCGCATCGCTGCGACAACGACCTGGGTGTCCCCTTCCGCGAGGAAGCGCTCGACACCGAGCTCGCTCATCTGGTCGAACACTGCACGCTCGAAGTGATGGCGCTCGCGGGCTCGCCCGCGACTCTGCGAGGCACTACCCGCTGGGACTTCGCGAAGGACGGCCGCGGCGTGTTCCATGTGGCGGTGGCCTACGACGACGATCTTGTCGCGCTGGGAGCGCTCAGGGCCGCCGCCGCTCTCGTCGAGTGGTCCGTCGAAGGGACCGGCGAGCCGCCCGACGTCGAGGACGAGGCGCGGCGGCTGTGGCTCCTGCGCCGGCGATGACACTCACGCGTGTGAGCTCGGCGCCACTTGACCCGGCTCGGTGCGTGGCAGTACGGTACGCCGCGACCCGGCGCTGACTCCAGGTCGGGACGCAACAGTGCTATCGCGGACGTGAGGGAAGAGGGTCGTCTCGGCCCAGCCACCCCTCCGATGTCCCCGGCCAGGGAGCGTGAGCTTCGGAAGCCGGTCGGTCTCTCGGACCGTTATCGCACCGGGGTCGAGGCTTCGCGACGCTCACGCGCCGCAGGCGAAGACAGGTGGTACCGCGAGAGACGACCCTCGCCCTGTCAGAAGGGTAGGGTCGTCTTTGTGTGTCGGGAGGCGGATCCACGCATCCCGACCGGTGCGGTCCGGTGACGGGCCAGGGCGGTGAGCGCGATGGGCACAGGCGGGGCACGGGTGGTCTTCGATCGCTGGGAGGGCCGCTACTCGTCGGCGATGAGTGCCGTACGGTCGTCGGCCGTGCGGGACCTGTTCGCGGCGGCTGACCGACCGGATGTCATCTCGCTCTCCGGCGGCATGCCGGACGTGCGGCGCGTCCCGCGCGAGGCCGTCCAGAGAGCGGTGCGCGACGCGATGCGCCACGACGGCGCCGCGGCCCTTCAGTACGGCTCCAGCGAGGGGAGTGTCGCGCTGCGCGGCACCGTCGCCGACCTGATGGCGGAGTCCGGAGCGCGGCTCGACGAGGACGACATCGTCCTCACCGCCGGGGCGCAGCAGGCGCTCGATCTCCTGGCCCGCGTGTTCCTCGATCCCGGTGACGTCATCATCACCGAGGGGCCCACCTACGTGGGGGCGCTGCAGGCCTTCTCCGCATACCGCCCGCGTGTGGAATGCATACCGCTCGACGAGCACGGCATGAGGACGGAAGTGCTGGAGGAGACGCTGCGGCGGCTCGGCCCCCGGGGCGCGAAGTTCATCTACACGATCCCGAACTTCCAGAACCCCGCCGGCGTGACGCTCTCCGCCTCGAGGCGGCGCCGGCTCTTGGAACTCGCCCACGAGTTCGACATCCCGGTCATCGAGGACGACCCCTACGGGAGGCTGCGCTACGAAGGGGGTCACATCCTGCCGCTCCGGGCGCTCGACCCGGACGTGATCTACCTCGGCACGTTCAGCAAGGTCTTCGCGCCCGGGCTGCGTGTGGGGTGGCTGGCGGCTCCCCGCCCGATCCGGTCCAAGGTGCTGCTGGCGAAGCAGGCGGCCGACCTCTGCGGCTCGTCGTTCGCGCACGCCGTGATCGAACGCTACATGACCGGTACCTCGTGGCGCAGGGTGCTCGTGGACCTCCAGTCGGCGTACCGCGAGCGCAGGGATGCGATGTTCGCAGCGCTCGCGGAGCACTTCCCCGGCGACGTCGCGTGGACCCGGCCGGAGGGCGGCTTCTTCGTCTGGGTCACCCTTCCCGCGCACATGGACACGAAGCCTCTGCTTGCGGAGGCAGTCGAGCACGGCGTGACCTTCGTCCCCGGCAGCGACTTCTTCCCGGACGGGCGAGGCAGCAACTGCCTGCGCATCGCGTTCTGCTACGAGTCTCCGGAGAAGATCGCTGAAGGGATCACGCGCCTCGCGGAAGTGCTGGAGGACAAGCTCGGACTGTACAGGTCGTTCGTCGCGGCAGGCGTGATGCCGGCGTCCGCCGGCTCCGGAGGAGGACTCGCATGAAGGAGAAGATCGCGGTCCTGATGGGCGGACCCTCGCTGGAGCGTGAGGTCTCGCTGCGCAGTGGTGAGCGCGTGTTCGAAGCGCTCAGCGAGCGGGGCTACCGGGCAGTGGCCCTCGATGTGACGCCGGAGCTCGTGAGCGCACTGCGCAGCGAGCGCCCGGACGCCGTCTACATCGCGCTGCACGGCAAGTTCGGCGAGGACGGCACCGTGCAGCAGGCGCTCGAGTTCCTCGGTGTGCCCTACACGGGACCCGGGGTGACGGCGAGCACCCTGTCGTGGGACAAGTCACTGTCAAAGCGGCTGTTCCGCAGGGCGGGGATCCCGACGCCGGCGTGGGTCACGTTCAGCGCGGATGCGTTCAAGGAGATGGGAGCCGCGAGTGCGCTCGACCTGGTCCCGGAGGCGATCGGCGGATTCCCGATGGTCGTCAAGCCGACCAAGCAGGGTTCGGCACTGGGACTCACGAAGGTCGCGAACGCCCAGGAGCTTCCCGACGCTCTCCTGACGGCCCTGTCCTTCGGCGAGGTGGCGCTTGTGGAGAAGTGGATCGACGGCTGCGAGCTGGCGGTGTCGGTCCTTGACGCGCCCTCCGGGCCGGAGGTCCTGCCGGCCGTGGAGATGGTCGCGAAGTCGGGACTCTTCGATTACACCGCTGCCTACACGGCCGGCGCCACGGAGTACTTCTGCCCCGCGCGGCTCGAGGACGACGTGGCCGCGGAGGTGAAGCGTCTCGCGGGTGAGTGCCACACGCTCCTGGGATGCCGCGACGTGAGCCGTGTGGACCTCGTCGTCGACGACGAGGGGCGAGCGTACGTCCTGGAGGTGAACACGAGCCCCGGCATGACGGAGACCTCGCTGCTGCCGATGGCGGCGCAGGCCGCGGGCATCGGCTTCGCCGATGTGGTCGACAGGCTCGTCCGAGCCGCACTGGCCAGAGGCGCCACGGACGTCGGATAGGGGTAAACTGACTTGTGCGCGAGCGTCACGGCGCTCGCAGACACTCAAGGACATCCGTGCGACGGAGGTGTGGGCGCATGTACGACGACTACAGGCATGGAGCCAGCCCGTTCGGAGCGTTCCTGCTCGGCGGGATCGTCGGCGCGATACTCGGGATCCTGTTCGCTCCACGTCCCGGCAAGGACACGCGCGACATGCTCGCCAGCCGCGGCCTGGACTATCTGGATCAGGCGAAGGGCACCTACGAGGACGGTCGCGGGCGGCTCGTCGAGGTCTACTCGACCGCCCGCGGGACCGCGGCGGACAAGGCCGAGGAGCTCAAGGGCCGCGTCGACGAGACGCGTGACGTGCTGAAGGAGAGAGTGGACGAGGCCTCCAGCAACGTCCGCGCCCGCGTGACCGAGGTCGGACGCGATGCCCGCACCGGCGTCCGCACCGGCGCGAGTGCGGCGAAGCACGGCATCGACGTCGCGAGCGAGAAGGCGAAGGATGCCCTCGGGACGATCGCGGAGAAGGCGGCCCCGGCGCAACCGGAGGCCTGAAGTCCGCAAGGGGATCCACACGCGCTTGCATGAGGGTCGGGCGCCGCGCAGGCGTCCGACCCTCATTCGCGGCGCCGGGTGAAACGGAGAGGTCTTGGCACTGTCAGTCAACATCGAGGGTTCCCGCCTGCTGAACAAGAGCGGAGGCCGTCTGGGCGAGGTCACGCGGGTGCTGTATCACCCGTCGGAGCCCAGAGTCGTGGGTCTGATGGTGCGGCCGAAGGCCCGGCTCTACGTGTTCGAGCGCAAGGAGACCTACGTGCCGCTCGGGGCGTTGGAGTTCGTCGAGGGCGTTGGTCCTCGGATGGCTGTGCCGATCAAGAGCCTCCCCGGACCCGTTCGCGCCGCGAGCACCTTCGGCCACGATCCGGACGAGACCGTGATCTGGACGAGCATGATCGTGAAGGCGCCCTCGGACAGGCCCGTGGGTTTCGTGCACGGCACCGAGTTCGGCGCCAAGTCCGGCTCCATCAAGCTCATGGAGGTGGCGTGCGGGAAGGTCTCGGACGCGGCCTACGGGCGCTACATCGTGGACGGTGCGCTGGTGCTCGGATACAGCGAGGGAGCCGTCCGCATCGCGGTCGAGGCTCACGAGTTGCCGAGAGGCGGCGGGGCCGCCAAGGCCGCCGCGAAGGGCGCCGTGGCCACGGCACAGGCCGTCGACAAGGCCGGGGCGGTCGTCGAGACCGGGATGGTCTCCGCGGGCGCCGCGACCGGCAAGGTGCTGCACAAGGTGGGCAAGGCCCGCCTCGGCGAACGCGCCGCGAAGACGGCGGGGCGCACGTGGCGCAACACGGTGGACGGTTTCCGCGACGGCATGAAGTAGAAGCGGTGCCGGGGTCCGCCCCGGCCGCAGCGAGGGACGACAGGGATGGCGCGTCGCTTTCGTGCACTGACTGCGAGCCGGGTCGATGACCTGCCGTCCGGCTGTACATGCTGCGCCCTGTGGGAGCGCGGCTCCGAGCGCTTGGAGTGCGGCTCGGTCGTGGAGCGAGAGGAGCTCGTCACCTGGATCAGGGGCGTGCAGCACGAGTGGGGAGACTGCGGCCGCGTCGCCTACGAGAGCGGCGAGTCCCTTGGGTTCGTGAAGTACGCGCCGCCCCGCTTCTTCCCGCAGGTCGCCAGGATGCCCGTGCCCCCGGACGAGGACTCCGTGCTGATCGCCTGTCTTCACGTGGAGGCCGGGCTGCGGGAGGCGGGTCTGGGCAAGGTCCTCCTTCAGGCGGCGTTGCGCGACCTCGTCTCCCGGGGCGAGCGGACGGTCGAGGCGTATGCCGCGGCCGGCCCTGCGGGTCGCGGGGAGGACGTGCCGCTGATGACGGTCGAGTTCCTGCTGCGGCAGGGGTTCACCGTGTCGCGCCCGCATCCACACTATCCGCTCATGCGCCTGGAGCTTCGCACCCTCGCGGCGTGGACGGAGAGTCTCGAGAGCGTGCTCGAGTCGCTGCAGCTGCCGCGTGCCCTCCGCGAGCGCGTGCCCTCTCCGCTGGCGCGGCCGTGAGCGCGACCGACACAGGGGGAGCGACGGCGCCACGGCCGCGCGAGTCGCGGTCGCTTGCGAGAGTGCGGGAGTTCCTCGTCGAGCGCGGACTGGCTGACGGGCTCATCGACTTCGGCGAGCGGTCGACCAAGACGTGTGAGCTCGCCGCCGAGGCTGTCGGCTGCGAGGTGGGGCAGATCGTGAAGTCGCTGGTGTTCGTCGCGGACGGCTCGCCCGTCATGGCCCTTGTGGCCGGAGACCGGCGTGGCGACACCGAGGCCATCGCGGCGCTCCTGGGCGTGCGCCGCGTCGGCTTCGCCGACGCGGAGACGGTGCGCTCCGCCACCGGCTACGCGATCGGCGGCGTGTCGCCCTACGACCTTCCCGAAGGGCTGACGGTTCTTGTGGACCGGTCGCTCGAGCGTTTCGATACTCTGTACACCGCGGCGGGCACACCCTCTTCGATGGTATGTATCGATGCAGGGACGCTGTTCGCCCTTATGGGCGGGCACGTCGCGCCCATCTCCCGGTAGGAGGCACATGCCCGGCGCGAAGGACAGACGACCGTCACGGGCTCTCGTCGAGTTGCGGGGCTCGCCACGAAGGGGCCGCCGCCTTGGCACGGTGCTCGGCATCGCCGCGGCGGTGGTCGCCGCTGCCGCGATCACGTTCCTGCTTGTGCGACAGCCGGTCACCGTCGACGGCAGGACCGCGTGGATCGCTCGAGGCGCCACCGTCGCCAGCCTGCGGGCCGACGGACTCATCGTGTCGCCGCCCGGCGATCTGCTGACGGTCAAGGGGGCGCTCCTTCGCAAGGGCGCGGGCGGCCAAGCGGTCGTCGCGGTCGGCGGGAGCGCCGCGACCAGCACGACGCCGCTCGCGTTCGGAGCGGTGGTGACCAGCCGCCGCGGACCCGACGTGACGGAGCCGACGACGTCGAAGATCGTCGGCGCGGACAAGGTCACCGTGGGCGCCATCTCCGGGGTTGAACTCTCGCGTGTCACGGTCGGCGAATACGGCGTCACCGTGACCACAGCGCCCGTGGACACGGGCGGGCGAAAGCTCGTCGCGCTCACGTTCGACGACGGGCCGTGGCAGGGGCAGACGCAGAAGATCCTCGACATCCTGTTGCGCTATCACGCGAAGGCGACCTTCTTCATGATCGGGCGGCAGGCGGAGCACCTGCCCTATCTGTCCAGGCTCGTCGTCGCCGACGGGATGGAGGTAGGGGACCACACGCAGTCGCACAAGGCGCTCCTGCACGCGAGCAAGGCCACGGTCACGTACGAGATCGGTGTGGGAGCCACCACGATCCGTCGCTACTCGGGCGCCGTGCCCACCTGGTATCGACCCGCCGGCGGGACCACGGACCCGTTCATCCTCTCGGAGGCCAGGCGGCTCGACCTGCGAGTCGCGCTGTGGACGCTGGACACCGAGGACTGGACGAAGCCCGGGACGGCGGCCATCGTCAAGAAGGCGCTCGGCGGGGTCCAGCCGGGTTCGATCGTGCTGATGCACGATGGGGGCGGCGACAGGAGCCAGACCATCGCGGCGCTGCCTCAGATCATCCAGGGCCTGATCGCACGCGGCTACAAGATGGTCACGCTGAGCGAGCTCAACGGGCTGCCTCCGCAGAAGATCGTCGCGCAGAGGCACTGAGCGCCCGATGGCCGCCGTCGATCGTGGCAGCCGTCACCGTCAGGTGCGCAGAAGAGTCCGCGTGGGAGTGACGACCGCATCCAGCGGCGCGTCGTGGCTCTCGGTGGGGACCGACTCCACCAGCTGCTCGTCGAACGCGATGCCGACGCGCAGCGCATCGGGGCGCAGTGACGGCAGGAGCCGGTCGTAGCAGCCGCCGCCCTGGCCCAGCCTGCAGCATGCGGCGTCGAACGCGGTCCCCGGGACGAGCACAAGGTCGATCTCGCTCGGAAGGGCGGCGGGCGCGTCCTCCGGCGGTTCGAGGATGCCGTGGAAGCCGGACACGAGCTGTCCGGGCGCGGCCCAATGCAGCTCGAGCGATCCGTCGCCGCACACACGCGGGTAGGCGATCCGCGCGCCACGGCCGCGCAGCGCGTCGAGCGCCGCAGCGACGTCGGCCTCCTGCGGCGTCGCGGCGTAGCCGAGCACAGCGTGCACCCGCTCGATGCCGTCGAGGGCGAGCACCCGGTCCGCGATGGCGTCGCCCGCGGCGGCGCGGACCGCCTCCGGCACGTCATGCCGCGCAGCCCTCGCCGCCTCGCGCGCCCTGCGCTTCTCGTCCGTCACTTCGTCAGCCGATCCCGAGGAAGGACATTCCCAGCAGCAGCACGGTCAACGAGATGACCACCACGATGGTCGCCCACGCCACCACGTTGAGCACGCGGCCGTTCACGTGGTCCCCCATGATCCGCCGGTCGTTGATGATCCGGATCATGAAGATGAGCAGGAACGGCAGCATCATGCCGTTGACGACCTGCGACACCAGCATGACCGAGATGAGGTTCACGGCGGGCAGCAGGATGATCGCCGCCGCGAGGAAGATGACGAAGGTGTACAGGGCGTTGAACGCCGGCGCCTCCGACCAGCTCCGGTCGACCCCCGCCTCCCAGCCGAACGCCTCGCAGATGGCGTAGCTCGCCGTGAGCGGCAGTACCGCCGCGGACAACACGGACGCCGAGAGCAGACCCAGAGCGAACAGCAGGGTGGCGTAGTGCCCGGCGAGCGGCGCCAGCGCCAGCGCCGCCTCCTTCGCGCTCGTGACGGCGATGTGCCGAGGGAAGAGGACGGTGCCGGTGGTGATGATGATGAAGATGGCGACCACGTTCGCGGAGATGGCGCCGATGATGACGTCCCACTTGGCCAGCGCCCACTTCTTGATCGTGGTGCCCTTCTCCACGATGTTGCTCTGGACGAGGAACTGCATCCACGGTGCGATCGTCGTCCCCGTGAGCCCGATGGCGAGCGCGATGAAGGCTTGCGTCGGGACGATCTGCGGGGTGACCATCGCGCGCGCGACGGTGCCCCAGTCAGGGCGGGCCATGAACGTCGCCACGATGTAGGAGACGAAGACCGCGGAGAGCAGCAGGAGCACCTTCTCCACGTTGCGGTAGCTGCCGCGCACCACCAGCAGCCACACGACGACGGCAGCCACAGGCACCGACACGTACTTGGTGACGCCGAACAGTTCGAGGGCCGCAGCGATCCCGGCGAACTCGGCCACGGTGGTCGCGGCGTTGCTCGCGAGCAGGAGGATCATCGCCAGGAGCGTGGGCCTCACTCCATACTTCTCGCGGATGAGCGCCGCGAAGCCCTTGCCGGTGACCGCGCCCATCCTTCCCGCCATCTCCTGCACGATGACGAACGAAGGAGTCATGGCGAGCATCATCCACAGCATCGCGTAGCCGTAGCGCGCGCCAGCGACCGAGTACGTGGAGATGCCGCCGGAGTCGTTCCCGGCGCTGGCCGCGATGATGCCGGGGCCGATCACCGCGAGGAACGAGAGAAGGGCCACCCACCGCGGGTTGAGCCTCTTCAGGCGCTCCCGGATCATCTCAGGCTCCCGCGACCCGGGCGAACAACATCGACAGGGCGAGGTAGAGCGTCACGGCGGCCAGCGAGGTCAGGGTCGTCACGACCGCGGAGGAGGCGCGCCATCCCTCGCCTCCGCGCTTGCGCACGAGGGCGGGATAGATGGCGGTGGCCGCGGTCACGATCGCGGTCGTGAGCGCCAGCGCGCCGGCGAGCGCGAGAGAGAGGGCGAGCGGCTCCGCCAGCGCTTCGAGTACCGCGAGGGCGATGAGTCCGGAGAGGACGCCGAGTGCGAGTCCGACGAGGGTGTTGCCCAACAGTCGGCGCCAGAACCCCGGCATGGTGGTCTCGTTCTCTATGAGGATACCCAGCTCGTGGTCCGCCACGTCCTCGCCCACGCGCACCACCAGCGGCACGAACAGAGCGATGACGGCGAAGATGGCTGCGTGCTCGGAGAAGATGCGCACGACCAGGGCGGCGGCGATCCCGAGGACCGCCCACACCGCGAGCCAGTTCATGGACTGCGCGAGCCACGCGGCGACGCCGGTGGCCTCCAGGGCCCGGCGGGGCGCGGAGCCGGTCGCGAGCCGAAGATCTTCCGCCGACTCCTGCTCCATGACCTCGAGCGCGTCGTCGACCGTGACGATGCCGAGGATGCGCCCCGCCTCGTCGATGACGGGGATGGCGAGCAGGTCGTACTTGCTCATCATCTCTGCGACCTGCTCCTGGTCGTCGTCGGGACCGACGCTGAACACGTCGCGCTCGGTGATGTCCGTGACCGTGGTCTCGGGTGGCGACACCACCAGGTCGCGCAGCGAGACGACTCCCTCGAGGATGCGGCGCGCTCCCACCACGTAGACGTAGTAGATGTTCTCCGCCTCGGCCGCACGCGACCTCAGCTGGTCGATGACCTCCTGCGCGGTCATGTCCTCCGAGACCGTCGTGATCTCGGGCGTCATGATGCCGCCCGCGGTCTTCTCGCGGTAGCCCAGCAGCTTGCGCACCTGCCGTGCCTCGCGCACTCCCATCAGCCGCAGCAGGGCCTCGGCCTTGTCGTAGGGCAGGTCGCCGATGATGTCGGCGGCGTCGTCCGGGTCCATGATCTCGAGGATGTCGGAGGCGCGCTCGTCGGTCAGGTCGTCGACGACCTGTGCCTGTATCTCGTCCTCCATCTCGGAGATCGTGTCCGCGACCTGGTCGTCGTCGAGGTGCTGGAACACCAGGGCGCGCTGGGAAGGCGAGAGCTGCTCGAGGACGTCGGCGATGTCGGCCGGGTGCAGCTCGTGCAGACGCCTGTGCGAGACGGAGAGCTTGACGTTGCCGAGGTCCCGGTCGAGGAGCTCCATGTAGTTCCAGGCGATCAGGTTCTCCTTCAGCGGGCGCCCGAAGACGCTTCCGATGGCGTTCGCGGCGCCCTCCAGGGGCGGCCAGATGCCGCGCAGGATGCCCCGCGTGCCCACCTCGGCGCCGAGCAGGCGCAGCTGGTTGCGAGACTCGGAGAGCTTGAGGTCGTTGACGCGCACGACCTTCATGCCCTGTGTGTCGACGATCTGCTTGTTGAGCAGGTCGCGCGCGAGCAGCACCTCGTCCGGCTGCTGGTATGAGAACCGCAGGTCGAGGGCCTTCGTGTTGAGGTGGGCGCCCGCCTCGTCGTACGCGTCCACGAACTTGCGCCACGACAGCATGAACGGCGTCTTGTCGGGACCGACGAGTGCGAGGGAGGTGACCCTGGGGAAGACCTCGCCCGTCGCGATCGCGAGGTCCTTGATGGTGCCTATCGGCTGGCCGGCGGAGTCCGTCACCGGTCGGCCCAGCATCCGTGTGAGGTAGAACATGTCTGCTCCCATGCCGTGGGCGCGCCTGGCTTCCTGCGGGCGCGTTCCTTGATAGAGGGGATCTGTCGGAGGCGGTCCCGACTGATCCCGCACGGCGGGAGCCGGGACCTAGCGACTACTTGAGGGAGTCACAAAGTCCTCTTCTGCTCGGTTGCATGACCGACACGACGAAAACAGCCCCGCGTCTTCGACGGGGGCTGCGTGGGATGCGGGCCGACACAATCACCGACAAGGCGCCGGGTCTCATGAAGACGCCCGCGCCATCCGCTCACGCTCCGTCCCTCGTCTGTGGTTTGAGCACTGCCCGACGTGATGCCGAGAGATCCGGCAAGCCACTTTATCCTTCGCCTTAAGCCGGCGAGGGCTGTTCTACCCATTGGCGTCTCTCGACATTTCCGGGCAGTGGCCTGTGTTCGAACAGGAGCCGCACCTAACGGATGGAGCCATATTCGTGGTGTCAACGCCCCCGGAGGGGCCATGCCATTGTAGGCGCGGCCTTGGAGGTGCGCAAACGCGGCGTCCGAGTGCCGACGCGAGGTCCGTCGGTCACGCCTGCGGCTGCGCCGCGATCCAGGCCTCGACGAGCTCACGCCAGCCGGTCCCGCGCGCGCCGCGTGTCGCCGCGATGTTGTGATGGCGGGCGGCCGCTGCGAGCAGCGTCGGGTCGTCCAGCCCGTTGCTCACGCACACCATGAGCCCGACCGACTCCGCCATCGCGATGTCCGCCGCCCCGTCGCCTATTGCGATCGCCTGGTGCCGCTCGAGCCCGCGGTCCGTCAGGTCCTCGAAGATCGCGCGCTGCTTCGACACGCCCGAGGGCACGAGGTGGATGGCGTGCACCTCGGTCACCCCGACGAGCCCGTGACTCGGCGGGTGGATGATCCCGTTGTCGACGATCGAGACAGGCAGGGGAAGCGAGTCAAGGAGTTCCTGCGCCTCGGCGATGGGCAGCTTGCCGCGGAGCATGTGGGTGACCTCGCGGTCGCGGTGCCACGGATCGTGATACTCGACGAGGCCCGGGAAGCGCTCCTGAAGGAGAGCGACCGCGCCGACCCGCTCGATGGCCTGGTACGGAGTCTCTCCGGGGAGCAGTGCGTCCGCGGGCCAGACGCCGAGGTCGCGGACCTGCCTGCGGGCGTTCGCGTAGCTGCGCACGCAGCCCACCTCGGCGATGAAGTCGCGCCAGCCGAGCATCCTCGACACCTCGTTGAGCTGCCTGGCATTGCGACCTGAGGTGATGACGACAGGGAGGCCTGCACGGTTCACCTCGACGACCGCCGATGCGCCGTCCATCGTCGGCGCGCCCGCGCTGTCGCGGACGAGCGAGCCGCCCGGGCCCAGCAGAGTCCCGTCGAGGTCGGTGTAGAGGATGCGCGCCTCGCCCAGCCGGGCCGCGAGGTCGGGCACCTGGTCGAGGAAGGGGATCTCGTGCGGCATCTCGGGCACGCCTTCGCGTCATCGGGGCGGTATGCTCAGGACAGGCAGCAGCGTAGCACCGCAAGGGAGCACGTGTGTCCGAGCTTCGTCATGATCCCGTCGGAGGGGGCTGGACCCTGATCGCGCCCGAGAGGGCGTGGCGGCCGCGCGACGTCACGCACGCGCCTCGGGAGGTGAGCGATCCGGCTGCCTGCCCCTTCTGTCCGGGGCATGAGGACCTCACGCCACCCACGCGACTCGCCCTGAGCCTCGAAGGCGAGACCGGGTGGTCGGTGCGGGTCTTCGAGAACCGCTTTCCCGCGGTCCGTCCCGAGACGCTCGAGGACGAGCGCGCGATCGACGCTCCCGCGCCCTACAGAGCGCAGCCGGGCGCCGGCGTCCACGAGGTGATCGTGGAGACGCGACGGCACGAGGACGCGCTCGCAGACTACGCCCCGGCTCACGCCGCGCTCGTGGTCGAGGCGTATGCGCAGCGCCTCGCGACGCTGCGCGAGGACATGCGTCTGGCGGCGGCGGTGATCTTCCGCAACGACGGGGTCGCCGCGGGCGCCACGCTGTCGCACCCGCACTCGCAGCTGATGGCGCTCGAGCGGGTGCCGGAGATGCTCGTGCGCGAGATCGGCTGCTTCAGCCAGGCGGCGACGGCAGGGGCGGAGTGCGTGCTGTGTGGCGCGATCACCGCCGACCGGGCCGGCGGCAGGGCGGTGTTCGACGACGGCTGCTGCGTCGCGGTGAGCACCTTCTCCGCGCCGACGCCGTACCACATGCGCATCGCCCCGTTGCGGTGTTCGTCCACGCTGGCCGACGCCACGCCCGACGAGCGCGCGTCCTTCGGCGCGGCGCTCGTGGCCGCTGCCCGCGCGCTGCGCGGCACGCTGGGCGAGGTCGGCTTCAACGCCTACCTGCACGACGAGCCCTTCTCAGCGCAGCGCGCGGGACTCCCCTTCCACTGGCACGCGGACCTCTTCCCGCGGCTGGGCGACCGCGCGGGCTTCGAGTGGGGCAGTGGCGTGGCGCTCAACGTGGTAGATCCTGACGCCGCTGCTGAGTCGCTTCGGGGGGGCCTGGCTCGAGAGGCGCGGTAGCGGGCCCGGGCGCGAGATCGCCGCGGGGGCCGCGTAGGTCGCAGCGCTCGCGTGGGGTAGAATATCGCCCCGCACGAGGCGCGAGAGCGCGAGGAGATGCTATTGGCTGCCCGCGAGGATGTTGATCTCCCCTACCCGCAGTATCTGTGCCCCGTCGACGGGCGCGAACTCCCGCTCGCCGAGGCCAGGATGAGCGTGACGTGCGCCGAGCACGAGCCTCGCGGCGACGCCGTCCAGTTCACGGTGCGTGAGGCGCGCTCCTCCGACCGCAGGGCGATCGAGCAGATCTGCGACCGCGCGTGGGGCGAGACCGAGATCGATGTGTTCGGTCGCACCTTCGATGTCCTCGCGAGCGAGAACCTGGTCGCCATCGCCGGCAAGGAGCTCGCGGGCCTGATCGCGCTCCAGGTGCATCAGGGTGATCTGGGCATCGTGATGTACTCGGTCTACCCGCAGTTCCAGGGTCGCCGCGTCGGCTCGGCCCTGCTCGAGGCGGCCACGTCGGCCGCGCGCGCCAAGGCCCTGCCGGCGATCAAGGCGGCCGTCTCCAATGACGACCTCCCTCTGCTCTACTTCTACCAGCGCCACGGGTTCTCGATCGCTGAAGTCGCGACGGGACTGCTCGCGGACAAGCTCGGCTACGCTGGCGTCGGATTCGCGGGTATCCCTATCCGCGACGAGATCCGTCTACGTCGTCCGATCTGCCCATAGCCATCGATCAGAACGAAAGGAACGTCCAGTGAAACGCATCAACCGCACAGCCCTGATCGGCTGCCTCGTCGCCGCGGGGATGGTCCTGGCGCTTGCCGGGTGCAAGCCGCCCGCCACCGCCACGGGCCCGACGCCGACGGCCACAACGGGTGGCAACAACACCACGGCCACGCCCACCGCCACCATCAGGATCGGCACGCTGCCCACAGAGGACGCGCTCGCGTTGTGGGTGGCGGACCACACCGACCGCTTCAAGGCCGCGGGCATCGACGTGACCATCACGACGTTCGCCTCGGCGCGTGAGCGTGACGCGGCGCTGACCGCGGGCGCCATCGACGGCGAGATGAGCGACATGGTCTCTGCCACGCTGCTGCGCCAGGGCGGCTTCCCGGTCAGGGTCACGACGCTGCTGCTGGGCGCCACGCCGGCGCAGGGCCGGTTCGGCATCGCCGTGAAGCCGGGCTCCAAGGTCACGAGCCTGAAGCAGCTCGCCAACGTGCCGATCGGGACGTCGAGCGCGACGATCCAGGAGTACGTCCTCGGCTCGCTGATGAAGACCGCCGGGGTGCCCGAGGCCCAGATCAAGACCCAGGAGGTCGCCGCCGTGCCGGCGCGCTTCCAGCTGCTGATGAGCGGGAAGCTGGAGGCGGCAGCCCTGCCCGAGCCGTTCCTCTCGCTCGCGCAGAGCCAGGGCGCGCACGTGATCGCCGACGACACGAAGGGCGCGAACCTGTCGCAGACGGTCCTGCTCTTCGGCGAGAAGTACCTGAACGTCCCGGCGAACACCACCTCGGTGTTCAAGGTCCTGGGAGCGATCGATCAGGCCGTGCAGGTCATCGACCAGAACCCGAACGTGTGGCGCGGCCTGCTCGTCACCGATGCGCGGTTCCCCGCCTCCGTCGCGAAGACGTACATGGTCAACCAGTATCCGCGGCCCCAGCTTCCCAGGAAGGCCGACGTCGACCCGCTGTTGGCGTGGATGCGCGCCAAGGGCCTGCTGAAGTCGAAAATCACCTACGGCGACCTCATGTGGAGCCGGATGGCCGCGACCGTCCAGTCCCCGCAGTAGCGCCCCGCCCAGGGAGACGACCAGCCGCGCGATGCCCGACGTCGTAGTCGAAGACGCGAGCGTCACCTATCACGGCGTCGAGGCCGACGTGCTCGCTCTGGAGCACGTCGGCCTCTCACTGCCTGCCGGCGAGGCGATCGCGCTGATAGGACCGTCCGGCTGTGGGAAGTCGACGCTCCTGCTTGCGATGGCGGGGCTGCTCGCGCCGTCCTCCGGACGCGTGACCGTCGGGGGAGAGCAGCTCCTCGGGCCGCGGCTGCGCACCGCTCTCATCCTCCAGGACTTCGGACTGCTGCCGTGGAAGACCGTCCTGGCCAACGCCGAGTTGGGTCTGGTGATACGAAAGCAACCGGCCAAAGAGAGCCGCCATCGCACGATGGAGGCGCTGGAGCGCGTCGGCCTCGCCGAGTTCATCCACGCGTGTCCCGGCGAGCTTTCCGGAGGCATGCGCCAGCGTCTCGCGCTGGCTCGCGCGCTCGCACTCGATGCGGACCTGCTGCTGATGGACGAGCCGCTCTCCGCGCTCGACGCGCTCACCCGGGAGGACCTCCAGGACCTGCTGCTGGAGCTGTGGCGCGACCGGGGGCACACCTCGATGCTGGTGACGCACTCCATCGAGGAGGCCGTCTACCTCGGTCGCAAGGTGGTCGTGATGACGCCCCGGCCCGGGCGCGTGGCGGCCGTGGTCGACAATCCGCTGATGGGGAGCGCGGGCTATCGCCAGACCGAGGTCTTCTACGAGCGCTGCGCGGAGTTGCGCGCGCTCCTTGCTGCCGAGGGCGCGCTGCACCCTGACGCCGCCGCGGCGGCAGCCGCCGGGGGTGCGGCATGAGGGCCGCGGTGAGGAAGGTCGTCGGCTACCTCGGCGCGATCGCCGTGATGCTCGTGGTCTGGGAGGTCGCGGCGCTGGTGCTGGCGTCCCCCGCGCTGCCGGGTCCCGCGAGCGGAGTGGGCCAGCTGGTGGCGCAGGCCTCGGTGATCTGGCCGCAGTTCATCGTGAGCGCCTGGCGGGTCGTCGCATCGATCGTGGTCGGGCTGGTCGTGGGCGGACCGATCGGCCTGCTGCTCGGCAGGGCCAGGCGCGCCGACGCCCTCTTCGGCCCGCTCGTCTTCCTGAACTACCCGATCCCGAAGGTCGTCTTCTTCCCGATCCTGCTGGTGCTGCTGGGCATCGGCGACGTGTCGATCATCGCGCTGATCTCGCTCATCGTCTTCTTCCAGATACTCGTGACGGCGCGGGACGCTTCCAAGTCGATCCCCTCGTCCTCGGTGCTCTCGGTGAGGTCGCTCGGCGCCGACAGCTGGCAGGTGTTCCGCCACGTCGTGGTGCCTGCCTCGATGCCGGAGGTCTTCACCGCGCTGCGGATAAGCGCGGGCACCGCGGTGGCGGTGCTCTTCTTCGCCGAGTCGGTGGCGGGGTCGACGGGGCTGGGCTACTACGTCTTCGACGCGTGGGGCCGCATCGCGTACGGCGAGATGTTCGCCGGGATCCTGGCGATGGCGGTGCTCGGCGTGCTCCTGTACGAGGCGATCGAGTTCGCGGAGCGGAGGGTCTGCCGCTGGGCGCAGGCCCAGAGGTAGGGACGCCTCCAGCTCCCTACCTAGATGAGTCCGGCGGCCTTCCCGACCGTCTCGAACGTCGCCAGCACCTGGTCGAGCTGCTCGTCCGTGTGGGTGGCCATGTAGCTCGTGCGCAGCAGCTGCTGCCCCTCCGGCACTGCCGGCGAGACCACAGGGTTGACGAAGACTCCGGCATCGAAGAGCGCCTTCCACACGCCGATGGTCCGCGCATCGTCGCCGATCATGATCGGGATGATGGGCGAGACGGTCCCGCCGATCTTGAAGCCCAGGTCGCGCAGCTCGCGGCGCATCCGGTCGCCGATCTCGGCAAGGCGCTGCACGCGCTCCGGCTCGTCGCGCATGATCTGCAGCGACGCAAGTGCGGCGGCTGCGTTGGAAGGCGGGATGCTCGCGCTGAAGATCATGGAGCGCGCGGTGTGCTTCACGAAGTGCATGGTGTTCGCGTCGCCGGCGATGAAGCCCCCGAGCGAGGCGAAGGACTTGCTGAACGTCGACATGATGAGGTCCACGTCCTCGGTCACACCGAAGTGCGCCGCCGTACCGCGGCCGCCGCCGAGGACGCCGGTGGCGTGCGCGTCGTCCACCATGAGGCGCGCGCCATATTGCTTCACGAGCGGGATGATCTCGGGAAGCGGCGCGATGTCGCCGCCCATGCTGAACAGGCCGTCGACCACCACGAGGATGCCCTTGTCCTTCGGGATGCCGGAAAGGACGCGCTCGAGGTCGGCGACGTCGTTGTGGCGGAAGCGCTTCGTCTCGCCGTACGAGAGGCGGGCGCCGTCAACGATGCTGGCGTGGTCGTCCTTGTCCAGCACCACCACGTCGTGGCGGCCCACCAGGCTGCTGATCACGCCCAGGTTGGTCTGCATCCCCGTGGAGAACACGAGCGCCTTCTCCTTGCCCACGTACTCGGCGAGCGCGTTCTCCAGCTCCTCGTGCATCTCCAGCGTGCCGTTGAGGAATCGCGAGCCGGTGCAGCTGGTGCCGTAGCGGTTGATGGCGTCGATGGCCGCCTGGCGCACCTTCGGGTGCGTCGTGAGGCCGAGGTAGTTGTTCGAGCCGCACATGATGAGCTTGTGGCCGTGGAACGACGCCTCGGTCCCCTCGTTCTCCGTGAGCGGGATGAAATACGGATAGGGGATCCCGGCCGCGAGCGCGTCCTTGACCACGGTGTAGTTACGACACTTCTCGAAGATGTCCAAGATCTTGGCCCCTTAGATTCAGTCGGTCGGTATCAGCTGGCTGCTGTGGACTGCGCTTCCGCGAGCCGCTTCTTGCGTGCCGAGGCGACGTCGCTGTCCATGACGGCGAAGAACAGCTCCGGAACCAGCCCCTTCAGGCGGAAGTACAGCTTGCTGACCGCCCCGATGATCACGTAGTACTTCCCGGTCTCGACGGCTTTGACGATGTCCTCGGCCACCTTCTCGGGCGAGATCGCCTTGATGTTGCCGCATACCTTGTCGCACTCGGGGGAGCGCAGTGACTTCTCCTTCGCAAGGCCCGGCGTGTTCACGTCGGGCGGGCAGACCACGGAGACCTTGATGCCGAGCGGCTTCATCTCCTGGCGCAGCGCCTCGGAGAACCCCATCACTGCGAACTTGGCGGTCGAGTAGGCGGTGTAGCCGTGGACGCCGATGAACCCCGCCACGGACGCGACGTTGACGATGTGACCGCTGCCACGCTCGATCATCTTCGGGAGCACGGCGCCTGTGGCCCAGATGGGCCCGAGCACGTCGATGTCCATGTGGTCGCGGAAGATCTTCTCGTCCATCTTCTCGAAGTCGTCCGGGATGAAGATGCCGGCGCAGTTCACCAGCACGTCCGGCGCCCCCAGCTCGTTGCGCACGCGATCCATCGCCGCGAAGACCGCGGCCCGGTCGGCCACATCGGCCGAGACGCCGAGGACGGTCCCGCCCTTGGCGCCCGCAGCGATCGCCTTCTTCGCGGACGCGAGCCGCGTCTCGTCGCGGGCGATCACGGCGACGTTCGCGCCGCGCGCAGCGAAGGCTTTGGCGGTGGCCAGGCCGATACCGCTGCTGCCGCCGGTGACGACGACGGTCTTGCCGGAAAGGTCCTTCATGTTCAGATGCTCCCTTTGTGCATCGCAGGGTCCGAATGATTCTGAAGGGGTGGCAGAGTACGGTCAATGCGAGCGGGTCCGGCGGTGTCGGGTCCGCGCGTCACAAACGGAGCCCCGGCGGTGTCCATCTGTAGTGACGGACCGAAACGGCAACGTCGCGAAACCGATCCGCGCTTCCGTCCCACAAGCGAGCGATGATGAGCGGGAGGTGCCGTGCAACCGAGGACTGCCGAAATGACCGACCGCGTCTCGCCTGATCTCCGTGCCGAGTTCGACGAGCTCTACCGCGCCCACGCACGTTCGGTGAGGCGTCACCTCGTGTTCCTCACCGGCGATCAGGCGTTGGCCGAGGACCTGACCCAGGAGACGTTCGGCAGGCTCTACGAGCGTGCCGGGACCGACGAGGGCGAACTGCGCGACCCGCGTGCATGGCTGCTCACCGTGGCGTCGAACCTTGCGTACAACCACTTCCGCGCAGAGGCGAGGCGCCTCGCCCGCGAGTCCTCGCCCGAGGTCGCTGCCGGACCGGACGCCGCAGCCCGGCAGGACGAGATCGACGACGTGCTGGACGTGAGACGGGCGCTGGCGCGTCTGGACAGCCGCGACCGAGTCGTCCTGATGCTGCGACATTCGGGCTTCCGCTACGCGGAGATCGCCGAGGCGCTGGACCTGGCGCCGAGTTCGGTGGGCACGGTCCTGGCGCGCGCCCAGCGCCGCTTCCGCGAGACGTACGAAGGCCCCCGCACGGGCGCCGACGAGAAGGAGTGATGAGCGATGTGTGAGAACGAAGGCCGTCTGCTGGCCTATCTGGATGGCGAAATGTCAGAGCCGGAGCGCGCGGACATCGAGTCGCACGTGAACGGGTGCGCCGAATGCGCGGCCGTTCTCACGACGCTCGAGGCCGATCGCGACGTCGCGGCCAGCGCTCTCGAGCGCCTGCAGCCGGCGGCGCAGGTCGTCGAGATGCCGGCACGACGCCCCTCGGCCGCGCCGGCCGCGCGACGGTTCAGCCGGTCGCGGATCGCCGCCGCGGTGGCGGCTGCCCTGGTGGTCGCGTCCTTCGCGCTGCCGCCGGTCCAGAACGCCGCGGCGAGCCTGCTGCAGGTCTTCCGCGTGCAGAAGGTGCAGACCGTCACGTTGAGCCAGACGGACCTGAACTCGATCTCCACCGCGCTGAAGAAGGGCGGCCACGTCGATCTGCAGTCCTTCGGCGACGCATGGATCGACGGCGCCTCTTCGAGCCCCACGTCGGTCACCCTGGCGCAGGCCCAGGCGGCGCTCGACTTCCCGATCAAGCTGCCGTCGAGCGAGTCGGCTCAGCCGGCGTTGCTTCTGACGCACGCGCAGACGTACCGCTTCCGCCTCCATGTCGCCGCGATCAACGACGCTCTCGCCTCCTATGGTGGCGACGCGAAGCTGCCGACGGCGCTCGACGGCGAGGTGTTCACGGTGAACATCCCGGCCACGCTCGTGGCGCGCTATCCCGTTCCAGCGGGGACGAACACCGCCGGCTGGCCCGACAGGACCAGCGGAGTCTACGTGGGCCAGGCCCGCAGCCCCGAGCTCACGGTGCCCGATGGCGTGGACGCCGCGCAGCTTCGCACAGCCCTTCTCGACCTGCCGTTCATCCCGCAGACCGTGCGTGACCAGCTCGCGGCGATCCAAGACTGGCAGTCGACGCTCATCATCCCGAACGTCGACGGGACCGCGCATGACGTGAGCATCGACGGCGTCCCGGCCGTCGTGATCACGCCGAAGAGCGCGGCCCGCGACGCGCGCAGCAAGCTGGCACCGCTGCCCGACTCGTCCACGGTCATCTGGAACGACAACGGCGTCGTGCGCGCCATCGGCGGCCCGATCGACGAGAACACCGCGCTCGGGCTCGCCAGGTCTACCATGAAGTGATGCAGCTCGAATCGGTCATCCGCACACAGGACCTCACGAAGTACTACGGTCGCAGCGTCGGCTGCGAGGGGATATGCCTCCGCGTGAAGCGGGGGCATATCTTCGGTTTCCTCGGCCCCAACGGTGCGGGCAAGAGCACGTTCATCAAGATGATGGTGGGGCTCCACGCGCCCACCTCCGGCAGCGGCGAGCTGCTCGGCCGCCCGCTCGGTGACTTCCGGGTGCGCCGTCGCGTCGGCTTCCTGCCGGAGAGCTTCCGTTACCAGGAGTGGCTCACACCGCGCGAGCTTCTACGCTTCCACGGTGACCTGCTCGGCATGGAGCGGTCCGCGATCCCCGAGGCCACGACGCGCGCGCTCGGAGAGGTCGGTCTGAGCGATCACGCGGGCGTCAAGCTGCGGCAGTTCAGCAAGGGGATGCTGCAGAGATTCGGGCTCGCGTGCGCGCTGCTGGGGGATCCCGACCTGCTCTTCCTCGACGAGCCCACCTCGGCCCTGGATCCGCTGGGCCGCGCCGACGTCCGGCGCCTGCTTCTGGGCGTGCGCGAGCGCGGCACCACGGTCTTCCTCAACAGCCATCTGCTGGGCGAGGTGGAGCGTATCTGCGACGAGGTCGCGGTGATCGACCACGGGCATCTCGTCGCCAACGGCACGCTCGGCGAACTGCTCGCCGGTCCCTGCGAGGCCGAGGTCGGCCTGGCCGAGCCGCTTCCCGCGCAGTCGGCAGAGCATGTCGCGGCCGCCGTCGGCGGCCGCGTCCTCGAGTCGGCGCCCACTGCGCTGCTCGTGGGTCTGCCTGACGAAGAGGCGGTGCCGGCTCTGGTGGACGCGCTCGTGGCCCAGGGCGCGCGGGTCACGCGCGTCGACCGCCGCCGGCGCACGCTCGAGAACCTCTTCCTTGAGGTCACGGACGGTCGCCATGAGTAGCGGCGGCGTCATTCGGCGGGTCCTGGCGGTGGCGGGCCTCACGTTCCGCGAGGCGATCCGGCGCCGGGTGGTACTTGCTGCGCTGCTGATGTCGGCGGGTTTCCTGCTCCTGTACGGGTTCGGGCTCTACCTCGGCGCGCACTCGGTGTGGACCGGAGCGCAGGCGGGGTTCAGCGAGCTCATGCGGCGAGCAGTGGCGGCGCAGATGCTCTACCTGGGGCTCTTCCCGGCGAGTCTGCTGGTGGCGCTCACCGCCGTCTTCGCTTCGGTCGGCACCATCTCCAGCGAGCTGGACAGCGGCGTCATCTACGGCACCCTCGCCCGTCCCATCCGGCGCAGTGAGCTCGTGCTGGGCAAGTTCGTGGGCCTGGCTGCGATGCTCGTGGTGTACGCGGCCCTCATGGGAGGCGCCGTCGTCGGCCTCGCGCGGTGGCAGATGGCGACGCCGCTGCTGCCGACGTGGCCCGCGGCGGTGGCGCTGCTCGTGTTCGAGCCGCTGCCCCTGCTCGCGCTCGCTGTGCTGGGGAGCACGCGCCTGCCCACCCTCGCCAACGGCGTCATGTGCACGGCGGCCTACGGGGTCGCGTTCATCGGCGGGCTGATCGAGAGCATAGGCGGGCTCATCGGGAACGCGACGATGCGCAACATCGGCATCGTCTCGAGCCTGCTCATGCCGCTGGACTCCGTGCATCGCAAGGCGCTGTCGCTGCTGCTGCCGGCGGGACTGCTGGTGGAGCAGGGAGGCATCCCCGGGATGGGCGGCTCCACGCCGAGCGTGTGGGCGATCGTCTACGCGGTGGTGTACGTCGCCATCCTGGTGGCGCTCGCCATGCGCGTGCTCGCGCGCCGCGACCTGTAGAGGCTCCCTCCGCGGCAGCATCTCGCCCGACCGCTGAACATCCGTGTGACTTCCTTGTTAACCATCGCGGATTCAGATACTAAGTGCAACGCCCGACCCCCGGACGATGGGTGAGGCAATCTGGGACACTCCGGGTTCCTCTCCACCGCCAAGCAAAGGGGAACCGTTGCCG
>CAIKZH010000132.1 GCA_903831865.1 uncultured Coriobacteriia bacterium
GCCGGCGGCGACAAGGCGGCGTGGATCACCGACATGTTCAAGGTCATCCCGTCCTCCTTCCCGCGCATCGCGGGAGTGAGCTGGTTCGACGCCGACAAGGAGAGCGACTGGAGGATCGAGTCCGACTCCGCGAGCCTCGCCGCCTTCTCCGCGGGTGCCGCGGCGTGGCAAGCTGACCCGCGAGCGGGATCGCCGCAGGCACCGATCGCGTCCGGTGTCACGATCGCGACAAATGCGCCGAACCCCAGGCTGCCAGTCGCCTTCGTGCTCTCCGGTGCACTCACCCCGTCACTGGCCGGCGACGTCGTCGCGGTCAGCGTGCAGAAGCCGGGAGCGATCCGGTGGTCGTACTCCTCCGCTCGCGGCACCTACGGCTCCAGCGGCACGAAGGGGACCTTGTGGTGGTACCGGTACGCCCCGAAGGTGCGCGGCCTCTACCACTTCTCCGCCGCGTTCAGCGGGGACACGTCGCGGTCGCCGAGCGTATCACGGACGATCGTGGTGACTGTGCGGTAGCACGCTCACGTCAAGAGACGCACCCCCGACGCCCTCGTTGCCGGTCCTCTGGGCGGTGGGGGCGTCCGCACGCGGTGCCCGGACGATCACGAGCAGGGCAGCCGCGAGGACAGCGCCCGCGGCGCCGTAGACGAACGGTGCCGCTGGCCCGACCTTGTCCCACAACAGACCCGCGACGATGCTGGCCAGCACCGCAGCGACACCGCTCACCGTGCCGAAGACCCCGACTGCGGTACCCCTGACCGTGTCCGGCACCAGGTCCACGGCCAACGCCTTGCCGACTCCGTCGGTCGCCGCGATATAGACGCCGTATACGGCGAACAGCACCCAGATCATCCACCCCTGCCTGGCGAACGCGAAACCGACATACACGGCCGCGAAGACGAGAAGCCCGAGACGCAGGATGCGGCGACGGCCGACTCGGTCCGACAGACCTCCGAGCACCGGACTCGCCAATGCATACACCAGGTTGTAGACGGTGTACGCGAGCACGACGGTCAGGGTGCTGAACCCGAGCGACCTGGCGCGCAGGATCAGGAAGACGTCGCTCGAGTTCGTGAGCGCGAACAGACCCCACACCGCCACGTACGAGCGGAACGCGCCCGGCAGCAGGCGCAGCGCCGGCGGCTCGGACGTCCGCGGCACCCGCGCCTTGTCCCTCACCAGCAGCACGAGCAGCGCGCCTGCCACGCCCGGCACGAACGCGAGCAGGAGGATCGAGCGGATGTCACCGTGAAGCGCAGCCAGCAATGCGAGCGCGATCAGAGGCCCGACCACAGCGCCGAGACTGTCCATCCCCCGGTGCCAGCCGAACGCCTTCCCGCGGTATCTCTGGTCGATCGAATCGGCGAGCACCGAGTCCCTCGGGGCGTCTCGGACGCCCTTGCCCACGCGATCCAGCACGCGCGCGACAAGCGCGAACGGCCACCCCAGAGCGATCCCGAGCAGAGGCTTCGACACGGCGCTCAGGGCATAGCCGCCGAAGATCAGCGGCTTGCGCCGGCGGACCCGGTCCGACCACCAGCCCGAGACCGACTTCAGCACTGAGGCGGTTCCCTCGGCGAGTCCCTCGATCAGGCCCACGACGGCGACGGGCGCCCCGAGCACGGTGGTGAGAAAGATCGGGATGAGGGGGTAGAGCATCTCGCTCGAGACGTCCGCGAAGAACGAGACGAGGCCCAGCCGGAAGACGTTGGGGGGCAATCCCTCGAGGAGCCTGCCCCGCTCCCTCTCGTCCGTCATCCTGCTGCGCCCCCCGGTGCCGGTCCCGCATGCCCAAGACCCCATCGTACGGGGTATCACCATACCCAAACGCGGGAGCACGCATGGGAGCAGGACCGACCGGCAACGCCGTGCGCCGAGTGAACGGCCGCCTTCTTCGAGAGGAACACCTCATGGGAGTCCGCAGGATGAGCCGCCGCGAGTTCCTGACCGTCGCCGCGGGCGTCGGCGTCACCACCTTCGCGACCGTGAGCTTCGGCTGCGTGCCGTCCCCGCCGCCTGTGCGCTCCTTCTCTCAGAGTCCCCGCATGCGCAAGTTCGTCACTGCCCTGCCGGGCCTGGGCCCGTCGGCAGCGAACGAGATCGGGCAGTTCATCCCACTGGCGACGAAGACCACCCGCACCTTCGCGGGCCTGGCCACGGACACCTACGACCTGGCGGTGTCTCCCTTCGCGGAGAGGATGCATCCGGATCTGCCCGCTGCGACCCATTTCCACGGCTACCACGACCTGGGAAGCACGTCTCGCGGATACCTGGGAGGGGTGATCGTGGCGAAGCGGGGCACGCCGGTGCTCCTGAGCATGGCCAACCAGCTGCCGGACCGGGCGCTGGTCCCGACCGATCCCACGGTCATGGCCGGGCCGGATGGACTGACGGTGGGGCAGCTGCCCCTCAACCGCATCGCGACACACCTGCACGGAGGAGCCACACCGTGGTTCAGCGACGGGACACCGCTGCAGTGGTACGACCCGGCCGGCAAGACAGGGCCGAGCTTCATGAACGTGCCGGGCACGCAGCCGCCCGCCGGCACCGCCACCTACTACTACCCGCTCGACCAGAGCGCCCGCTTCGCCTGGTACCACGACCACGCGATGGGGATCACTCGCACGAACGCGTACGCAGGCATCGCGTCGGCTCTGCTCGTCATCGACGACTTCGAGCTCGGGCTTGTGAACAGCGGACTGCTTCCCGACCTGGTGGGCACCCCGCTGATCATCCAGGACAAGTCGTTCGTGCCCCACGACATCCTCGTCAGCGACCCCGACTGGAAGTGGGGAGCGCCGGGAGATCTCTGGTACCCGCACGCGTACGAGGCGAACGCCCTGGTCCCGAAGAAGCCTGACCCGTATGGCAGGTGGGACTGGGGTCCCACCGCGGACCATCCGACCCGACACACGCGAGCGTTGCCGCCCACGTCTCTCGTCCCCGAGGCGTTCTTCGACACGATCATGGTCAACGGCGGCGTCTACCCGGTCGCCACCGTGCCGCCGAAGCGAGTGCGGTTCCGCGTCCTGAACGGGTCCCAGGCGAGGTTCCTGCATCTGAGCCTGTATCCCGAGGACTCCTCGACAAAGGGGGAGGCGATGGTCGGGACACCCGGTCCGATCATGTACCAGGTCGGCACCGAGGGCGGCTTCCTGCCCGCCGTTGCCGTGCACCGCAACGACTCGCCGCTGAAGCGGAAGGACCCAGAGAGCGTCGACCCCGCGGGGCCGTTCAACCTGCTCCTGGCCCCCGCCGAGCGCGCCGACCTCGTGGTCGACTTCAACGGCGCGGCGCCCGGGTCGACCTTCATCCTGTACAACGACGCCACCGCGCCCTTCCCCGACGGGGACGAGCGCAACGACTACTTCACCGGCGACAGGAACAACTCGGCGACCGGGGGCGCGCCGCGGACTCCGGCGGGCTTCGGACCGAACACGCGCACTCTCATGAAGATCGTCGTGGGCCCTGGCTCCGGAGACACGATGCCCACGTCAGGCTGGCTTCGGGCGCTCGACTCGAAACTCCGCAACAACTTCCTCACCGGGAACCAGCCGGGCCTGCTCTTCCACGCAGGGGATCCGTCCGTGCCGGCGTTCCCCTTCACGGGAACGCCGAGCCGCAAGCTGACGCTGAACGAGGACTTCGATGAGTTCGGCCGGCTCATCCAGACGATGGGGACCTTCGCGAGCTCGAGCAAGGACAGCCAGGGCCTCGACACGTGGGGCCTCGCCTACATGGCTGATCCCACCGAGGACCCCATCGCCGGGACCACGGAGGTGTGGCAGATATTCAACCTCACGGGCGACACGCACCCGATCCACTTCCACCTCGTGAACGTGCAGCTTCTGCAGCGTCAGCGGTTCGACGGAGATCCGTCCGCGTTCAAGCTCGTCGGCCCGCCCCGTCCCCCGGACCCGAACGAGATGGGCTGGAAGGAGACGGTGCGGATGAACCCGGGTGAGATCACCACGGTGGCGATGAAGTTCGACCTCCCGCATCTCCCGACCGCAGAGATGACACGGGCCGTCAGCCCGCGGACGGGCGGCCACGAGTACGTGTGGCACTGCCACATCCTCGAGCACGAGGAGCACGACATGATGCGCCCGCTGATCGTCAGGTGAGCCTGAGTCCCGATCCGCCCGCTGTGGATCCTGGCGCGCTCTACTTCACGATGTTGGCCACCGTGGCGACGTCGGTCCCGCTGCCGCTGCTGGACGGCGTCACCGTGATCTGAATGCTGGAGCCGCCCATCTTGGCCGTGAGGATGGAGGCGGTACCTCCGCTGATGACGGCGTCGACCTTCCAGCCCTTGTCGACGAGGTGCCTCTTGTACCACGCCGCCACGGTGGCGACGTCGTCGCCCGTGTGGACGACGAACGTGAAGGTGCTGCCCTTGTCGGTCGTGAGAGCCGTCGATCCCTTCACGGTCCCGCTGTAAGCGGGGACGGTGTCCGGCAATCCGTCCGGGAGCTTGTTCTGGTCGCCCTGCACGGTCGCCTTCTGCCCGTTGGGGCCGGTGACCGTGATCTGACTACCGTTCTTGTCCACGCTCACACCGGTCGCCTTCTGTACGGCCTGCTGCGCGAGCTGCGCGCACCCGGTGACAGCGAGCGTCAGCACCAAAGCGACCAGCACGAGACCCAGCGTGCTCTTCTTCATCGTGTGCCCCTCCCCCGTGACCTCCAGCGTCCACGTTCCCTTTCACCATTCTGCCCCGTGCCCCGGGTGCGTCAATCCCGGGTCGACACCGCGGCCTCACATACCTCGCGCGAATCTGCGGGCCGCTCTGCCGGCGCGCGTCAGCGGCGCCACGAGCCAGCCGGGGGCCGAGAGGACCGCCTTCTCTGCGCGACTGACGGCCACGTCTTCCAGACGGCGCATCTGCCCCGCGAACGAGCCGGAGTACAAGGTGAGGTCGAAGAAGCGGCGGACCTCCGTCACACCCCAGCCCCGCTTGTGCTCCTGGTCGCCCAGCCCGAGATCGAGGGTCGAGCACCCCTGTGCGATGGCCCGCTCCACCACGTAGCCGAACAACGCTTTGTAGACGGCCTGCTTCGCCCATCGCTCTTCGAAGCCGGACATCAGGCCGTAGAGCGTGTCGCCATAGCGGAACGAGTACTCGACCGCGACGCGCTCCCCGCCGATCGTGAGGAATGCGAGGACCAGTCGCCCCTGGCTGAGCAGAAGGGGCAGCATCCTGGCGACGAACGTCCGCAACTGTGGAGTCACGCGATAGCCCTGGTCGACCACGCGTCGCATCCGACACTCGAACAGGCGAAGGAGGTCGTCGGACGCTTGTGGCAGAGCCGCGGCGTCCTCGATCAGCTCCAGCTGGGCGCCGGCCGCCTCGGCGTCGCGACGACTCTGCCGCACACCCCTCCTCGAGTGGCTCCCGAGCGTCTCAGCGAGGTAGGCCTCCCAGTCCGAGGGAAGCGCGACGCGGGGACACGCCTGGGCGCCCGTGACCATCCGCACGCGACCTGCCCGAGTGCCCGTCTCCGCGAGTCCGAGAAGCGGTGAGTCGGCATCCAACGCCCGCAACGCAAGCACGTCCCAGGGTTCGTCGCGCAACCGCTCGGCGAGCCTTTGCGCCACCTCGGCCTCGACGTCAGGTCGTGAGAAGGCGCCGAGTCCGACCGACCCTACATGCTCGTCGCCCAACAGACGGACCATGCGGGCGCCGACCACGCGCCCCTGCCTGGTCCGGAAGATCGGAAGAGCCCCGACGAGGTCGCCTCCGCTGCCGTCCCGGCAGATGAGCACGCTCAGGGCGTCATGTCCGGTGCCGAAGGACTCCCACCAGGTCTCCAGCCACTCGTGGCGGAGGAAGGGACCATCCTGGCGCGACTGTGCGAGCAGATCGTTCCACTGCGCCCGGAGTGAGGAGAAGTCGCGATCGTCGCTGATCGTGATGAGTTCCATACACGCATCCTACCCGCGGGGCTGGGCGCTCCCTTGCGGGAGCGACTAGTCTGTCATCGCGGACGCGCACACCGGCGGCGTCCGGCAGTGGACCGGCCGAGGATGCGAGCGAGAGGCGTCGCACGTGGGATCTTCAGAGAAGAGGGAGGAGACGGCGTCGTCGACGGACGCTGAGGCGCGATCGTCTGAGCCGGCCCGAATCAGCCGGCGTGAGTTCCTCAAGGTCTCGGCAGCGGTGGTGACGCCGCTCTTCCTGGGCACCGGCTACTACTCGTGGCAGGTCGAGCCGCACTGGCTTGAGATCGTGACGCGCCGAATGGCGATACGCGCGCTCCCCGACGCGCTCGAGGGAGCCCGGCTCGTCCAACTCTCCGATCTCCACGTCGGTCCGGTCGTGTCCGATGAGTACGTCCTCGACGCGTTCCGGCGCGTCGCCGCCCTGCGGCCCGACATCGTGGTGGTGACCGGCGACCTCACGAGCTACGCCGCCGATGTACTGACTCACGCGCGACGGATCTACTCGCATCTCCCTCACGGTCGTCTCGCGACGCTCTGCACGCTCGGCAACCACGACTACGGCCCCGGCTGGATGCACTACAACGACGCCGACCGCCTCGCTGCGACGATGCGGGAACTCGGCGCGCCGGTGCTTCGCAACGAGATCGCCCGGGTCGGCGATCTCCAGATCGTCGGCATGGACGATCTGTGGGCCGAGCGTTTCGACCCTGTGAGGGCGTTTGCCGCCCTCGACCCCCGACAGGCGATGCTGGCCCTGAGCCACAACCCGGACACGGTGGATCTCCCAGGCTGGGGCGGCTTCCAGAGCTGGGTGCTCGCGGGGCACACGCACGGCGGGCAGGTCAAGCCGCCGTTCCTTCCGCCGCCGATACTCGGGGTCCGGAACCGACGCTACACCGCCGGCGAGTTCGGCCTCTCGGGTGGTCGGCGGATGTACATCAATCGTGGCGTGGGCCACCTGCAGCAGATACGCTTCGATTGCCGGCCGGAGGTCACGCTGTTCGAACTCCACCGGGCGTAGCGGACTGGACATCGGGAAACAACGGGGGCGAGCCGCATGAAGGCTGTCGTGGTGTACGAGTCTCTCTGGGGGAACACGGCGAGGATCGCGCGGGCCGTCGCGGAGGGCCTGGGATCGGGCGCACAGGCGCTCTCGACTGACGAAGCATCTCCGGACGTGATGAAGGATGTCGACCTGGTCGTGGCAGGGGCGCCCGTGCTCGGCTTCAGCCTGCCCACGGACAAGATGCGCGAGTCCATCGGTGCAAGCCCATCCACCACGCCGCCGGACCTCTCACACCCCTCGATGCGGTCGTGGCTGGATTCTGTTCCGAAGGGCAGCGGTCGCTTCGCTGCCTTCGAGACGCGCATCTGGTGGTCTCCAGGCGGAGCGACGAAGGGCATCGAGCGCGGACTCGCTCGGGTCGGCTACGAGCCGCTCGACCATGCTCACCGCTTCATGGTCACCGGACGCTACGGTCCGTTGCGCGAAGGCGAGACCGACCTTGCGAGGACGTGGGGAGCCGACCTCGCCAAGGCGATGGATGGGGTGACATCCGAGACGGTCTAGCGGGCCGAGGTGAGCTGCTCGGCGAAGCGGCTCAAGCTCTCTCCGCCTGAGACCCTGATCCTGTTCATCGTGTACATCTCGCCGGGTCGGGCGTCACCGTATCGGGTCGTGGTGGCCCCCAGGTAGTGCGCCGCGCGTACGGCGGCGACCACCTTCGGATCGAACCGCCCGGACGGGTAGCAGAAGAAGTTCACTGGCACGCCGAACAGGGCCTCGAGCTTGCGCTTCGACTCTGTCAGTTCGTGCGCCAGTCGCGCCGAGTCGAGCTTGGTGAGATCGACGTGGGAGACGGTGTGCGAGTCGATCTCCCAGCCGCTCGCGACCATCGCGCGCACCTGTGGCGTCGGCATGCGCGTCGCAGCGCCACGCCCGGCTATGAGATTGAGCACGCCCGGCCAATGCAGGCTGTTCAGCAGCGGCGCGACCACGGCGAAGTCGGCAGGGTACCCGTCGTCGAACGAGAGAACGACGGGGTGTGCCGGGAGCGAGCCCTTGCCGTGCCAGAAGTCGTAGACCTGCTGGAGCGACACGGCCTGGTAGCCGTGAGCGTTCAGGTACTCCAGCTGAGCGATGAAGTCTCGCGGCTTCACGTAGAGCGTGAAGTCGTGGGTGCGCGCCGGGACCGACTCGACCACGTGGTACATCAGGATCGGCACGGGCGACCTGCTCGGCCCGCTGATCAGAGAGCCGACAGTGTGCGGGGTCAGTCGAACCAGGGGTGCGGGAAGCTCCGAGGCGGCCGTCGACGAGGTCGATGCCTCCAGCGATGGTGGGCCGCTCGCCTCCGGCGCGCCCGAGGTCCCAGCGGGCGCATCCGCCGCCGAACCGGGGACGCTCCACAGCGGACGACCCAGCACGCCGGCAGCTGCGATCTCCACATAGCGCGTCGCGGCTCCGGCTCGGCCTGACACCACGAGACCGCACCCGACCGCTGACACGCCGACGATCGCCAGGCCTACGAAGAGCACGGCGAGCCTGGCTCGCCGTGCCGCCTCACGGGCGGCCATCCGCCGCCGGCTCTTCTCTCGTCTCGCCACGACACCCGCCTCGTCCGCCGCTCGGTTCCCCGATGCAGGAGCGAACTCGGGGCCATCTCCGGCACAAGGCTACACGAAGAGGGCAGACGTCCAAGGCGCGGATCGGTGGTGCGCGAACTCGACCGCGCCGGCGCTGGCGAGCAGCCGCGGGACCTGCGCTCCGGGAGCCCGGATCAGCGCACGGGCGCGAACTTGAAGGCGATGTCGCCCGGGGACGCCGCCGTCCACTCGACGTTCATGCCCGGCCGCTGCGACCCGAGATCGGTCGTGCCGATCACCACACGGTGCGTCACCGTGTCCAGGTTCTCGAACGTCACCGTGCCCCCCACCCGGATCTTGACCATGGACGGCGCGAAGCGCGAGCCCTTCTCGACGACGACGACGCTTGTGGCGGAACCACTGATCGGGCCGCTCAGCGAGCTGTGCAACGCAGCAACCACGCTCGCCACACCATGTTCGCCCGCCGCACCGCCGATCGACGCTCTCGGCGTGGGACTGTCGATCCCCGCGTGTCCGGTGCCTGGCCGCAGGTTCGCGTACCCTGCGAGGGCGACGAGTACCGCCGCAGCCGCGACCGCCACCATAGGCAGCAGACGGCCGACGACAAGGCCGCGCTTCGCCGGGCCCCTACTCGCCAGCCTCGCGTGCACCCGCTTCGCGGAGAGCTCCGCCGCTCGCGGACTGAAGCCGTTCGCGATCCTGTCCCGCAGTTCGCGCTCCGGATCGTCGCTCATGATCGGTCACCTCCAGCAGGACGCCGAGCCTGTCGAGCGCCCGGCGATACAACATCTTCGCGGCACCTTCGCTGCGGCCAAGCGCGGCGCCCACCTCCGAGAAGCTGCGGTCCTCGATCATGCGGAGGTAGACCACCAGTTGCTGGGCAGGCGCCAGCCGTCGCACGGCGTCTCCGATACCCGGATCGGTCCACTGCTCGACGACACCGGCCAGTCCGGTGAGATCTGCGACAAGCGTCTCGCGCCTGGTCGCACGGATGCGATCGACGTGCACGTTCATGGCGACTCGGTACAACCAGGGAAGCACCTTTGCCTCCGGCATCGGCGGCTGCGTGAGCAGTCGGGAAAAGGCCTCCGCCGCCAGGTCCTCGGCGTCCGCGACACTCGCGGTGCGGAACTGGCAGTAGCGGAAGAGTCTGGGGAATGTCGACTCCCAGATGGCCGTGAACCGCTCGTCAGTCATCGCCGATATGCTCGCCCGCCATGTCGGTCCGCCCATGCGACGAACAGTTCCGCTCAAATGGGCGAGACTGCCGGTCGCGACGAAGCTTACCGTGCGCGGCCAGACGTGCGTCAAGAACCTCGCCCACCACCGACGGGTCGTGACCGGTTCGAAGAGCCGGCTCGGCCCGGCCGTGGCGTCCATCACAGGCGCTGCCCTACTTGAACGCGAACTCGGTGATCTCGGCACCGCTGTTGGCGTCGATAACGATGTTCATCTCGGTGAAGGTGGGCGGCGTGCCCGTGTTGATGCCACCGTGTCCGTGCCACTTCAGGCCGTCCACTGTGATCACCCAGGCCAGCAGGTCCTTGGGGACCAGGCCGTTCGGCAGCGCGCCTTCGTAGTGGTCGAGCGTGAACCTGACCTCGCGAGCGCTGACGGTCACCCCCGCCTGCGCGGAGTCGAAGGCGAAGTACTGCTTGGCTTTCGCGATCGCCGTGTTCGAGTCCAAGGCGGCGGCCTCGGTCGAGGCGGGCATCTCGATGCCCATGCTCGTCAGGCGCGCGGCGTCAGATGCGACCGCGGTCGCGTGGACTGTCGCGTGTGCCTTCGGCACGAACGGCTTCCTCGGCGCCTGCGCTGGCGCCGCGTCGGCGACGAGTGCAAGAGCCCCCACGCAGCACGCGGCCGCGACCAACAGGATCAAGAGTCTGCGCATGTCTTCCGTTCCTTTCACTCTCAGGCAGGTCCTCGACGACTAGTTGCGCGTGTCCCAGATCTGCCACGAGTTGCTGCCCTGCACGGCGTTCGTGCCGAACGTCGCCTTGGTGTGATCTGGCGTGACGGCGTCGTTGTAGTAGATCCCGTCGGCCGTGTTCTTCCACTGGCAGTTGTGGAAGTCGTTCTTGTTGCCGACCGAACCCGCGCACGTGTCGGCAGACTGGAGGGTCTCGGCCTGGTACTCGTTCTCGTCCGGCGTCCAGCCCAACGCGCTCTTGGGCTCGTAGTCCTTCTGCACACCGTTGATCAGGAATCGCCAGTTGGTCGCGTCACCGTCGATCTTGAAGTCGACTCCCACGCCCAGCGGCGCGACACCGAAGGTCTCGTACTTGTACTCGTCGGGATTGATGTCGCTGTGCCACTCGACGAAGTAGTGAGGCGAGGTGAAGCTCGGCTCTTTGTCCCAGCCCACCTGGACATAGTCCTGGCCGCCGCTGTTGTCGCTCATCACCCAAGCGGAGGAAGATCCGCCGGAGACGACTGTGGGGTTCTGGACCTCGATGGTCTGGCGGCAGCCGTTGTTGCCCCCGCTGCTGATCCCGCCGTTGTAGAAGTTCGCGAGCGCGATCTGCGGCACCGCGAGCAGCGATGTGGCTGCGAACGCGGATGTCACAAAGACGCGCCCAAGGATCCCGTTCTTCTTCACTCGATCCTCCCTGCCTGCTCGTTGCCTGCGAACATTGATGCGACGAGCCCGCCCCCCTCCACTGGATCGCACATGAACCCGCTGTCCATACGGTCACGCGCCGCGAAAAGTAACGCGCGACTTGCCCGTCAGCCTCTCGGCCGGTGCCCCTGAGGACCCTCCCGGGTTTCGCCTCGCCGCTGGGCGGCTCATGAGCCCGCTCGTCGGGAGCAGCGTTACTTCGTGCGTGCTGACGACGAGTCGGTTGCGGCGAACGCCGGCGTCGGCGTTCCTGTTCCTGCCGCCACGGCGGGAGCACGACTGGCGCGAGGGGGACTCGGATGCTCGATGCGGATGCCCCGGGGAGGTCTCACCCCGGCTACCGGGAGATGATCGCGGACGCCGGCCGAGACACGTTGTCCATAACCCGGCCCGAAGCGGTTGTGGCATCTCCGACTGACAAGATCGCCTCCGCACCCGCGCGGCAAGCATCGCCTGCCCCGCAGCGGAAGACCGCCCCCGAGGCCGTCGGCACGACCACCCGTGAGCAGCGGCGGGAGCGGCTTGCGCTCATGCGTATATGCCTCCAGGCGAGCCTCGATGAGATCGAGCGGGATTCCAAGTGCGGAGAGCGCTGCGCGAAGCTGCTCATCGACCGCTGCTTCTATGCCCTCGAGACGATCGGCGCGTGCTGGCGGTACGACGCCGGGCCGATCGCCTTGACCCGGATCCCCGCCGTGTTGGGCACCGTGATCGCCGAGACCGAGGAGGTGCTCGAGGGCGGCCCCACACTCGGTCTGACCGACGTCAGCCAGTCGTTGCGGGTGGCCCTTAGCCTCTTCCCGGACTCCTAGGGTCAAGCGGTCCCGGGGCCGAGCCCGCCGCCAGTGCGTCGGCGCCGGCTGTGTCGATCGAATGAAGCAGCTCCGCCGGATCTGTCCGGCGGAGCTGCTGGTCGATCGCCTGGTGCGGGTGAAAGGAGTTGAACCTTCACGGGGTTGCCCCCACATGGACCTGAACCATGCGCGTCTGCCATTCCGCCACACCCGCGTGCGTAGCAGGCCGCTAGGTTAGCACCGCGCCTTGGAAGGCGGCAAGGCCGGGCAGCGCCGCTACCGGGCGAGCACGCCCCACGCCGCGAGACCCGTCATGGCGGTCCCCACGAGCAGGAAGACCACACCCGAGACCCGCCTGAGAAGGCGCTGCGGCAGCCGGTGCCCAACTGCTCGCCCCGCGGCGATGCCGAGGCCGTCGGCCAGCATGATCCCGATGATCGCGCCGAGCCACACGCCGACAAGTGTCGCCGCGGGAGAGGCCTGCACGTGCACGAGGCCCAGCCTAGATGCGATGGCGGCGCCGAGACCGCCGCCGAGCCCTGTGAGAGCGCTGAGCGGTCCTGCCGGGTTGGCGGCCACGGCGGCGGTCACAAGCTCCGCCTGGTCGCCGATCTCCGCCAGGAAGAAGAGCCCCGCTGTCGTGAGCACAGGTCCGAACCGCTGGAACCGTCCGCCGCTCGCGTTGACGCTCTCGTCTGCGGCCCTCAGGGTCAGCACCCCGAAGACCATGAACCCGAGCCCGCTGAGCAGGATCAGCCACGGGCCCTGCACCAGCGTGCCGACGAGCCGACCCGCCAGCACGACGATCAGGAGCACGCCCGCGTTCACGAAGAAGATGCCGAGCAGGACCTGCCACGCCCTGTAGTGCGTTGCGAGCGAGAAGGCCAGCAGCTGGGTCTTGTCGCCCTGTTCGGCGATGAAGATCACGATCGCGGCGACCAGTACGGCTTGGAGCATCCGGATCCTCCCCGTCTTCGAGAGAGCACGCGAAAGCGTACACCGGCCCCTCCGCTCGACGGACACGCGGTGTCCGCGCCGCGACCGGTCACGCTACACTCGACGGCGGAGAAGGGTGGGTCCGTGCCAGAGGGCGGAGAGTCGAGACCAGAGGACTACTACGAGGCGGGGCACGCCGTCACCCGCGCCGTGCGCTCGCTCTTCGACGGTCAGGGCCTTGCGATGCGCGCCGACCTTCAAGGTGAGCTCCTCGGCCTGGTGGCGCAGTTCGCGACGAGGACCATGCGCACCTACGAGGCGCTGCTTCTCCTGTGCGAATCGGGCTACGGCGTGGAGTCCCAGAGCTTTGTGCGGATCCTGCTCGAGGACCTCATCAACCTGCGCTACATCGCGACGGACCCGAAGAACCTCTCCGCTGCATGGGCGGAGCACGAGAGCCGCCGCCGCTACCAGTACTTCCTTCGCCAGCGGGAGACCGACCCGAAGACCAGAGCGCCGAACGACCTGCCCGAGCTCGAGGCGCGGTACCGCGCGGACGAGCGCATGGTCCGCTCGTGGCCGCAGGGTCGCAAGATGCACCCTCCCCAGGTCATACGTGAGATCGCGAAGATGCAGTGGACGCCCAAGAGCGTTCTCTTCCGCGCCCGGGAGGCGGACGCTTCGGGCCGCTACGAGGGCACCGAGCGCGGTTACGAGCAGCTCTACCCCTACCTGTGCGAGCACACGCACGGCAGCTCGGCGGTGGCGCGCGACTACCTCGCGGAGATCGACGGGCACGTGCACGTCGTCGCCGACCAGGAATCCTACAAGTCGGTGTCGCCGCTTGTGCTTGGCACGTGGTACCTCCACTGGCTCCAGCAGGTCTTGGGAGACCTTGGGCTGACCGACCCCGTGGACGTGATGGCCATCGCCGGCAACTTCGCGGACTTCGAGCACCGGGCGACCGACCTCGACCGCTGAGCGCGAGGGCGCCAAGGCGGCTTCGCCGGGCCGGCGCAGGGCATCGCACCGAAGCCGCCCTGGAACAGGCCGGGCGCTAGAATGGGGCGTCACGCCGGCGGCATCGCGGGAGCACCGTGGACGACACCCTGATCCTGGGCCGCTATCGCCCGCTCGCCGTCCTCGGAGAGGGCGGTCACGGCACCGTCGAACTCGCATTCGACACGCGCATGGCGCGCAGGGTCGCCGTCAAGCGAGTCCCCGTCTCTCATCGCGGCTTCGAGATCCTGTCGACTTCGACCGGCTTGGCCGAGGCCCGCATCGCCGCGCTGCTCAACCACCCCAACATCGTCACCATGTACGAGTGGGACACGGACGACGACGAGGCGTTCCTGATAATGGAGTACGTCGACGGAGCGTCCCTCTCGGCGCTGCTGGCGCGGTTCGCTCCGCTCGATCGTGACGAGGCGACGGCAGTGCTCGCCCCCGTGGCCGACGCGCTCACATTCGCTCACGCCAACGGGGTGATGCACCTCGACCTCAAGCCCGACAACGTGCTCGTCACACGCGACGGGCTCGTAAAGGTCACCGACTTCGGGGTCGCCTCGCTCACGAACGCCGCAGGACAGGCGATAAGCGCCGGGGGCACCCTCGGCTACATGCCGCCGGAACAGTTGCGCGGCGGTTTCGTGGATCCCCGCGCGGACATCTGGGCGTTCGGTGCGCTCGCCGTCGAGGTGATGACCGGGAGCTCGCCGTTCGCCGCAGATGACGTTGAAGAGGCGCTGCAGCTGGCGCTCGCGGGATTCCCGCCCCGCGGCAGCCGGCTCGGGCTCGATGCCGATGTGGAGACCGTACTGGCCGACGCGCTGGCGGCCTCACCCGACGAGCGTTCCTCCTCGATGAGCGAGGTCAGCTCTGCACTGCTCGCACATCTGGGACACCCGACCGAGGGCCGCGTACGACTGGCGGGGCTGGTCGAGGACGTCGCTCCGATCGAGGAGTCCGCAGGCGATCCGGTCGACTGGGAGGAGGCGTCGGGCCTGTGGCGCCGGGTGGCTGCCAGGGCGCCTGGCCTCGGCGAGCGCCTCGTGACCTCCGCGGGAACCGGCCTGCTCGCGTGGACAGGCGCGCACGCGCTCGGGCTCGGCGGCGTGGCGGCGCTCGCGGCCGTCGTGATCGCCACGGCCGCAGGAGCCGCCGCGCCCTCACTTGGACTTGCGGTGGGACTGGTGCTGGCGGCGGCGGGGGCCTTCGCGTACTCGGTGGTCGTCGGCCTCGTCGTCTCTGTCGTCGCGACCGGCTGGTGGCTCGCCGTGGGCCGCCGGCGCCCGGGCGTCGGGGCGTTTCCCGCGCTGGCGCCCCTTATCGCGGCCCTCGGCCTCGCGCCGGCTCTTCCCCTGCTCGCCGGCTTCTTCGTCGAGGACGTGTGGGCGGCTGCGGCGGCCGGCGCCGCGGCGCTCCTGGCGGTGACCCTCGTGCCTGCGCGCGTTCTCGCCTCGGCGCTCCTCCCCGGCCCCGCGCTCGCCGCTGCCACCGTGGCGAGTCTTCCCGCGACCCCGCCGACACTCGGAGAGGCGTTGCTCGCGACGAGCGCCGCCGCTCTCGCGGCCGCTCTGGCCGGCCTGGGAGCCGGACGCGGGACGCGCCCTGGCGCGGCGGCTGGGGCCCTGGGCGGCCTTGCCGTGATGGCCGCAGCGACCGGCCCCTGGCTCGCCCGAGGAGGCGACGCGTCGGTCGCCGGTCTGGTTCCATTCGCATTGGCCCTTATACTCGTGGGCGTGGTCATCGCCGCGGGCCCTCCGGTCCGAGACGCCGAGGACGACATCCCGGGAGTGTGAACTCGAGCCGACATGAGCATCCTGACTGACTTCGAAGACCGCGTCGGCGGCGCCTTGGAGGGCATGTTCGCCGGCGTCTTCCGCTCCCCGGTCCAACCGGTGGAGATCGCGAAGGCCCTTGGGCGGGCCATGGACGACGGCAAGACCATCGGCGTCGGCAAGGTCTACGCGCCGGGATCCTACGTCGTCGCGCTCTCCCCGCAGGACTCGGAGAAGCTGGGGACGTTCAAGGCGACGCTCGCGGGCGAGCTCGCGACGTTCCTCGCCGATCACGCGCGGGAGCATTCCTACCATCTGCCGGGCAAGCCGAAGGTGACCTTCAAGGTCCACCGCGACCTTCGCCTGGGCAGGTTCCGCGTGAGCGCGGATCTCACGTCCGCGCCCGACGATGAGCCGCCGAGCACGCCGCCCCTGCGTGCGGCGGCCCCGATCCCGGAGCGCGCCACGGCGGCTGCGCCACATGCGCCATCAGGCGTCGCGTCGGTCACCGTCGGCGAGGACGGGCGCCGAGTGGTCCTGAACGGCGACCGCGTGGTGATCGGGCGGCTCGAGGACTGCGGGATCTGCCTCGCCGACGTGAACGCGTCGCGTCAGCACGCCGCATTCGTGCGTGAAGGCGAGGAGTGGGCGATCGAGGACCTGGGATCCACCAACGGGACGCTGCTCGACGGGCAGCCCGTGACTCACGAGGTCCTTCAGGATGGCGACGCGGTCGAGATCGGCGTGACACGGCTCGTCTACCACCGCGCGAGCCGGTGAGACGATGGTCGCCGTCGCACTCCTCACAGGTCGCGTCCTCCTGCTCGCGCTGGTCTACCTCTTCCTGCTTGCCGCGGTCAGGGCCGGTCTCGGGCTGATCCGCCGGGGCACCCCCGCGGCCGCCGTGCGAACGCTGATGCTGTCCGTCGAGGCGGGACCTCCAGAGCTCCGGGGCGTCCGGCTGCCGCTCGACGTTCTCACGAGGATCGGACGCACTGCCGGTCTGGAGCTGGTCATCGCCGACGATTTCGTCTCCAGCGCGCATGCGCGCATCGTCCCGACGCCCGACGGCCCTCTGCTCGAGGACCTCGCGTCCACCAACGGCACGGTCCTGAACGGCCGCAGGGTCGTCAAGCCTGTCCCGCTGGCCGCGGGCGACGTGATCGAGATCGGCACCGTGAAGATGAGGGTGACCCGCTCGTGAGCGCAGGCTCGGGCCTGACCGATCCGGGACTCACCCGACCGGCCAACGAGGACACCTTCATCGTCGAGCCGCCGCTCTACGCGGTCGCGGACGGGATGGGCGGCCATCGGGCGGGCGAGATCGCCAGCCGGGTCGCCGTCAACGAGCTGCTGGCGAGCGCGCCGCGCGCCGCGGATCCGAAGGCGCTCGCGCGCGCCGTGCGCGCGGCCAACCGAGCGGTCATCGAGTCGGCGCAGCGAAGTCGCTCCCGGGCGGGCATGGGGACCACTCTGACCGCCGCGATCGTCGACGGGACGCACGTCGCCGTCGCGCATGTCGGCGACTCGCGCGCCTACCTGCTCCACGGGGGGAAGCTGACCCGGATCACCGAGGACCATTCGATGGTCGCCGACCTCGTGCGCCAGGGCACCATCACCGAGGAAGACGCCCGGTTCCATCCGCAGCGCAGTGTGATCACGAGGGCGCTCGGCTCCGACCCCGAGATGGCCGCGGACACCTACGAGCTCGACGCCGAGCCGGGAGACCGGCTGCTGCTGGCGACCGACGGGCTCACCGGCATGCTCCCCGACGACTACATCGCCGACCTGCTCGTGGACGGTCGCAGCCCGACGGAATCGGCTGCGCGCCTCATCGAAGCGGCGAACCGCGCGGGCGGCTACGACAACATCACCGTCGTCGTCGTCGATCTCGACGACGTCTCCGCGGCAGCAGCGGCGCCGCAGCGAGGAACGAACGAGGCCCGCCGCCGGGTCGCGGGCAGACTGCTCTGGGTCGTCGCGGCCGTCGCCTTCATCGCCATCGCGCTGGGTGGGGCCTACTCCTACGCCTCGGCGCGCGCCTACCTCATCGACGAGGGCGGCCGCGTCGCCGTCTACCGCGGCATCCCCGGCTCGTTTGCCGGCGTGTCGCTGCATTGGCGGGCGCAGAGCACCGGCGTGGTGACGGACGAGCTGCCGGTCCCTCTGCAGGCGAGGCTCCGCTCCGGGATCGTCTTCGATGGGCTGCCTGCCGCGCTGCAGAGGGCGTCGGAGCTGCAGGGCGAGACCGGCCCGAGCACGCCGGCGTCATCGACGCCGGTCACGACCTCGACGCCGTAGGGAGGCGACCCGTGGGCTCCCGCCGCAACATCGAACTCGCCCTCCTCGCCGCCGCGGCCCCGGCAGTCCTGCTCATCTTCGCCCTGGTCGCCGGAGCCGCGAACGCGACGCTCCAGCTCTCAGACTTCGTCGTGCCCGTGATACTGCTGGCGGCCTTCGCCGTGGCCCATCTCGCCACCCGCCTCCTTGCGCCCGGCGCCGACCCGGCGTTGCTGCCAATCGCGCTCATGCTCTCCGGCGTCGGACTCGCGTTCGTCGGACGCCTCGACCACACGCTCGCCGCATCGCAGACGTTGTGGATCCTGGTGGGTGTCGTGTGCCTCATCGCGACGCTGGCGGGCGTCCGCTCCCTGGAGCGCCTCGGGCGCTACAAGTACACGATCATGCTCGCGGGCCTCATCCTCCTCGTGCTGCCGGCCCTCATCGGGCGCGAGGTGAACGGGGCGAAGCTGTGGCTGCGCATCGGTCCTCTGAGCTTCCAGCCCGTGGAGATCGCGAAGCTCCTCCTGGTGATCTTCCTCGCGGCTTATCTCGCGGAGTTCCGTGAGGTGCTCTCGGTCTCCACACGCAAGGTCATGGGGCTGCACCTGCCGGCCGCGCGCTACCTGGGACCGGTCGTGCTCATGTGGGCGGTCTCTCTGGTCCTTCTCGTATCCGAGAAGGACCTCGGCTCGTCGCTGCTCTTCTTCGGGGTGTTCCTCGTGATGATCACCGTGGCCACGGGGAGATGGTCGTACACGCTGGTGGGCATCGTGCTCTTCATGCTGGGCGCGACGGCCGCCTACCACCTGTTCGGGCACGTGCAGGTGCGGGTCGACATCTGGCTTCACCCGTTCGCCGACGCGGCGGGCAAGGGGTACCAGCTGGTGCAGTCCCTGTTCGCCCTGGCGGCCGGGGGGCTTATCGGAGTGGGACCCGGTCAGGGCCTGCCCACGCGCATCCCCTTCGTCGCCACCGACTTCATCTTCTCGGCCATCGGCGAGGAGTTGGGACTCATCGGAGGCGCCGCGATCATCGCCGCCTACCTGATCATCTGCCTCCGCGGGCTGGCGACGGCGGTGCGGGCGCGCTCGGACATGGCCTCACTCGCGGCTACCGGGCTCGTCGCCACGCTGGGCCTGCAATCGTTCGTGATCATCGGCGGCGTTAGCCGGCTGATCCCGCTCACCGGCATCACGCTCCCCTTCATCAGCTACGGCGGATCGTCGATCGTCGCGAACTTCGTGCTGCTCGCGCTGCTCATGCGCGCGGGAGACGACGCGCCCGCGAAGGCGGACCGGTCTGCGCTCCCGGACACGGAGGGCACGCTGGGAAAGTCGGCGCTGGCCGGCAGGACGACCGGGGTGGCTTGGCTCGTCTCGGGGCTCACCCTCGCGCTCGTCCTCAACCTGACGTGGGTGCAGGCGGTGGACGCGGCCGCTCTGGACAACAACCCTGCCAACACTCGCAGACTCGCGGCGGAGGCAAGGGCCGAGCGGGGTGCGATCCTCACCAGCGACAACGTGGTGTTGGCGCGCTCCGTCGCCCAACCGGGCGGCAAGTTCGTGCGCACCTATCCTTCAGGCACCCTCGCCGCGCACGTCACCGGCTACTTCTCGGTCCGCTACGGCCGCTCGGGGATCGAGGCGTCAATGAACTCGGCGCTCTCCGGCACCACAGACCAGAGCACCTTCTCCGGCGTGCTGGACCAGGCGCTCGGCCGGCCGGTGGCAGGCGACGACGTCGTGCTCACCATCGACAGCCGCATCCAGAGGGCGGCCGAGAGGGCCATCGCGGGCAGGAAGGGCGCCGTCGTGGTGCTCGATCCGCGGACGGGCGCGGTGCTGGCCCTCGCGTCGTCCCCCACCTTCCAGCCCGCGCTGATCGACACCGACTGGAACGTCTACTCGAAGAGCACCGCCGGGCCGCTCGTCGACCGGGCCACGTCGAGCCTGTATCCGCCGGGCTCCACATTCAAGACAGTCACGCTCACCCGCGCGCTCTCGAGCGGCATCGCGGCTCCCGACACCGTGCTTCCTGCTCCCACCGTGCTCACGATCGGCGGCGGGAAGGTCACCAACTTCGAGGGCGAGGGCGGCGGCTCGGCGACACTCCGGCGCGCTTTCGCCAGCTCCATCAACACCGTCTTCGCTCCGCTGGGAGTGCAGATGGGCGCCGCGGCGCTCGTGGACCAGGCGGACCGCTACGGCTTCGATCAGGCTGTGCCGTTCGCCCTCCCGGTGAGGCCGTCGCTCATGCCCGCCGTTTCGCGGATGACCACGTGGGAGACGGCTTGGGCGGCGGTGGGCCAGCCGGTCGGCGCCGAGCTGGTCAAGGGCCCGGTTGCGACGGCGCTGCAGATGGCGATGGTGAGCGCGGGCATCGCGAACAACGGCGTCGTCATGCGTCCCTACATCGTCGCCCGGACGATGGACCCCTCGGGCGGCGTGCTCACCTCAGCCACCCCACAGCCCTTCAGCACGGCCACGGACCCGCAGACCGCCACGACCGTCCGTGACCTGATGACCGAGGTCGTCCGCAGCGGGTCGGGCACACGGGCAGCGATACCGGGCGTCACCGTCGCCGGGAAGACCGGGACGGCGGAGGTGGGCAAGAGTGTGCTCCCCGACGCCTGGTTCGTGTCGTTCGCCCCGGCTGCCGCGGGCCAGACGCCTACCGTGGCGATGGCGATCGTGATCGAGAACGGCGGCGTGGGCGGCGTCGTGGCTGCGCCCGCGGCACGTTCCGTGCTCGTCACGGCACTGGGGAGATGACACGTTGCGGCCCGCGACCCGGAAGTGGAGCACCCCGCCTGCGGTAGACTATCGGGGACGACCAGCGCTTTCGTCCGGCACCAACCGACCATCGGATCGGCAGGAGCACCTGACTTGGACGAGATGATCTTCGGCCGCAGGTATCGGATCACCGAGAAGATCGGTTCCGGCGGCATGGCCGACGTCTACAAGGCGATCGACGAGACGCTCGGGCGCACCGTGGCCGTCAAGGTCCTGCATCCGACCTACGTCAACGACACCGACTTCGTGGACCGTTTCCGTCATGAAGCGTCGGCCGCGGCCAACCTCTCGCACCCCTCGATCGTCAACATCTACGACTACGGGGTCGAGGACGTCGGTCCGTACATAGTCATGGAACTCGTGCGCGGCATGGACCTCAAGCGGGTGTTGCGCGAGCAGGGAAAGCTCGACCCCCGACTCGTCGCCGAGTACGGCTCGCAGGTGTGCTCCGCGCTGTCGGCCGCGCACGGCTACGGCATCATCCATCGCGACATCAAGCCGCAGAACATCATCGTCACGCCTGACGGCGTCGTGAAGGTCATGGACTTCGGCATCGCGCGAGCGGTCGACTCCGACGCGACCCAGACTGGCTCCGTGCTGGGCACCGCCCAGTACGTCTCCCCCGAGCAAGCGCAGGGCCGCAGGCTCGGGCCTGAGAGCGACCTCTACTCGCTGGGCGTCGTGCTCTACGAGCTCTCCACCGGACACCTGCCGTTCACCGGCGACACCCCGGTGTCGGTCGCCCTGAAGCATGTCAACGACGCGCCGGTGCCGCCCCGCCAGATCGACCCCTCGGTCCCGCCGGCGCTCGAAGCGGTGATCATGAAGGCGATGCAGAAGGACCCGCGCCTCCGCTACCACTCGGCGGAGGAGATGCGCGAGGACCTGCAGCGAGTGGCCCAGGGCCGGGGCGTGGCAGCCCAGCCGCGGGTGGACGACACGACGGTCATGCCCGCCGTGGCGGCGGCTCCCCTCGCGCGCACCGCGGCAGCGGGCACGCCGCCCAGCAAGGGCACGAGCCCTTGGATCTGGGTGGCGATCATCGTCCTGCTGGTGCTGATAGCCGGCGGCGCGGCATATGCTCTCGGGCTGTTCACTCCCGCCAAGAACGCCGTTCCGGACGTCTCCGGTCAGACCGTCACGAGCGCCACGGTGGCGCTCGTGAGTGCCGGCTTCACCGTGGCCGACAGCCAGGAGCAGACCGCGTCGGACACGTTCGCCAAGGACCTCGTCGTAGGGACGGACCCGCCCGCCGGCTCGGTGTCCGCGACGAGCCCGGTGGTGGTGACGCTCATCGTGAGCACCGGTCCCCCTCTCGTGGCGGTCCCGAACGTGGTCGGGTCCGCGGAGGCCTCCGCCGCGGCGGCGCTGGAAGCTGCGCAGCTGACCCCGAACGTGAACCAGGTCTACAACCCGAAGGTGAAGGCGGGGCTCGTCTACAAGACGGACCCGGCCGCGGGCGCCATGGTCACGAAGCAGACCCTCGTCCAGATCTACGTCTCCAAGGGTGCACAGATGGTGGCGGTCCCCGACGTGACCGGCAAGTCGAAGAGCCTCGCGATCTCCGAGCTGAAGGCGGCGGGCTTCGATGTGAACACGCCCGTCTACCACTCGGACTCCACGGTGGCCAGCGGACACGTGATCAGCCAGGACCCGACGGCCGACAGCGCGCAGCCCCTGGGGACCTCGGTGACCATCACGGTCTCCACCGGGCCGCAGCAGGTCACGGTCCCCGACCTGACCGGCCTCACCAGCTCGCACGCATCCGATGAGTTGACCGCTCTCGGGCTCACCCCGAACCCTCAGAACGGCGACCCGTCGCCTGACGTGTCGCACCCCGCCGGCACGGTCGAGAGCCAGGACAAGACACCCGGGTCCAAGGTCGACATCCACTCGACGGTCACGTTCCAGGTTTACACGTAGCGAGGCGCGTCGCGAGCACTGCGCCTCCCGAAGGGCCGCCGACAGGCGGCCCTTCTCTTCGCCCGCGATGCCGTTAGGGAGCGCCGGCGCTGAGGTAGAAGGTCGACGTATGGGCGCGCCAGAGCGGCGCGCGATGGCAGGCGATCGAAGGGGGCCGCGCACGATGGCGGACGAATATGGGGACGCTGACAGGACTTCCGTGATGCCGGCCGCTGCGCCGTCCTCATCCGCGAGGGGCGCCGAGC
>CAIKZH010000133.1 GCA_903831865.1 uncultured Coriobacteriia bacterium
CCGGCGGGCGCCGGCCAGGCAGGGTCGGGAGTTTGAGGCGCTAGAGATTGGACCCCCCTATACCCCGATCATGAGGGCGTCGCGTGACTGCATGGCCGCGTCCCGGGAAGTGGTGTAACTTCCGCGTGATCCTTGGCTCGTCAGTCTAGTGCACGGGCGCGAGCAGAGCCGCGACCACCTCCTCGTCACTCACGTGCTTGCCGATCCTGGTCATCGACTCCGCGCCGATGTAGCGCCGGCCGACCTGCCACTCGTCATGCTGCTCGAGAAGCACCGCTCCTGTGAGGCGGAGCACGGAGGCGCGGTTCGGGAAGATGCCGACCACGTCCGTCCTGCGCTTGATCTCCTTGTTCACGCGCTCGAGCGGGTTGGTGGAGGCGATCTTGGACCAGTGCTCACGAGGGAAGGCCATGTGCGCGATCACGTCGTCTTCCGCGGCGAGCAGCAGCTCGCTCACCGCCGGGTAGCGAGGAGCCAGGCCGTCAGCGACGGCGCGTAGCTGGGATCTGGCCTCTTCGATGTCCGTGGCGGCGAAGATCGTGCGGATGGCGGCGGCCACCATGTGCTGGGCGCCCTTGGGCACCCGCACGAGTGCGTTGCGCATGAAGTGCACACGGCACCTTTGCCACGAAGAGCCCGCGAGCACCGAGGCGATGGCCTCCTTCAGGCCCACATGCGCGTCGGAGACGACCAGCTCGACCCCGGAAAGGCCACGGGAGACCAGGCCCCTTAAGAACTCGGTCCAGAATGCGGCGTCTTCCGAAGCACCGATGTCGCATCCCAGCACCTCTCTCTCGCCGGTGACCGTCACCCCGATCGCCACCACCGCGGCCACCGATCCCACCCGTGAGCCCTCTCGGGCTTTGATGTAGGTGGCGTCGAGCCACACGTAGGGGTAGCGGGCGAGCAGAGGTCGGGTGAGGAAGTCGGTGACGACCTCGTCGAGTTCGGCGCAGATGCGGCTGACCGACGACTTGCTCACGCCGGTCATCCCGAGCGCGGTGACGATGTCGTCGACCTTGCGGGTCGAGACCCCGTGCACGTATGCCTCTTGGATCACCGCGAGCATCGCGCGATCTATGCGGCGGCGCGGCTCGACCAAGCTGGGCAAGTAGGAGCCTTCACGCACCTTCGGGATCTTGAGCTCGATCGCCCCGGCGGCAGTGTCCCAGGTCCGGTCCCGGTAGCCGTTGCGGTGCGTCGTGCGCTCAGGGCTTCTCTCGTGCTTGGCCGCCCCGACCTGCTCCGAGATCTCGAGCTCCATGAGTGCCTGGGCGAGCACGCGCACGCCCTCGCGCAGGAAGTCGACGTCCCCGCCGCCGACCGCCTTGCGAAGGAAGTCGGTCAGTTCCATGCTGTCCTCGGCCATCGTGTGTCCTTTCTCCGAATGCTTCGTCGCTTCGAAGAATCACACGGTGGCTGCCTGCTTCTCAAGCAAGCGACCTATTTACACCACTCGGCGGGACGCGACCCTCGGTGCTGTCGAGCCGAGTGCGGTCACCTACCAACGGGCGATCGAGCCAAGGGGGATCGAAATGTCACCCCCGCGTGCTGGTCAGACTCGGCCCGACCCGCTGAGTGCCGCTCCGTCGCAGGTCGCAGGCGGTGTTCTGTCCCAGCACGCCCGAGGCGGTCTTCGCTAGGTTCGCGCCGTGTCATCGCTTTTCTCGCGCGCAAGGCACGCGAATGGCACGCGAGGCACGGCAGTCGGGTGGCCCCGGCTCCCTTTCGGGGACCG
>CAIKZH010000134.1 GCA_903831865.1 uncultured Coriobacteriia bacterium
GCGACGCCCTGCCGGGCTCGGCGGCCGGGATGCTGCTGTCGGCGGCGGACAAGCTGGACACGATCTGCGGCATCTTCGCGATCGGCCAGGGTCCCACCGGCTCAGCGGACCCTTACGCGCTTCGGCGCAGCGCCATCGGCGTCCTCGCGATGATCCTCGAAGGGGGCCTCGCCATCACCCTGGACCGCGCGATCGAGGCGTCGCTGGAGAGTTACCGCGACGCCGCGTCCTTCGAGCCGGCCGATGTGGGCGCCGCGATCAGCGCGTTCTTCAAGGGCCGGCTGGGCGTGCTGCTGCGCGATCGTGGACTGGCGCACGACATCATCTCGGCGGTGCTGCTCGACAACACGGTGGACGACCCGGCCGACGTGCTGGCGCGCGCCACGGCGCTCACGACGATGCGCGCGAGCGACGCGGGTGCCGACGTGCTGGTGGCCTTCAAGCGCGCGGCGAACCTCGCGGACCCGTCCGCCGGTGTCCGGCCCGACGCGACCTCGATGGGGCCGCAGGAGAAGGCGCTCTACGAGGCGGTGCTCGGGGTGCGGATGGATCTCTCCGCGGCCATCACACGCCGCTCCTACGACGAGGCCATCGGTCTTCTGGCGAGCCTGCGCGACCCGGTGGACGCGTTCTTCGAGGGAGTGCTGGTGATGGACCCGGACGAGACGGTGCGCCACAACCGGCTCGCCCTGCTGAACATGGTCATCGAGCCGTTCGCCGGCTTTGCCGACCTCGCGGCGCTCGAGGGCTGACGAACTGCCGTGGACGCCGCCCATCCGCCCACCCTGTACATCCTCTCCGACTCTCTGGGGGAGACGGCGGACCATGTCGCCAAGGCCGCACTCACCCAGTTCCCGGAAGACGTCTTCCATGTTGTGCGGCTGCCGCGGGTCTCTACAGCCGGGCAGCTGAGGGGACTCGTGGAGGCGGCGGCCGGCAACGACGGCGGGATCTTCCTCTACACGCTCGCGGAACCGAAGCTGCGCAACGCCATGGCGCAGATCTCCGCGGAGTTCCGCGTGACAGCGATAGACATCCTCGGCCCCGCGGTGAGCGCGCTCGAGGGGCTGTCGGGTCGGGAGCCGGCGTGGGAGGCCGGCCTCACGAGGCGCACCGACCGCGGCTACTTCGAGCGGATCGAGGCGCTGGAGTTCGCCGTGAAGCACGACGACGGCCGAAACACCGAGGAGCTCGCCAAGGCGGAGATCGTCCTCGTGGGTGTGTCCCGCACGAGCAAGACGCCGCTCTCGATGTACCTTGCTTTCAAGGGATACCGGGTCGCCAACGTCCCGCTCGCCGGCAGCATCGACCCGCCGCCGGAACTCGCCGAGCTCGACAGCCGCAGGATCTTCGGGCTCGTGACCGAGCCCGAACTGCTCGTGGAGATCCGTCGCCAGCGGATGGCGGAGCTGGGCACGTATGCCCGCAAGTACGCCGAGCTCGACGCGGTCCGTTCGGAGCTCGACGAGGCGCGCGCGGTCATGCGGCGACTCGGCTGCATCGTCATCCGCACGGGCGGACGTGCTATCGAGGAGACGGCTCAGGAGATCCTGCGCTACATGGACCAGTCGGAGCTGCTTCACTAGCTCCTCGCGCGGCTGCGGCCCGATCGCACGGTCACGCTGTCACCGGCTGCGCGAGGGCCGACGGGACCTCGTTGTTTCAACCGTGTTGCTCGCTCGCCCATCCTGCTACGATTGCCAGCACATGGCCCGCAGCCATGCTCCGCTCGCGCACAAGCCCGAGGAAGGGATCACACGGTGGCCGAGACCAAGCGCATCTACGCCTTCGGCAAGGACGCGAAGGGCGTCAACGACACCGAGGGGAACCGGGACCTGAAGTTCGTCCTTGGCGGCAAGGGGGCCAATCTGGCCGAGATGGCCAATCTGGGCCTGCCCGTCCCTCCCGGCTTCACGATCTCCTGCCAGACATGCGCGGAATACTACAGCTCCGGCGGGCAGTACCCCGACGGGCTGGTGGATGACATCCGCTCCCACCTCAATGCTCTCGAGGGCAAGATGGGCAAGCGCCTCGGGGACCCCCGCGACCCGTTGCTCGTCTCGGTCCGTTCCGGCGCCCCGTTCTCGATGCCGGGGATGATGGACACGATCCTCAACCTCGGGCTCAACGACGTCTCGGTCGAGGGCCTGATCGCCCAGACAGGCAACGAGCGTTTCGCGTGGGACTCCTACCGTCGATTCATCCAGATGTTCTCGAAGGTCGTGCTCGATCTTGAGGGCGACCTGTTCGAGAACGCCATCAGCGCGAAGAAGCAGGCGAACGGTGTCCACACCGACACCGAGCTGTCCGCCGACGACTGGCGTGACATGGTCGTTCAGTTCAAGGACGTGGTAGGCGAGCACGCCTCGGCATCGGAGTTCCCGCAGCTCGTAGACGCGTCCGGCAAGGTGGTCTTCCCTCAGGACGCGGAGACGCAGCTGCTGCTGTCGATCGAGGCCGTCTTCAAGTCGTGGATGAACAAGCGCGCCATCGACTACCGCAAGCTCTATCGCATCGACGATGCGCTGGGCACAGCGGTCAATGTGCAGTCGATGGTCTTCGGGAACAAGGGCGAGTCCTCGGCGACCGGTGTGGCGTTCACCCGCGACCCCGCCACCGGCGAGAAGGTCTTCTACGGTGACTTCCTCACCGATGCCCAGGGCGAGGACGTCGTGGCGGGTATCCGCAACACGGAGCCCATCGCCGATCTGAAGAATGTCCTGCCCGAAGCGGGCGCCGAGCTCGAGGACGTCTTCCGGACGCTCGAGGGCCACTATCGCGACATGTGTGACATCGAGTTCACCATCGAGCAGGGCAAGCTCTGGATGCTGCAGACCCGAGTGGGGAAGCGGACCGCGCGAGCCGCGCTCAAGATCGCCGCGGACATGGAGGGCGAGGGTCTCATCAGCCGCGAGGAGGCTGTCCTGCGCATCGACCCGGATCAGCTCGACCAGCTCCTCCATCCGCAGTTCGACCCGAAGGAGACGTACACGCCGCTCGCGAAGGGCCTCAACGCTTCACCCGGCGCCGCGGTGGGAGAGGTCGTCTTCACGGCCAACGAGGCCGAGACGGCCGCGGCTGCGGGGCACAAGGTGATCCTGGTGCGCTGGGAGACCACCCCTGACGACCTTCACGGGATGATCGCGGCACAGGGCATCCTCACCTCTCACGGTGGCAAGACATCGCACGCCGCGGTCGTCGCGCGCGGCATGGGGAAGCCATGCGTGTGCGGGGCCGAGGCTTTGCGCATCGACGCCGAGCACAAGGTCGTGCGCGTGGGCGAGAAGGAGCTGCACGAGGGCGACGTCATCTCCATCGACGGCACGGCTGGCATCGTCGTGGTCGGCGCGGTCGAGCTGGTCGCGCCGGAGGTGTCCGACGAGTTCGACATCATCCTGAAGTGGGCCGACGGATTCCGCACCATGGGTGTGCGGGCGAACGCCGACACGCCCGACGACGCGGCGCTCGGCCGCAGCTTCGGCGCCGAAGGGATCGGCCTGGCGCGCACGGAGCACATGTTCCTCGGCGAGCGGAAGCAGATCGTGCAGGACATGATCATCGCCGAGACGTCCGAGAAGCGCGCCGCTCCGCTCGAGCGGCTGCTCAAGGCTCAGGTCGAGGACTACCTCGGCATCTTCGCGGCGATGGACGGCCTGCCGGTGACCGTCCGGCTCCTCGACCCGCCCCTTCACGAGTTCCTGGACAATCCTCGCGAACTCGAGGTGGAGATCACGCGCCTCGAGTGTGGCGGAGCGAGCGCACAGTCACTGGCGCCGAAGCGCAGGATGCTCTCGCTGATCGACTCCATGGCCGAGC
>CAIKZH010000135.1 GCA_903831865.1 uncultured Coriobacteriia bacterium
GGTCCGGCGCGCCCAGCGCGTCCTTCAACTCGATCAGCAGCCTCTGAGCGGTCTTCCTGCCGATTCCCGGCACGGTCGAGAGCAGCGCGACGTCGTCGCGCGCGATCGCGGTCCGCAGCGTGTCGGGCCGCAGAGACGACAGCACGGCGAGCGCCACCTTGGGCCCGACGCCGCTGATCGCGATCAGCCGCTCGAACACGTCCCTTTCGTCCTCGCCGCTGAACCCGTAGAGCGTGAGCTCGTCCTCGCGGACGTGCAGGTAGGTGTGGACCGTGGCCTCGTCGCCGGCGGCGGGCAGGTCGGCGAGCGACGACGTGGACATCAGGAGGCGATAGCCGACGCCCCCGACGTCGATGAGCGCCTGGCCCGCGGATCTGGAGGCGATGGTGCCGGTCAGGAAGGCGATCACGACGCCGCGCCCCGGCCGACAGCGGCGTCACGCTGCCGGGCGCGAGCGACCCGCTGGTGAGCGTGGCATATGGCCGCCGCGAGCGCGTCCGCCGCATGGTCCGGTGTCGGATCGTGGTCCAGCCCGAGGATCGCGCGGACCATGTAGGTGACCTGGGCCTTGTCGGCGGCGCCGCTGCCCACGACCGCCAGCTTGATCTCTCCGGGGCCGTACTCAGCGAACTCCATGTCGGCCTGCGCGATGGCTACCAGCGCCGCCCCTCGAGCCTGTCCGGTCGCCATGGCGGTCGCGACGTTCCGGTTGAAGTAGATGTTCTCGAGCGCGGACTCCGTCGGCCGGTGCCTCCTGATGACCTCCGCGAGCCCGTCACACACCAGGCGGCAGCGCCGCGCCGTGCCCTCGGCCGGTGTCGTCCTGATGCACCCGTAGCCCATGCAACGCAGGCGGCTGCCCTGCGCCTCGACAAGCCCCCATCCGGTGTTGGCGAGACCGGGATCCACTCCGAGGATGATCACCGACACCTTCGCCCTCCCGAGACCAGGCCAATCGAACGTATGTTCAGGATACGGCACAGGGACGGGGCGCGCAAAACGCGAGAAGGGCGACCCCTCAAGGGCGCCCTTCCAGTGGGGATCGTCGGAGCGTGCTCAGTCCTCGTCGAGCGCCGCCGCGATCTCCTCAGTCATGTCCATGTTCGTGTAGACATCCTGGATGTCGTCGCTCTCCTCGAGGTGGTCGACCAGGCGCATCACCTTGCGCGCCGTCACGACGTCGACCGCGACCGGGTTCTTCGCGCGCATCGTCAGCTCGGCGCCCTTCACCGCGATGCCGCCGGCCTCCAGCGCGTTCTTGACGGCCATGACCGAGCCGGGGTCGGTGAGAACGACGAACTCTTCGTCGTTGTCCTCAAGGTCGTCACCGCCGGCATCCATCACCGCGAGCAGCAGGTCCTCCTCGTCGGGAGCGGCGGACTTGTCGATCACGATCTCGCCGTTGCGTTCGAACTGGAACGCGACGGAGCCGGTCGCGCCGAGCGAGCCACCCGCGCGCGTGAACGCAGCGCGCACGTCCGCGGCGGTCCGGTTGCGGTTGTCCGTCAGCGCCTCGGCGTAGATCGCTATCCCTCCGGACCCGTAACCCTCGTAGACGATCTCGTCGTAGTTCGCGCCCGCTCCGGCGCCGAACGCCTTGTCGATCGCGGTCTGGATCTTCTCCTTGGGCAGCGAGTAGCTCTTCGCCTTCGCGATCGCGGCGGCCAGAGACGCGTTGTTCTCGGGGCTGGGGTCGCCTCCGGTCTTCGCCGCCACGGTGATGACACGCGACAGCTTGGAGAAGAGAGCGGAGCGCTTCGAGTCCTGCGCCGCCTTGCGATGTTTGGTGGTCGCCCACTTGGAGTGTCCGGACATGCTCGGTGCCTTTCGATGAGCGCGCGCGGCGCGCAGACGTGACCGCAGCCAAGCATACCCGAAGCGCGAGTGGGTGACCCGGCTCCGTCAGGAGCCGACAACCGTGTCGACGAAGAACCCGTGGATGCGCGGATCGCCTGTGAGTTCCGGATGGAAGGTCGTGGCGAGCAGGCGGCCCTCCCGTGCAGCGACGGTGCGGCCGCCGTGCGTGGCGAGCACCTCCACGGAGGGGCCGGTCTCCTCGATCCATGGGGCGCGTATGAAGACGCCGGGGAACGGGGCTCCTGCCACGCCGCCCACGGTCAGCTCAGCTTCGAAGGAGTCCACCTGGCGACCGTATGCGTTGCGCCGCACCGCGATGTCCATGAGCTCCAGCGTGCGCTGGTCGGGCAGTGCATCGAGCACGCGGCGTGCGAGAAGGATGGCGCCGGCGCACGTGCCCCAGATCGCCATGCCCTGATCGTGCGCCGTGCACAGCGCCTCGTAGAAGCCGTAGGACGTCATGAGCTTACCGATGGCAGTGGACTCTCCGCCCGGGATGATGAGTCCCGCGCAGCCTTCGAGCTGGTCCGGAAGGCGCACGGCGACAGCTTCGACACCCAGGGCCTCGAGGCTCAGGATGTGTTCCCGAAACGCCCCCTGCAGGGCGAGTACGCCGACCCTCACGCTACCAGCCACGCTCCTGCATCCGCTCGCCCGCCGGTATGTCGGAGATGTTGATGCCGACCATCGCCTCGCCGAGGTCGCGGGAGACCCGGGCGATGATGTCCGCGTCCTCGTAGTGCGTGGTCGCCTCCACGATGGCGCGGGCGCGCTTCGCCGGATCGCCGCTCTTGAAGATCCCGGACCCGACGAACACGCCGTCGCATCCCAGCTGCATCATGAGGGCCGCGTCCGCCGGAGTGGCGATGCCACCCGCAGAGAAGTTCACCACGGGCAGGCGCCCGTTGTCCGCGACCCATCGCACGAGGTCATACGGCGCCTGCAGATCCTTCGCGGCGGCGAAGAGTTCCTCGGACCGCAGCCCGCGCAGGCGGGCGATCTCGTCGCTCACTGCGCGGATGTGGCGGACCGCCTCGACGACGTTGCCGGTCCCGGGCTCGCCCTTCGTCCGGACCATGGCGGCGCCCTCCCCGATCCTGCGCAGCGCCTCCCCGAGGTTGCGGCAGCCGCAGACGAACGGCACGGAGAACGCCCACTTGTCGACGTGGTGCTCCTCGTCGGCCGGCGTGAGGACCTCGGACTCATCGATGTAGTCGACGCCGAGGGACTGGAGTATCTGCGCTTCCACGAAGTGACCGATGCGGCACTTCGCCATCACCGGGATCGACACGGAGGCCACGATGGCCTCGACGATCGTGGGATCGGCCATGCGGGCCACTCCGCCGGCCGCGCGGATGTCCGCGGGCACGCGCTCGAGAGACATCACGGCGACCGCGCCGGCGTCCTCGGCGATCTTGGCCTGCTCGGCGGTGACGACGTCCATGATCACGCCGCCCTTGAGCATCTCGGCCAGCCCCGTCTTCACACGTTGGGTGCCGGTGGTCCCGGGGTTCTCGCTCATGATGCTGTTCCGCTCCTTCAGGGGTGCGTCGCGCCTGGTCTCGACGGCGCCGGGGGTCAGGATACGTAAGTCTAGCGCCCGCCTCCAAGGCCAACAACCGCCCCGGAGGTGCGGAATCGCGACGCCGCTACCGCATGATCACGTCCTGGTCGTTCGCCACGACCTCGTACCACGTCGTTCCCGGCTCGAATCTGATCAGCCGGCCGTCCGAGGTGGTGAGCTGCGGCGGCGAGGCCGGACCCGCCTGCCACACGCCGTCCGTGTGAGAGCCCTGCCGGAACGCTGACGCGCGGCCGCTGCCTGAGAGGAGGATGTCGAGTGCCCGCTGCCCGGCAGCGTCGCGGTGCGGACGAGGGCTCTGCCGTGTCCAGAGCACGACCACGTTCTGGGTGCGGAGCTGGTGCCCGCTCTCGGCATCGATATCCGGATGGCCATCGATGTACCGGTCATAGGCGTCGACGGCCGCGTCCCAACGCCACTCCACCTTTGCCGCGGACGAGTATGTGATGTCGACCTGGATGCCCGCCGACGTCGCGCCGGGAGGCTTCTGGAGCGCGAACGACGGCCCCTCGACGGTGGCGGTGGCTGTCGCCCCGCGTTTCACCGCAGATGCCCGGACCGCGGCAGCATCCACGTAGACGTCGTACGGCGCCGACCTGGCCTTCGCGCGACGGAAGGGTCCGGGGACGCTGTTCTCGTCGACGTCGGCGAACCGCTTCCGGTCGGAGAGCTCTCGCACGATCTTGCTCTCGGCCCCCACGTGAGCGAACGCTGCGCGGTACTGGGCCACAAGGAAGAGGTCCACCGCCCGGGCGGACCGCACAGGCCCGACGGACGCCGGGACGTTGGACTGGTAGAGCGCCGTGTAGCGCGTGACCCCACCCTCCGCCATGGTCTCGTACACGACATCAGCCTGTCCGAGCCCCGACTGCGGGCGACCCTGCGCCGAGTTGTCGACCTTCACGGCGACGACGCGCTGGCGAGTCGCCCTTGCCGAGGGGGCCGGAAGGCCCGTCAGGGGCCACACCGCGGGCCCGCCGGGTCCGGGGACCGTGCGTTCGCTCGTCGCACTCGGCCACTGGGAGACCACGCCCTGGGCGGGCTGGCAGGCGCACATCGCGAGCGGAAGAAACAGGAGCGCGAGGACCGCAGACCCGCCCCTCACAGTCCCCCCGCCGTCCTGTCCTCTGGCCCGGCGCCGGCGGTGACGGGATCGTCCGGGGCGACGGCCGATCCGGCCGGGGCCCCGCTCACGGCCGAGGCGTCGTGCTGCTGGCCTGTCGGATGCCGAGCCACGTACCACAGCAGCAGGACCCCACAGACAAGGACGGGGACGCTCAGCACCTGTCCCATCGTCACGCCGCCCCGGAGGAACCCGATCTGTACGTCGGGTTGCCGGAAGAACTCGACGAAGATGCGGAAGATGCCGTAGAGGGTGAGGACCCACCCCAACATGAAGCCGTCGGATCGGCGGCGCCGGGCCAGCAGGAGCATCACCATCAGCAGGACGAGCCCTTCGAGCGCGGCTTCGTAGAGCTGCGACGGGTGTCGCGGGAGCGGACCCGCCCCGGGGAATACGACGGCCCACGGCACCGTGGCCACCCGACCCCACAACTCGTCGTTGATGAAGTTGGCGATCCGCCCGAGCATGATGCCGAAAGGCGCAGCCACCGCGCCGGCGTCGGCGAGCCGCAGGAACGGCACCCTGTAGCGACGCGCCACCCACCACCCGCAGAGAAGGATCCCGACAAGGCCTCCGTGGAACGACATGCCTCCGTCCCAGATGGCGAACACGGTGAGAGGCGCGCGCCAATACTGCCCCGCCCCGTAGAACAGGACATAGCCGAGGCGTCCCCCCACCACGACGCCTATGACGGCAGCGAGCACCGTGGTCGCGCGCCCGTCAGGTCCCAGACCCATCTTCCAGCGCTCATCGAGCACGCGGAGCATGTACCAGGCAAAGAGGAAGCCGGCCAGGTACGCGAGCCCGTACCACCGGACGGCCAGAGGACCGATGGAGAAGGCCACGGGGTCGATCTGCGGGAAAGCGAGAGCGGCCACTCGTGACTCCTAGGACGATCGGACGGATCGGGTCGCGCTCGCGGTCAGAGCTGGACGTTCACCGGTTCCTTCACGCTCGCCTCCACCTCGAAGTATGTCTTGTCGTGGAAGCCGAAGAGACCCGCCAGGATGTTGGAGGGGAAGGTCTGCGTCGCCATGTTGTAGCTCATGACACAGTCGTTGAAGAACTGCCGCGCGTAGGCGATCTTGCCTTCGGTGTCCGTGAGCTGCGCCTGCAGATCGAGGAAGCTCTGGTTGGCCTTCAGGTCCGGGTACGCCTCCGCTACCGCGAACAGCGACCGCAGAGTCGAACTGAGCGCGTTCTCGGCGGCGGAGCGCTCCCCCACACCGCCTGCGGCCATCGCGGCTGCTCGGGCCTGGACGACGCTCTCGAGCGTCTCCCTCTCATGCGCGGCGTAGCCCTTGACCGTCTCGACGAGGTTCGGGATCAGGTCGTAGCGCCGCCTGAGCTGCACATCGATCTGGGCCCACGAGTTGTCGCACCTGTTCCGCAGCGTGACCAGGCGGTTGTAGAGCACGATCACGGAGACGGCCACGATGACCACGAGCGCGACGACGATCACACCGGTCAGGGTCACGATCTTCCTCCTCGCGAGTGACTCTCGGAGCCAGTCCCGGGCCACGCCCGACGGCTGCTGGACTAGGATACACTCCGGCTGCGGCCCCGCGCCCCGACCCGCACCGGGGCATCGCATCGATCACAGCGTTTCGAAGTCCGGCGGAAGCGACGGCCTTGTTCCCACTCAAAGACGAGAACCCCACGTCCCGCCTCACGTGGATGACATGGACGATCATCGGCCTCGACGTGGCGGTCTTCGCCTACGAGCTCTACCTCCAGGCGACCGCCGGAGCGGGCGCGCTCGACGCGTTCTACCTCACCTGGGCGTTCGACCCGGCCCATCTCGCGTCGTCGGCGGGCAGCCCCGCCGTCTGGGTGACCGTGTTCACCGCGATGTTCCTGCACGCCGGATGGCTGCACATAGGCGGCAACATGCTGTACCTGTGGATCTTCGGCAACAACGTCGAGGACCGGATGGGCCCGTGGTGGTTCCTCGGCTTCTACCTCGTGTGCGGCGTGGTCGCCACCATCGCGCAGACCGTCGCGAGCGGGTTCGCGGACGTTCCGACATTGGGCGCGTCGGGCGCGATCGCCGGTGTGCTCGGCGCCTACCTGCTGCTCTTCCCGCGCGCCCGGGTCCTTACGGCCATCTTCATCATCGTCTTCTTCGAAGTGGCGCTGATCCCCGCGTGGGTCGTGATCGTCGTGTGGTTCGTCCTCCAGCTCGGATCCGGGATCGCCACGGTCGGACCCGCATCGGCCGGCGGGGGCGTCGCGTACTTCGCGCACGTCGGCGGCTTCGTCTGTGGAGTGCTGCTGGCGCTGCCTCTGTGGTTCGCGAGCCGCAGGCGCGCGGCGTTCACCGCGTGGCGCTGACGCGAAGCCGCCCGCTCGCCTAGGAGTCGCTCATGTCCATCAGAGCGAGCATCGCCTCGACAGTCTCCGCCTCGGCGAGTTCGCGCCGGAAGTACTCGCAGTAGGACTCCACCGAGGAGTCCTCCACGAGCGGCACATCCGGCGACGACGGCGCGACCTCGGGTCCAGACTCGCGGCGCAAGGTGGTCGCACTCACCTCCCGGTCCTCGACCCGGACCCACGCGTCGTCCAGACCTGCGAGAAGAGCATGAGGTATCTGCGCAGCGAAGGTGATGTGCCTGCCGCACACCGGACAGACGAACACCACCTCGACGTCCGAGCCGGAGCGCACGACGATGGAATCCACGTCCTCCAGATCGACTTCGACGGTTCCGTCGGTAGGGCACCATATCGAGAATTCCATCGTGCTCACCTTCGCCGGTCCGATACTCGGATTCTACTCCCCCGCGACTCCCATGCCGCCCGCGCAGGGCTCCCGCCGAACGGTGCCGCGCACGTCGCAGGGTGGAGGATCCCCGATGCTATGCTGGCCCGCATGTCGAAGCCCCTGAGCCCAGAGAGCGTCCCTCCGACGCGGAGCGCGCGATTCGTGCGCGGCGTGCGACTCGGACTCCCGATCCTGCTGGGATACGTTCCTGTCGGGGCGGCATTCGGCGTGGCCGCGACCGCGGCAGGCTTCACCGTGGCGCAGGCCACATCGTGCTCGGCGCTCGTCCTGGCCGGAGCCGGGCAGTTCATCGGCCTGGCCGCGCTGCAATCTTCCGCCAACCTCACCGCCGCGCTGGTTGCGACAGGGGTCGTGAACCTGCGCTACCTGCTCTTCTCGGCCACCATGTCGCCGCGCACCCGGGAGACGCCGCGATGGCAGCAACTGCTCATCGCCTTCACACTCACCGACGAGACGTTCGCCGTGAACATCGACGATTCCCTCGAGGGGCGCGCCGACGGCTGGTCGATGCTCGCGGTCGGGGCGGTCTCCTGGCTCGGCTGGACCCTCGGTACCCTCGCCGGGGCGCTCGCGGGCTCGGCGATCGGCGACCCCGCTCGCTGGGGCGTCGGCTTCGCGATGCCCGCCATGTTCACGGCCCTGCTGGTCGGCCAGGTCACGGGAGCCAGGACGCTCGTCGCCGCTGTGCTCGCCGCCGCCTTCGCTCTCGTGCTCGCCGCGGCGCTTCCCGGGCAGTGGCCGGTCGTGCTCGCGGCGGTCGTCGCCGCGAGCGTCATGACGGCGGTGCCACGATGACGCCGGCGCTCGCATGGGGCCTCGTGGCAGGCATGGCCATCACCAACATCGTCGTGCGGGGCGCACCGATGCTGGTGATGTCGCGCCTTCGTCTGCCCTCCGTGGTCGAGCGCTGGCTCGGGTACATCCCCGTGTCCGTGATGGCCGCGATCGTCGCCGTCCAGGTCCTCAGACCCGATGGGCGCTACCTGCCCCTCGCGCACAATCCCTACCTCTTCGCCACGCTGCCGACCGCGGTCGTCTACCGCTACACGCGGAGCTTCCTCGGCGCCGTGCTGGTGGGGATCGCAAGCTTTGTGGTACTGCGGTATCTGCTCGGGTAGGATGGCTCGCACGCGACGAGCTTCGGTAGCACTGACAGCACTGGAAGGGGCCGCAGACGTGCCGCGAGTGACCGCATTCCGTGCCCTGCGCTACGCAGGATCCGACGGCGCCGACATCTCCTCGCTCACGGCCCCGCCCTACGACGTCATCGGCCCTGAGAGACGGGCCGAGCTGCTGAAGCGCGATCCCCACAACGTCGTCGCGCTGGAGCTCCCCGAAGGTCCGTTGGACCGGGCCGCCCCCGGCAACCGATATGGGGTGGCCGCCGAGCGCTGGCGCCGGTGGCGAGCCGAGGGCGTGCTCGTCGCGGACGCCCGGGACTCCATCTACGTCCTCCAGCAGTCCTTCGAGTCTCAGGGAGAGCAGCGTACGAGATGCTCCTTCGTCGCCGCCGTCGGCCTTGAGCCGTTCTCCGCGGGAGTCATACTGCCGCACGAGCTCACGCTGCCGAAGGCGATCGAGGACCGGCTGAACATGACCCGGGCCACCGCGGCCAACCTGAGTCCGATCCTGGCGCTCTTCTCAGACACGGAACGTGTGGCTGACTCGCTCGCCGCGAAGGTCACGGGCACTCCCCCGCTGGCACGCGCGACCGACGACTCGGGGGGGCGCGCCTCGTTGTGGGCGATCACCGACCCGGCCGATCACGCCGCCCTCGCCGACCTTCTGAGCGAGCGGTCCGTCATCATCGCGGATGGCCACCATCGCTACACGACCGCCCTCGCCTATCGCGACGAGCGCCGCGAGACTGACGGCGCCCTCCGGCCAGAGGCGCCGTACGAGTCGGTGATGATGGCGCTGGTCAGCGTAGAGGACGCGGGACTGGCGGTCAGCCCGACGCACCGCATCGCGGACGCTCCTTCAGGCGCCTTCGATCCTGATGCCTTCTGGACCGCGCTGCGCGAGCACTTCGACCTGCGCGACCTTCCAGCCGGACACCCGGGCCGGGCGCTCTCCTCGATCCCGGGTCCGGCGTTCATCGTGCGCACCCGAGGCGGCACCACGAAGATCGCCGTGCTGCGAGACGACGTCTCGCACGATCAGGCATTCCCCGAGCATGCGTCGCAGGCATGGCGGGGATTGGACACCGCCGTCCTGCAGGAGCTTGTGCTGCGTCCGCTGCTGGACATCCATCCCGACGTCCCGCAGACGCTGGACCGGCTCGCCTACACGAAGGACGCGCACGCGGCCCTCGATGCGGCGCAGACGCACGACGCCGTCTTCATCATGAGCGCGACGCCGATCGCCCAGGTCTCCCAGCTTGCCTTCTCCGGCGAGATGATGCCGCAGAAGTCGACGTACTTCGCGCCGAAGCTCCCGTCGGGTCTGCTGTTCCGGTCACTCGACTGACGCCGGCGGGGTCTTCCGCGCATCGGGCGTCCGCGGCCCCGCGACCGTTCGCCGGGCTCCGACTCCCTCCACCCTCAGGTGGGTGAGCCGCGGGCAGACCTCGTGCAGCAGACACGCGTCACACTCCGGGCAAGAGGGATGGCACCACTGTCGACCGACCAGCCACGACGGCAGATCGAGCGTCCCCGGTGCCGCGGGACACGCGCGCGCGGCCGCGGCCACGATCTCGTCGTAGGTATCGCGCTCCACGAGGCCGCTGCGCAGGAAGACCCGCCTGACGTGCGTGTCGTAGGCGACCGTCCCGCTCTCCATCTCAACGAGACGCACCCCGAAGTGGCGAGTGAGGATCTCCACGGCCATCGCGGCCTTCTTGCGACCGATCCCCGAAAAGGCAGTCAGGCGCTCCGTCACCTCGCGAACGCTCGAGCCTCCCGCCCACAGGCGCGACGCGTCGCCCTCCCACTGCTCCATCAGACGCGAGGCTGCGTCCGAGACCCATCCGCCCAGCGTGTGCTTGAAGCGGTGCAGCGCCGGGGGCCGCACAACGGCCTCGGCCACCGAGTCCCGTTCGGCGGCGAGCCTGCGAACGTCGAGATGCCCGAGGCGCTGACGAAGCAGATAGGGCGCGAGCCACGCGCGTTCCGCGGGTATCCCCTGGGTGAACAGCACGCCGATGAGGAAGGCCTCCGGACGTTCCCGCAGCAAATCGTCCGCCTCGGGAACGAAGGTGAACGCACCGCCCACCTGCGCCGCGCCGTCCGCGCGCAGTCGCTCACCGGACTCGATGAGGAGTCGGGCGACGTCAGCTGCCTCCCGCGCCCCCATCGACCTAGAACGGCCCGAGCGCTCGGGTCTTCACCTTGTGCACGAGCTCCATCCGCTCGTCTTCAGTGAAGGCGTCCGGGATCTTATCGAGCGCCTTCAGCCTGGCCTCGAGCTTCAGGGCGCCCGCGGCGCGGTTCACTGCTCCAAGGAAGCAGACCGCGACGGCGGCCCAGAAGACCATCTCGAAGGCCGCCAGGGCCAGGACCACCGGGTTGGGTTTCAGCAGCCGGCGTCGCGGGGCGTGGGTCGCCCCGTGACCGGGAACCGTCGGCATCGCCATGGGATCCGCTCCTTTCGGAAGGGGGACGGTCGACGAGACGGGAAGCGCCCGCCGACCTTGTCCCAGAGTGCGTACCCTTGTGAGAGCGCGTGCCGCCGCGCAGGTCAGCCGCCGGACGGGATGTGTGGTCCGTGGCTCAGGAAGAACTCACAGAAGGCGCAGTTCTCCTTCATGGCCGCCGTGCGGTCGATCCACGGCTCGAAGATGAGCGCGGGATCGGTCGTCAGCTTGTGCGTTGTCCTGTCGCACGTCGAGAACGCGCACTTGGCGGGGCACTGGTGTCCGGGTTCGTTATGCGGACAGTCGGCCATCATCTCGTCGTCGCATCCGCGTGATTCCCAGCACTTCGCCACAGCGGTCCTTTCACCCTATACTGACGGCCGCATCGTAGCATGGGCGCACGAACACCGAGGGCGCCGCGCGTCGGGAGGTACGGTCGTCAGTGGGCAGACCCGGTTCGGACACGTACGACACGATCGTGATCGGCGCCGGACCGGCGGGCGTGATGGCTGCACTGCGTGCCTCGGCGGCGGGACACGTCCTGCTGGCTGACGCCGCGCCGTTGCCCCGCAACAAGAGTTGCGGAGGGATGCTCCATGAGCTCACGCAGGACTTCCTGCGCGAGTGGGGTGGAGTGCCCGAGAGCATCGTCGTCGAGCCCCGCAGCGTGGCGTTCCGCTACGTCGACTGGGACCGGGACATCCGCAAGGTGACCGACCTCTCGTTCGTCAACGTCGACCGCGCGGGCTTCGACGAGTGGCTCCTGTCGCTCCTGCCGGAGTCGGTCGAGGTGCTCGGCGGCGCGAAGCTCGCAGGCGTCACGCAGGACGGCGAGGGCGTGATCGCCCGATTCGGGTCCGGCAACGACGCGACAGAGGTTCGCTGCTCGTTCCTTGTGGGCGCCGATGGGGCGCGCTCGACCGTTCGGCGAGCCCTCGGCAGCGGCACCGCCGCTGCCTACGTGACTCTCCAGGACTTCGTCAGTCTCTCTGGCGACTTGCCGCCGTACTTCGACTGCATCTACATACGCGATGTGGGCGCGGGCTTCGGCTACGGCTACCTCGTGCCGAAGGGCGACCTGGCCATAGTGGGCTCCGTGTTCTATCCGAAGACCAAACGGCCGTCCGAGTTGCAGGACCGGCTGCTGGACACGCTGCGCTCCCGCATCCCGGCCCTCGGTCCGAGTGTCCGCAGAGAGGCCTGCGCGGCCCTCTATGTGAGAAGCATGGCCGACGTGGTTCCCGGCTCAGGGCGAGTGCTGCTCGCGGGCGAGGTGGGCGGGTTCATGTCCCCCACTTCAGGCGAGGGGATCAGTTACGCCCTGCGCTCCGGCTCGCTCGCCGGTGCAGCGATCGCCGACGCTGGGTCGGATGCGCTGCCCGCCTACGCAGCGTCGATCGCGCCTCTTGCCGCCGACATACGCCGTCGCCTTCGGTGGCTGCCGCTCATGGAGTCTCGGGCGGGCAAGTACCTCGCCGGATCCACGCCGGCCTCGATCGTCAGCCGCGTGACTCGAGGTCTGTAGCGCCCGCCGCGGTCTCAGCCGAGATGCGAGCGGCTCGCGGTCGGCTCGCTCTGCCCCTGATAGCGGCTCCCGAGCCCCGCGGACCCGTAGGGCCGGTCGACCGGCGTCGTCATGAACATGAACGACACCTGACCGATGGGCATCCCCGGCGTGAGCAGGATCGGCAGGTTCGCGACGTTGGAGAGCTCGAGAGTCAGCGTGCCGTTCCACCCGGGATCCACGTAGCCCGCCGTCGAGTGGATCAGCAGTCCGAGCCGCCCGAGCGAGCTCTTGCCCTCCAGCCTCGCCACGATATCGTCGGGCAGACCGAGCCTCTCGACCGTCGACCCCAGAACGAACTCGCCGGAGTGGAGCACGAACGGCTCCTCGGCCGTCGCCTCGACCAGTTCCATCAGCCCCACCTGGTCCATGGTCGGGTCGATGTACGGATAGCGCGAGCTTCGGAACACCTGGAACCGGGCCGCCAGGTGAAGATCCACGCTCGACGGCTGGACGTCGTCTGCGTCGAGCGGCTCGAGACGGATGCGCCCGGCCAGCAGCTGCTCCCGGATCGTCCTGTCTGAGAGCACCATGCCGACAGCCCCTTCACGCGTCTTGCGAGTCGGCGGGGCGGACCGGGTCCACGCTCCTCCCGTCCCGCCCCACGTCACACCGCCCTGGTCCGTGCTACGCGCACTTCGAGAATCCGCATGTGCGGCACACCGCGCATCCGCTCTCGTGCTCCAGAGTCCCGCCGCATTCCGGGCAGGCCCCCGAGAGATTGTCGAGCCTGTCAGTGTTCTTCACGACCGCCGTCGGCGACTCTCCCGTGGCCTGCCACTCCACGAAGTGCTCGAGTGCGATGCCGACGGCGTCCGCGCACGACAGCACCTTGCCGCCCTCGGCCCAGGTCGGCGACGGGCAGCGGATGCCGCGAAGGTGCTTGACGATGGCCGAGGGGTCGACGCCGGCCCTCAGGCTCATCGAGATCAGCCGGGAGAGCGCCTCGGACTGACTCGAGGCGCAACCTCCGGACTTCCCCATCTGCGTGAACACTTCGCACAGGCCGTGCTCGTCGGCGTTGATCGTCACGTAGAGGTTGCCGCATCCGGTCTTGATCTTCTCGGTCCGACCGACGGTGACCTGCGGCCTGGGCCGCGGCTCGATCTCGCCGGCGCGCGACGGATCGGCCTGAGCCCCCGCCGTCTTGCCCGTGGAGAGCACCTGGTTCTGCTTGCTCCCGTCCCGGTAGATCGTCACGCCCTTCACGCCGAGCTCATGAGCGAGGCGGTAGACCTCGCGGACGTCGGCGACGGTCGCCTCGTTGGAGAAGTTCACGGTCTTGCTCACTGCGTTGTCCGTGTGCTTCTGGAACGCCGCCTGCATGCGAACGTGCCACACGGGAGCGATGTCGTGCGCCGTGACGAAGACTCTCCGCACGTCCTCGGGCACCTCGTCGATGTCCGCCAGCGACCCGTGCTCAGCGATCAGTGCCATCAGGTCTCGGTTGTAGAAGCCGCGCTTCACTGCCACGTCCTCGAAGGTGGGATTCACCTCGACGAGCCGGTCGTTGTCCATCACCGTCCGCACGTAGCTCACGGCGAACAACGGCTCGATGCCGCTGGAGCAGTTCGAGATGATCGACAGCGTCCCGGTCGGGGCGATGGTGGTCACAGTCGCGTTGCGGATCGGAGCGCCCTCCATGCCGTCGTAGACAGAACCCTCGAAGTTGGGGAACGAGCCGCGCTCCTCCGCCAGCTTCCGTGAAGCCGACTTCCCCTCTGCGTCGATGAAGCCCATCGCCTTCTCGCCCAACGCGACGGCTTCCTCAGAGTCGTAGGGGATGTCGAGACGTATCAGCAGGTCGGCCCACCCCATCACGCCCAGGCCGATCTTCCGGTTGCCTCGAGCGACCTCTGCGATCTTGGGCAACGGGTAGTCGTTCACGTCGATGACGTCGTCGAGGAACCGGACACCCCTGTGAACCACGTCGGCCAGGCGGTCCCAGTCCAGGTCCGGATGCCCCTCGCGCGGGGCCGCCATCCGCGAAAGGTTCACAGAGCCGAGGTTGCACGCCTCGTAGGGTAGGAGCGGCTGCTCCCCGCAGGGATTGGTGGACTCGATCTCACCTTGACGCGGCGTCGGGTTGTCGGCGTTGATACGGTCGATGAAGATGATGCCGGGGTCGCCGGTCGCCCACGCCATCTCGATGATGAGTTCATGCACGTCTCTGGCGTCCAGTTCACCCGCGCACGAGCCGTCCCGAGGATTGCGCAGTTCGTACGCACTCCCTTCCCGGACGGCCTCCATGAACTCGTCTGTCAAAGCGACGGAGATGTTGAAGTTCGCGAAGTCGCCGTCGGACTTGCACCGGATGAACTCGAGGATGTCCGGGTGATCCACGCGGAGCACACCCATGTTCGCGCCGCGACGGGTGCCTCCCTGCTTTACCGCCTCGGTGGCCTGGTTGAAGACTCGCATGAACGACACGGGGCCGCTCGACACGCCCTGCGTGGACTGCACCTGGTCCCCAGCGGGCCGCAGCCTCGAGAAGGAGAAACCTGTCCCGCCACCGGACTTGTGGATGATGGCGGTGTCCCGCACGGCGCCGAAGATCGATTCCATCGAGTCCGCCACAGGCAGCACGAAGCAGGCGGACAGCTGTTGCAGCTCGCGTCCGGCGTTCATGAGCGTCGGAGAGTTGGGCAGGAAGTCCAGAGAGGTCATCAGGTCGTAGAAGTCGGCAGCGACGTCTGCCACGCGCGCGTCGTCCGCACCGTATAGCCGTTCTGCCGATGCGATGTTCTCCGCGACGCGCGCGAACATCTCCGACGGCCGCTCGACGACCTGACCGCCATCGGCTCGCTTCAGATAGCGGCGCTGCAGCACCTTGAGAGCGTTCGGTGCGAGCGTCTCGTCGATCACCCTCGAGTAGCACGCAGTCTTGCCGACATCGGCCATGATCAGTCCTTCTCCCTCGACTCAATCGCGGTGGTCCCGCGAGCCCCGGAACTCACCGCGAGGCCTAGCCCAGCTCCCCCGGCGCACAATATGTTGCGCTCACCGATAGTAGAGCCACGATATGTAGTACGTAAAGGTAGCCGCTGCCGAGCGGACACGGATCGGCGCCGAACGGCGCCGAGCCGCCGACGCGCGTCGTAGGAGACAAACAAATCGCCCGGCGGATCCCCGCCGGGCGTCCAGAATCCGA
>CAIKZH010000136.1 GCA_903831865.1 uncultured Coriobacteriia bacterium
CATCAAGCCGGACAACATCTTCGTGACCGACGACGGTCGAGTGAAGCTCGCAGACTTCGGGATCGCCCACGTGGGCACGACCTCGACGATGACCCAGGCCGGTCAGGTACTCGGCACCCCGGGCTACATGGCCCCCGAGCAAGTGGTGGGCTCTCCGGTTGACGCCCGTGCCGACATCTTCGCCATCGGTGTGATCGCCTACGAACTGCTCGCAGGGACCAACCCCTTCGGCGCCACGGAGGCCGCTCCACCCACGACCGTCCTGTATCGGATCGTGCACGAGACGCCGCCGACTCCCGCACAGTTGGACCCGACCGTGCCGCAGTGGCTGGCGGCGGTCATCTCCCGCGCCATGGCCAAAGATCCGGCAGCGCGCTACCAGTCTGCCGAGGAGATGCGCGCTGATCTGCGTGCCCAATCGGCGCCGTCACCCGGCGCGTGGAGCGCGGGACCGGTCGCCACGGGGGCTGTGGGCGGCGCCAAGACCACCTACTGGGTCGTGGGAGGCGCCGTCGTGGTCGCGGCCCTGGCGCTCGCATTCGTGTTCGCAGGGGGGAACGGCGGGGCCGTCACCGGCGCCTCTGGGTCGGTGACGACTGAGACAAGCATCGCCACGGCCCCCACATCTGCGCCGTCGGTTGCACCCGCCGGCACCGACGCGCGCAGTATCTATAGGCAAGAGGGCCAGATCGACCGCGACATTGCTGGATGTGCGACACAGGTCAACAGAGAGTTGGCCCACGGCATCGTCTCCAATTCCTCAGCAGCTCAGGCCAGCGACCTCGTGGGCACGACCCAGAGCCTCCTCTCTGAGGCGGAGAACCTTTCATCCGGCACGGGCAAGGACATTCTTGTCGCCGTTCTTCGGCTTGATCTCACTCGCGCCGAGTCGTTGAGCAACGGTTGCGTTGCTTCCCAAGAGGGGAGCAGCCCCAAGCCTGCATTCCTCGCCGGGCACTACGCAAGCCAGAAGCTGAAGGCCGGTCTTCGAGCGCAGCTCAACCGCGCTCTTGGTGACTAGGCGTGCCCAACCCGCTCGCTCGAGGCGAAGGATAAGACATGGCCGGACGGCGTCGATACGTTTCTACCTCGAGGATGATCCTTACGTCTGGCGCGGTCGTTGTGGGGATCCTTGCTCTCGTCTGGGGCGGCGGTGCCGTGCTCGCCACGACCTTCCCACCTCCGTCCATCGTGCCTGCGGCACCGGCGCCGTCCTCGCTAACGCCGTCGCAAACGGATGCCACTCAGCCGTCTGCAACTGCTCAAACGGCGCCAGCCACGCAGCCGTCCGCGGCGCCAACACTCACACAGCGCAGCTTCGTCGTATGCATCGACGCGGGGCACCAAGGCGCTGGCGACAACCGTCTCGAGCCTGTCGGGCCAGGCTCCCCCGAGAGGAAGCCCAGGGTGGCCGATGGCGCTGAGGGGGTCGTCACGCACGTGCGAGAGTCAAAGGTCAACCTTGAGGTAGCGTTGCTGCTCGAGCCGTTGCTTGAGAGCCGAGGCATCACAGTCGTGATGGTGCGACACAGCGAGAACGTCGACATATCCAACGTCGAGCGCGCGAAGATTGCGAACGAAGCCCATGCTGACCTCACCGTTCGTCTTCACTGTGATGGGAGCACTGACGCGAGCCGCAAGGGGATCTCCATTCAGATTCCCGCACGTGCCAAGTACATGAACAACCCGGGAATCGTAGGACCGAGCGCTGATGCCGCCAGGGATATGGAGCGTGCGCTCGTCGCGGTCACCGGGGCCAAGGACCTCGGACTCGCACCGCGCACTGACCTTGCAGGGTTCAACTGGTCGAACGTCCCGACGATTCTTGTCGAGATGGGCTTCCTCTCGAATCGCGCGGAAGACAGGCGGCTGAACGAGGCGGCATATCAGCACACTCTGGCTCAAGGGCTAGCTCAGGGAGTGTCCTCATATCTGGGCACGCCGAGATGATCGACCCAACTGTTCTACGCTCATCTGTCGATTGACGACCTTGAGTGAGTAGGAAGGGCTGCCTGATCCCGCACCGCGCAGATCACCTAGCGTAGGATGCCCATGACGAGGGGGCGCACATGGCACGCAGGAAGAAGCAATCCGATCGACTGGGACCCTATGAGCTCAGGGGCGAGCTCGGCCGCGGTGCGATGGCGGTCGTGTGGCGCGGCTTCGATCCCACCCTCGAGCGCGAGGTGGCGATCAAGGAACCGGTGACG